>JACIWQ010000056.1 GCA_014360895.1 Thermoflexales bacterium | reverse complement strand
CCGGCGCGAGAGCGCCCGGAAAGGCCGATTTCCAATCGGCGCCTCCGCCCCCTCCTCCTGGATGCCGACCCCTCCGTGGCGACGGTCCTGGCCGCGCTGGCCTTCTGGGGCGGGCTGCTCACCCTGGTCGGGCTGGCCCTGAGCCGGATTTTCTTCGCCCGCATAGAGCCCTGGGTGGAGCGGGCCTTCTGGAGCCTGGCCCTGGCTCCCTCCGGCTTCCCCGACCACCGGGCCTTCTACTCCTACGAGTTCCGCTGGGTCGCGCTCTTCGGCCTCCTGCTGACCGCCACCGGCATCGTCCTGCGGGTCAGCCAGTGCCCGATTTACCTCCCGTTTGGAGCCGGCCACGAGACAAAACGGGGCCGCATTCCCCTCTGGGAAGTCCTGGCCGTCCTGGTCCTGGTGGTGGATTTCGTCGCCTTCGGCGCGGGCTTCAACCCCGCCGTGGACCCGAAACTCCTGGACTACACCCCGCCGGTGGTGGAGTTCCTCCGGCAGGACACCTCCCTCTGGCGCTACGCCACCTTCACCCCGCCCGGCACCACCAAGACGATGAACGCCAACTCCGGCATGCTCTACGACCTCCAGACCGTCGCCGGGTACGACTCCATCTTCCCCGCCCAGTACGCCGACTACATGGCGCTCATTGAGCCCCAGGACGAACTCCCCTACAACCGCATCGCCTCCCTGCGGACCTGGTCGGCCCTGGATAGCCCCCTGCTGGACATGCTCAACGTCAAGTACATCCTCACCGAGGTGGAGATTCCCAACCCGGCCAAGTACCGGCTGGTCTACCAGGACCGGGCGGTGCGGGTCTACGAGAATTTGGGGGTCCTGCCCCGCGCCTTCACCCTTCCGGCTTTCGCCGCCGTCTTCGCGGAGGACGTGGCGGAAGCCCTCCGCACCTACGACGTCCACCACTACCTCGTCCTGGACGCGGGCTGCGAACCGGCCACGTCGTCCCCCCGACCCGCCGACCCCGTCCCCCAGACGGTCACCCGCTACACGCTGAACGAAGTTTTGGTGGACGTGGCGGTCTCTGAGCCGTCGTGGCTGGTTTTGGGCGACAGCTACTTTCCGGGCTGGCGGGCCTTCGTCCGCCCCCAGGGGGCCGGAGAGGACGCGGAGCGGGAGATCGCCATCTGCCGGGCCAACGGCAACTTCCGGGCCGTCTACCTGGAGTCGGGGGCCTGGACGGTGCGGTTCAAATATAGCCCCAACAGCGTCAAAATCGGCGCCTTCATTACCTTCGTCGCCGGGATGGTCCTCTTGTTCCTGGTGGGCCTCTACCTCTGGCGCTTCTTCTACCGGGAGACGGACGAGGCGGATACCGTCCGGCGGGTGGCGAAGAACTCCCTGGCCCCCATTGTCCTGAACCTCTTCAACCGGGCGATAGAGATGGCCTTCGCGGCGCTGATGGCCCGCATCCTGGGGCCGGTGGGGAACGGGCGCTACGCCACCGCCGTCAACATCTACCTCTGGTTTGACATCATCGCCAACTTCGGGCTGGACATGTACCTGATGCGGGAAGTGGCCCGGCAGCGGGAGCGGGCGTGGGACCTCTTCTGGAGCACCAGCTGGCTGCGGCTCCTGCTCTTCGTGGGCACCTTCCCGCTCCTGGGCGGTTTCCTGGCGGCCTGGCAATCCCTGGAGGCGCCCCTGGCGCGGGAGACAATCTGGGCGACGGTGCTCCTCTACCTGGGCCTCCTGCCGGGGAGCCTGGCCTACGGCCTGGCCGCGCTCTTCCGGGGCCACGAGAAGCACGAATACCCCGCCGCGATCCAGACCGTCACCACCCTCATCAAGGTGACGCTGGGGGTCCTGGTGCTGGTGGGCGGGCTGGGCATCGTCGGCCTGGCGGGGGCCTCCATCGTGACCAACTTCTGCACCCTGGCCGTCCTGGGCGTCCTGGCCTACCGGGTGCTGTATCCCCCCGCCCCTCTCGTGACCAGAGGTCAGGAGAGGGGAGGGGGTGCCGCCGAAGGCGGCGGGGGAGGGGTGAGGAAAATGCTCGCCGACTCCTGGCCCCTGATGCTCTCCCTGCTCCTGCAGGCCCTCTTCCCCGGCGCCAACGTCGTCCTCCTCCAGCGGCTGCAGGGAGACGCCGTCGTGGGCTGGTACGACGCGGCCCGCAAATGGGTGGACGCGCTGAACATCATCCCCTCGTTCTTCACCATCGCGGTCTTCCCGGTGGTGGCCCGGCTGGCGATGGAGGACCGGGAGGCGTTGCGGGCGGCGTACCGGCTCTCCGTCAAGGTCCTCCTGGCCGTCGCCTTTCCGACGGCGATTCTGGTCTCGCTCCTGGCGACGCCGCTGGTGGGGCTTCTCAGCGGTTCGGCCTTCCTGCCCCACGGCGCGGTAGCTCTGCAGCTCCTGGTCTGGTCGGTCCTCTTCGGCTGGTTCAACAGCCTGACCAACTACGTCCTCATCGCGCTGAACCGGCAACGGTACGTCTTTCTGGCCTCCGGCGCGCGGGTGGCCTTCACCGTTGTGGCCAACCTCCTGCTGACGGCGCGCTACAGTTACGTCGCCTCGGCCTGGATTCTGGTCGCCGGGGAATTGCTGCTGGCGGTCCTCTTCGGCGCCGACATGGAGCGGCAGGCGGGGCCGGTGGGCTGGTGGCAGACGCTGGGGCGGCTGATGTGGGCGGGCCTGGGGGCGGCGGCGTTGACGGCGGCGGTGGCCCGCTGGAGCCCCGCGGCCGCGCTGGCGGCCGCGCTGCTGGCCTACCCCCTGCTGCTGGTCGGGCTGCGGGCCTTCACCCCCCGCGAGCGGGAGACGCTGGGCTCCCTCCTCCCGGCCCCGCTGCGGCGACTGTGGGGGGTGAGGGCTGCTCTGGGACGTTGAAAGTCGGGAGTTGCGCGTTTGGGGTGGGTGTGGTAAGATACATATGAAGCTGTTTTGGGGCGTAGCCAAGCGGTAAGGCAACGGACTTTGGATCCGTCATCCGCAGGTTCGAATCCTGCCGCCCCAGCCTGATCCACCGTTCCCCCCGAGAAAAGGACAGGGGTAGGCCATACAATCCGGTCGCTTTGCTCCGCTCGTAATGACATTGCTCGCCCGAAGCGCCATCTGCCGTAACCTCCCCTTACTCTTTCCCCCGCCAAATCCCTCTGTTCGTGAGCGCCTCGGTCATAGGGTTTGGGAAGAAAGGCACAGGAGAGGAGCAATCCTATGGCCCAAAGGATCCGGGAAAGCACCTGGCTGGTCATCTCTCGCTGTCTCGCCATCATCCGGCGCGTCCAGCGGGGCCCCGCCACCTGGAGAGAACTGGTGGAGGCCGTCTGCCGGGAGGTCGGGGAGGAGGCCTACGGGGAGGCGGGAGGGAAAGCCCTTCGCCGGCGGCTGGAAAACGACCTGGCCCGGATTCGGGAGCGTCTGGGGGTAGAACTCCGGTACTCCCGCCAGGAAAAAGGATACATTATCTACTCCCTGTGGACCCCTCTGCTGGACCTTCCCGATGAAGACCTCCGGACGATGGCCTGGTTGGGTCGGATATTTGACGAAGAGTCTCCTTACTATGACGAGGTCCACGCCTTCCTGAACCGCATCGTCTTCTATCTCGGGCACCGACGAGCTCCAACGGTCGCCCGGTACCGAGAGGGATTGGAGATGGACCTGCGTCAGCGGGACGAAGACGAAATCCCGGCGGAGGCGATGGCTCGCCTGGAGCGGGCGGTGGCAGAAAAGCGGTGGGTGGAGTTTGACTACCTCTCGCCCCAGTACGAAGACGGTGCTCCCCGTCGGCATCAGGTGGCCCCGGTACGGGTCTATTTTGACCCCGGCCGGGGCCATTATTATCTCTACGGCTGGTGTCGGAATATCTCGGGCCCTCAGGGCGTCACAGAGTGCCAGGAGTACCTCTACTACCGCGTCGGCCGTATCCGGCGCCTGCGCCTCCTGCCGGACGTGATCCCGCCCATGCTCCCGCGCGGCCGGGCCTACCCGGTGGTCTACGAACTGGCTCCGGAGATTGCCCGGCTGGGCGTCACGCGCCACCCCGAAATCACCGTCCACGGGGTGGAGCAGCGGGAGGACGGAAGCGCCGTCGTGCGGGGGGAGACCCAAAACCTCTTCTGGGCCGTCCAGCGGCTCCTCCAGTATGGCGCGGGCTGTCGGGTCCTGGGCGGCCCGGAACTCCTGGCCGAAATGCGGCGGGTGGTGAGAGAAATGGCAAAATGGTACGGCGAGATTCCTTGATACCCCCACGGTTGTGGGGGTGAATTCGGTGTAAAATAAGATTGATTGATCGGAGATCAGTTCGGGAGGAAACCGTGTTGACCCAGTCCGATATAGCCGAAATCCTGAGCGACTATGTGGAGACCGTGGTCCCCGCGATGTGGCGCCGGGCGTACCACCTGGTTCTCGTGAAGGGCGGGCCCGAGTATCCCCATCTCTCCGAACAATCCCACTTCACCCACATCGTCAACGGCGTTTTTGCCCTGGCCCGGCTCTTAGAGTTCATCGCCCGGGAGAACGTCGCGCCCTCCCGCCTGGACGGATCCGTCCTCCGGAAAGCGCTGGCCCTCTACACGGTCCACGAGGTGCATAAGGACCGGGAGGTAGAGCGGGGAAGCCTCTCGGAGTTTGACCTCCCCCTGGAGCGGTTGCGGGAGGAGTACCGGGCACTGGGGCTGGAGGGCTTCGCGGGAACCGTCGGCGACCATCTCCTGCGGGCCGCCAATGTCCACAAACGGAGCTCCCGCCATGGCGACCTCCTGCTGGCGGACGACCCCGATGCCCAGCGGCTCTGGCTCCTGGTCCGCATCGCCGACGCGATGGCCTCCTCCCAGACGCCAGAGGAGGCCGCCCGGTCCCTTCAGGGCTATCTGACCGACCTGGCAGGGCCGGCCTTCGCCCCCCAGTCCCCTCCCGGCCGGTTCGCCCTCCACTTCCACGAACTCCGGGACGTGCGAGGCGTGCTCACCAACGCCGTCCACGAAGCTATCGCCCGATACCTGGAGGCGAATCCGGGTTTCTTCCCGCTCCTTTTCTTCGCCACCGGCACCCTCTACCTGGGGCCGGCCAGGGTTGCCGAGGAGGTCGCCGACGGCCTGGTCCCCGCCGTGGCCGAAGCGATCATCCAGTCACTGGCCCGGGGGACCGACGCCACGACCATCCGCACGGCCCTGCGGGCGGAGAAGTATGACTTTGAGCGCTATGTCTACACCTTCGCCACCGCCGAGGACCTCCTGGAAACCGTCTACGAGGACACGTTGAGGGCCACTCCCGACCCCCAGTTGGCCAGGAAGGAGATAGACAAACTCGCCCGGGAGGGCCGCCAGGGGCTCCCGACCCATTGGCGGGAGACGGTGGAGGAACGGCTGGGCATCCGGCTTCTGGACCCCCGGGAACACCGGACTTTCAACGAACACTGGTCGCGGGTTTGGCGCTACCTGCTCTATGTGGACTCGCTGCTTCGGGCCCTCCATCCGGCGGAGAACTCCGTGGACTGGTTGCTGCGAGTCTTCGGGGTGGCCCAGCCGTACGCGGACAACTTGCGTCAGGTGGCCACCATCTGGGCAAAGGGCGGCTTGGGCAAGCACGTCCTGGTCATCGCCTACCACTTCCTGCGCGGGCCGGACTTCGCCGACCGCCCGGCCGAGACGCTCCCCCCGGAGGAGGTCCTGCGCCGCCTGCACCGCCGGACCCTGGAGGCCTTCCAGCAGGTGGACACTCAGGCCGGACGGGAAGCGGTCGCGACCGAACTGGGCCTGCGGCCCGACCTGGAAGCTTACCTGCGGGAGAACCTCCGCCTCTCCTTCGCCCCCGCCGTCTCTCTGGAAGAGGACGGGCTACAGGATGCCCTGGCGCGCAAGACCCGAGGCCACACCGGCAAAGTCTGCTCCCTCTGCAACCGCCGCAGCGAATACACACGGGAACTGACGACGGGCGTTCTGGACGACTTCGGCCGCGTCTTCTCCAACCGGGTCCTGCCCCGCCCGGAAGCGCCGGGGGGCAACCGCCTCTGGTGTCCTATCTGCCATCTGGAGTTCATCCTGCGCAAACGGATGGGTATGGGATTGCCCCGCGGCGCCGACTACGGTAACACCCACCGCATCTACCTCTACGTCCTCCCCACCTACTCCTTCACGCCGGAGCACCTGCGGCTGTGGGAAAAGTGGCTCAGTCCCTTCCACCGCGTGACCCACCTGCCCGTGCGGGACTACGGGAGAGACGACCCCGGCCTGCCTCGCCTGTGGCTGGAGCGCCGGAGCTTTGACCCGGACTGGATGGAGACGGTACGGGAAGTGCTGGACCGGGAGGCCCAAAAAATCGCCCGTTGGGGCAGTCGGGGCTATGTGGGCGAGCGGGCCCTGACAGGGCCGGTCCGGGGACAGCCCCACTATCACCTCATCATCTGGGAGAAGGCGGCCAGGGAGCGGGAGCAGGACCCCGGGCGCCTGGCGACCCGCACCGAAGCGTGGGCGAAGGCCCTGTTTGCGGCCATCGTCCTCAGCGGCCTGACCGGCTGCAAAGTCTACGTCACCGAACGGCCCTACCTGCCCGTGGCCGACTCGGCCGACCTGAAGGCGACCATCACACTGGATGGGCCGCCTCCGGCGCTGCGCCGTGTCCTCGGTGGCCGGGGCGACGCCGTCAGCCTCTACGGGAGGGAAAAAAGCTCTCACAGCGGCCTGGAACGGACCCTGGACCTCTGCGCCGCGCTGTGGACCGTGACCGCCGAGGTCGGCGCACCCGGCCGAGCGACGAGGGACAAGCAGGTCGCCGAGCGGCTGGAGGCGTTCAACACCTCCCCCCTGGCCGGGGCTACGTTCTACAAAGAGTTCGCCCGGTTGAATCTGGACCGGCCTCCATCCCCGGCCCTGACCGAGGCCTGCAAAATCCTGCTGGAAGCACAAGGAGGTGAACTCATGAGCCTGGTGGAGAAAATCGCCCAAAAGAGCCTGGAGATTGCCCTGCCGCGGGGTATGTCCGGACGCGGCAAGGCCCGGCGGTACGAACTGGTCTTCCGGGAGACGGTCTCCGCTATGCGCCAGGCGCAACGGACGATCCCGGAAATCCGGGAAACGGCCGCCGGCCAGGGACGGCCGTCGGCGCAGAGCATCGCCGAACTGAAACAGCAGACGGCCGGCACATTGCTGAAGGCGCTGGAACGGCGCCAGCAGACCCGGCGCGGCGAGGTCTTCGTCCATGCCTGGGGCGAGGAACTGACCCGAAAAGTGGGTGAGTTCGTGGACCTGGTCGTGGACGAACTCTATCTGGGCCGGGCCGGCGGGAGTTTCGCCCGCTTCCTGCGGCTGGAGAACGCCATCGCCGACGGCATCTACTACTACACCGACCGCAACCTCTCCCGGTACTGGGAGGAGGTCAAACAGAGACGCGGGATCCCAGAATCCGAAATCGCAGAGGAGGTTTGACATGACACTGGACAGCCTGAAGCCCTACGAGCGCTACTTCGTCCCCGAAATTCCCCGCACGCCCACGGGCCGCTACGCCAGCATCATCCTGCTGCGGGAGACCAAGTCCTACGCCATCTTCACCACCGAGGGAGGCGAGCAGCAGGACGTGGAGGAGGTCCCCGCCGGGCTGAGCCGCACCGAGCTGGTCACCCGGCTGGTGATGTTCAAGCGCAAGCAGGTGGCCCCGGAGCGGCGGACCGGCAAGGCCCTCCTGCGGCAGTACGGCGTCTTCCCCTTCGCCCTCAAAGACGGCCGGGTTGTCTACGGGGAGGAGGCGTTGAAGGAGAAGAACCCCGTTCAGGATTGCTACCTGACTGCAGGGCTCTGTACTCGTTGCCCGGACTGTCTCATCTACGGCTACGCGGCGGTGGAGGGTGAAGGGGCCCGTAAGGCCCGCCTGATGACCGATAGTTGCTTCTCCGTCCGCCCCTACGAACTCGTGCAGCGGCACATCAAGTTCAACGTGATTGATGAGGCCGCCTACACCTCCGGCACCATCACCGAGTACGACTACACTATCCCGGGTGTCTTCCTCCCCGCGGTGGAGACGACGGTGGACCTGACCGCCGACGAGTTCGCCTACGTCCTGGGCAACATCCTGCACACCACCCGCTACGGCAAAGAGGGAAGCCGTCAGGGCTTCGTCCGCAACCACATCCTGGCGATTGCTTTCTCCGACGTGGAACTCTTTGCCAACCTGGAGTTCGCCCAGGCCTTCTACGACGCCTTTCTGGACGCCGGGATGGACCTGGCCGTGCAGGGCCTGACCCTGGCCGATTTCCGGCAGCACGCCGATGCCGTCATCGGGCGGCTCACCGATGACCTCCCCGGCCGTCTGACGCTGGTCACCGGGGAGGGCCTGGAGAAAATTCTGACCGACGTGCGCGCGCTGTACCGGGACGAGGACCGGCTGAGCCATTTCCTGCGAGACCTGAACACCCAGGCGGCGACGTTCAGTCCGTAGTCCACTCCATCGCTTTCGGACTCCGGACACTCTCGGAGGTCCCGATGCACGTGTACCGTGTGACGGTTGAACTTCTGGACTACGTCTTTTTTGCCACCACCGAGCGGGGCAAGGTCCACGAGACCGGCGCTTTTCTCCACAACTACGCCCTGGCCTACGCGCTGGGCCTGGGCCGGAGCGAGACCTACACTTACACCTGCCTGACGCAAGAGCCCCACTACGTGGAAGAACTGACCCCGCTGAACGGGATCCTTTATCTCACCCCGGCGGCGCCGCTTCGGGCGCTCTATCGGGTTGTCCAGTGGAACTCCACCGGAGAGTCCTTCGTGCTCCGGCGGGGGCAGTCGGCCGGATACCCCGATTGGGGCTTCGCCCGGATGCTGAGGCCGGGGTCCCGGTTCTTCTTCTACCTGCTGGTCCACGACGCGGCCCGGCTACCGCCCGCGCCCGCCCTCCAGGGCCTCCTCTCCGGGCAGGCTGTTCGGGTCCGGATGGGGAAGTTCCCGGCCAAGGCCCGATTGCAAGCAGAACCCGCGCGGGAGGTTCGGGAGGGGCGGCGGGATTTCCTCTGCGAGGCGATGCTCAACTGGCGGGACCTGGAAGCCGACCCCGTCGTCTGCGACGTGGTGGCGGCGGGGCGGCCCACCCGCCTGCTGACCCGGGCCCGCTTTGAGGACGAGCTCTGCTACGAGGCCCGCTTCGGGCCCGACGACGCGGTCGCCCTTCCGGCGCGAATGCGCTTCCTGGCCCGGATGCCCAAGACGAAGAGAGGCCGTAGGAAGACCCGATGAACGTCCGTACCATCCACCTGGAGCCCGTCGCCTATCGCCTGGCGGAGGGTCCCTGGCTGGGTAGCCTGCGCCCCTACGAGTACCAGCAGCGCGTCTGCGAGGGGGTGGAACAAGCGCTGGAGCGCCGGGAGACCCTCTGCCTCTTTCTGACCGCGCCCACCGGGAGCGGTAAGACGCTGGCCGCCTACGCCGTCCCCATTCTGCGGGGCATCCCCGCCCTCGGCGTCTACCCCACCAACGAACTGATCAAAGACCAGGAGCGCGCCCTGCGGCCGTGGCTGGCCCCCCGCGACGAGTCCCACCTCCTCCGGATAGACAGCCGGGAACTGGACCGCTGGGCCGCAATGCTGGCCCGGCCGCGCCACGGCCCGGCGCTGGAGACCCTCCTGCGCTGGGAACCGACCGTCCTCACCAATCCGGACATTCTGTTCTGCCTGTACTTCGGCCTCTACGGGGAGAGGGAGGAGGAACTGAAGGCCATCGGTCAGCGGCTCTTTACGCTGGTGGGCCGCTATCAGGCCTTCGTCTTTGACGAGTTCCACCTCTACAATGCCAAACAGGTGACCGACGTAGCTTTTCTGGTCGGGACGCTGCATGCCCTCCAGCCCCGGTACGGCCGCGTCTTCATCTTCTCCTCGGCCACGCCCGATTCCCTCATCCGGCCGATGCTGGAAGGGCTGGGCCTTCCGGTGGAAGTCATCTCGGGGGAGGCCGTCCCCGAAGGCCCCGAGACGCGCCGGGTGGCCCACCCTCTGCGGCTGACCCTCCTCCCCGCCGACCTGAGCGCCTGGGAGGGGCCGGAGAGACTGCTGGAATTTCTGCCGGCCGTAGAGGAGTTCCTGGGCCAGTATCCTGCCGCGCGGGTGGTAGCGATTCTGGATTCGGTAGCCGGCGCCGTCCGCCTGGCGTGTGCTTTGCGGGAGCGCTTTCCCGACCGGCCCGTGGGTGAGGTCCACGGACTCAGTTCCGACCGGGAACGGGATGAGGCACTGCTGCGGCCCATCACCGTGGGGACTTCCACCATAGAGGTCGGGGTGGACTTCGTGGGCGAGCGGAGGAAGGACGTCCTGCTCTTTGAGGCCCGGACGTCCAGCCAGTTCATCCAGCGGCTGGGCCGCATCGCGCGCCACGGGGGAGGGGAGCCCGACGTTCCCTGCTGGGCCATCGCGCTGGTTCCGGAGCACGTCCATAACTTTCTGGCCGGGCAACTGGAGGAGGGCCGGTCCTATGCCCGCGCGGACCTCTATCGGCTTTTGGAAGAGGCCTACACGTCTCCGGAGGACTTCCAGAGCTACATCCGGCGGCACGCTCCGGCGGAGTTCTGCGCAGCGCGGGCGCACGTCCTGGATCGGCTCTTTATGTCCGACGACGCTCCCCGGATTCGGGAGGCACTGGTCCGGGTGGGCGAGATGCTGACGGGTGCCCCCGAGGGTCGGGGATGGGCCCTCTACGGCCGGTACCAGGAAGAGCGCATCCTGGCCCCCCTGCTGACTTTCCGGGGGAGCGGGTTGGACGCGGCCATCGTGGACGAGCGGGAGACCGACCCCGGTTGTCCCATCAAACGCTATGACCTGATGTTCCTCCTGCGGCGGGGGGTCTTTTCCGAACTTTCGGAAGAAGAGTTCAGGGAGATTCTGGACGACCTGGAGGGGTGTTGGCCGGAGGAGGTGGCGGTGGAGCGGCGGTACGCCCGACTCATCGGGCCGGACCCGGACGACCTGCTGGGCGTCTACGGGTACTTCCGGCTCACGGGACTGCTGGACCGACCTCGCCGGGTCTGGTTTGAGGCTCCCGAGGAGACCGTTCAGGGACACGTGGGGGAGGTCTTCGTTCTGGAAGGGTTGGAGGTCTGCACGGACCCCGGGGTTCGGTTGCGCCGCCTGAATCGTCTTCTGAGCCGGAAGCGAATCGTCGCCTGGGTGGTGGACCGGCATCCGAAGGCGGTTCGGCTGGGCCAGGCCCTTCCGCCCCTTTTTGAGGTCTACGAGTTGCGCCTGCGCCTTCCCGGCGGCGGCCCGAGTTCCCCCTGGAGCATCGCCTTCAACCAGAGCGGGTTCTTCCTGGAGAGCCTGGGGGGATGGAGGCGGAGTTGGCAGGAAGGGGCAATGGTGATATAATATAATAAACTTTATCGGAAATAGCGCCAGGTGGCGCAGCACGTATCTTTTTTAGGGAAATCTGCGCTCGTCCGCGTTCATACGCGTCCTATTTCCGATAAAGTTTAATCAGACTCCCAGCCCACACACAGGAGAGTAGCATGTATCAATTTGCTTTCGGCCCCATCTCCCGAACGGTGGACGCCTCAACCGGGCGAGGCGACGCTATCAACTTTGCCTCATTGCCGATCCACGAAGCGTTGACGGCCCTGCTGGCGAGCACGAATCGGGATGAGTTTGTGGCTTGGCTATGGCACGACTTGTTCAAGCCGCTGTTCTGGTGGCCTTACAAGGATAAGTGGTTTCACTATCCAAACAGCAAGCCAGGCGATCCTTTGAGTGTTGAGAGGAATTGGGCCGATGTCACAGAGGTTCCTTCCGGGCTTGTAGAAACGCATCACCAATCAAGCCATAAGCGTGCTTTTTCCCTTGGGGAGCCAGAAACTGTCAACAGTGAATTCGACCAAGTCGCGATTGGTAAGAACGCGCGCTTTATTCAGATTTCTTTTTTAGCCGAACCTGCCACCCATACTGCGCTGCTGCGTGCCGTCATTGCAAATGCCTTTATGGATGTGGTGACGAAAACAGTCGCCACATCTATCGGAACAGAACTGGCAACCAAGTCGCCCCCCTTCAGACGGGTCCGCTATGCCTTTGATTTCAGTCAGGTTACACTCTCTAACCCGCCTACCAACTCAGAAATTGCATCTCTGGCGAATCAATACATTTTGAAGATAGATTCCGACGAACTGGTCATTCAGCACTTGGTACCCCTTGCCAAACCGGACTTGAATGGCAGCCACATTGAGATAGTGATTGACCTGACCGATGAACCACCGACTGCCGAACGATTCGAACAGGGTATCATCTCGTTGGTAGAACTGTTAACCATTTACCAGGACAGCCGCACCATCCTGATGGGTATCCCCCAGTTTCTTTCGGTGGATGTCAGGCAATTGGAGCAGGACATCCAAAGCGCCGCCGAGCAACGATTACGCGACCTGGACATCCGGACTCTGGCAACAGGGGATGAACTCAAGAAGCAAAGCACGTTCCAGAATCGTGTAGATTTGGATGGTTTACCCTTGCAAAAGCGAGGGCCAGATATTGACCTGCTGGCTCACGTGTTTGCAGAACAAGTGGAAATTCGGTTGATTGATCGCAACACGCCGGTACAGCAAGTAAGAGATCACAAGGGTAAACACCTTGAGATTCACCTGCTTTCAGATATTGTCGCCCGCCCGCTTGAGTTGCTGAAAGGGAAGCTCCGCCGTTGTCGTTTCTGCAATACGGCCTTTGACAGCGCTCTGCCACCGGGCCAGGCAAAGGTTGGTAATGACTTTACCGATGTTGAGCATATCGGCTTCTCCGGTGACATTTGCCCAATGTGTCGCATTTATGTGCTCAATTCCCACAAGTCGCGAACAGCAGCGGAAAAAGCCCAGGGCATCACCGGCGATCGCAAAGGGTATCGCGGAGCCTTTGCCCTTGTCGCGCCATCGTCGCACTTTACCTATGCGGAAGATCAATGTGCGCTGATTGAGCAACCACCCCTGGACGTCGGCGGTCGTTTTGCCAATCCATTACAGCGGGCAACCGTGACGTTACAGGAATATGCCCTGTTCAACATGATCTCCCGACGGATCATCGCCCGGATCTGGACCCGACTGGATACAAACAACAAGGGAAAGCTATTGCCGCTACCATACCTGGGGGCCATTCTGTTTACACAAGACAAAGATGAACAGGTGCGTGCATTGTTTGACTGCCTGGAAACGCTGTTTGAACCCGTTGAACTTGTGGCTTACCCATTCCGAACCGCTGTGCAGCCGTCTGTAGAACTGGCTTTTGAGATGGCGGTGAATGACCTGAAGCAGCATCATACCAAACACACCTATCTGAAGACCAGCCCTGTCATCGTCTCTGTCAGCCCGGATAGCAAATTTACTCTCCTAGTGGACAATGGACTTCAGGTGGAGGTGAGTCGCCAGTTCTTTGAGGATTACAGGCGAGTGGACGAACTCATGGGGAGCATAAAAAACCAGAAGCGAAGGCGTAACTGGCTCTTGGCCGTCCTTCAAGGATTAGATCCGGTAACAGCGACAGCAGAATCCTTTTACGATGGTAAAAACAATCTTGTGAGTGCAGAACGATTCTTTTGGGACGCCCAATGGGGAGCAGAGACTTTCGCCCACCAGTGGCAAAAGTACGAGGAGGTGCACAGAGAAGTACAAAGCATCCTATCCAGGTATCCGCTGTTGATAGAATTCTTCTATAATCCCTGAAGGAGGTAGTTCCATGAGCGAACAACCACAACCAATCATTCAACGGGAAGAAAGCCTACGGCAGGCCTACAATACCGTCCAGCAAATGTCGCTGGGCAAACGGGAAGCAGAAGTCAAACTGGCGCTGAAGGCATTGCTGGTGATACGGGGGAGTATCCGCCTGCCAGAAACGCCTGAGGCGCGCCGCAAGACGCTCCAGCGGCTCTATCCTGCCATCGCCAAATACGTTCGGGCCTCAGAGGCAAAAACGCTGGGCGAGTTGGTGAACGAGGTGATCGGCGCCCTATCGCCGGACTGGAGTTTCGTTTCCCATAAGGCCCTGGGCGATCCCGTGGAGGACATCTATCGCGAGGATGAAAACTCAAGCGAGGCTTTGCGCATTCTCAAAGAAGAGACTGTGCCGCTGGTCATCTTGATGAAAAAGATCTACCAGAGTTTCATCGCACCGGAAGAAGCGATCGAAGAGGAATAGACCGAAGAGGAGGTCAACCATGTATAACCTGAAATTGTACGCTTTGTACCGGGCCAAGCAGCCCATCATCCATACCGAGGAGACCATCGGCAATATCTCCAAGATCAAGAAGATGCGTGTCATCCACAATGGCAAGCCGGTGCCGGTGCCTGCTCTCTCCGGCAACAGTTTCCGCGGCCAGTTCCGCGATATTCTGGCAGATCAGATGTTTGCCATTCTGACAAACAATGGCGCCAGCCGTGTAAGACTCTCTCCCAACTATTACGGCCTCATCTACAGTGGCGGCGTGATGGCAGAAAGGTCTGAGATGGGGGAGCAGATGAAAGAGATGGCCGACGCCATTCCTATGCTGCGGCTGATGGGCTCGGCCTTTGGCAACGTGATGCTTCCATCCAAACTGGCAGTGACCCACATTATTCCCTATGCAGTGGAAACGCAAGTCATCCTCCAGCCCACAGTGGATGCGCTGCCGGGAGAATGGCGTGCTTTATTGCCGGCGGAGCCACCCAGCCGCGGTGATTTGCTGTTCAACGATGGGCCACTAACCCGCAAGGACGACACCAAAGACCTGACTAAACAGCGCTATGCTGAGACAGAAGCAGACCTGGGCCAGGACGAAGAACGCACCCGTCGCCAGATGATCTACTACGTTGAGTGTATTCCTGCCGGAACATTCCTGCTCCAGGAGATATATAGCAAATATCCCCTGGATGAACTGGAACTGGGGTGCTTCTTTGATGGCTTGCTGGCCTTCTTGCAGGAGCCCAGTCTGGGCGGGCGCAGCGCTGCCGGTTACGGGCAGGTAGAAGCGGGATTCTGGGTGCATCTGGGAAATGAAAGTTTTCATCTGGTATCTGGACAGGCAAATTCGCTTCCGGAATCGGTGCAGAACGCCGTGAAAAAGTACCGGGAGTACGTAAAGAAAGAAGCAGAGCATATTCGCAACGTCCTGGGATCTCAAAACACTCAGGAGGCGCAGGATGCCCACGGGCCAGCCAAAGATGCCTCTGCTGAATGACCAGGCCTGGGATGCACTCAAACAGGCGGCTTTGGGGATTTCCTACAACCTGGCCGACGATACCGTCTACGAGTTGCGCCTGCGCCTGCGTACTCCCGGCATCTTCGCCCTCTACAAGGCCGACGTCCCTGCACCGGGCTTGCCCATGCTGGATGGCTTTCTCAAGTTTGTCGCCTTTCGGCAAGCCATGGCTCAGGTGATCCAGGCAAAGCCGGCCTGGACCGACGACTTGTTGTGGCAGTGGAATCTGGCGCTGCAGGAAGATAGATGGTGGATAGACTTTCCTATCCCTATTCGGGAAGAGGTTCTGGCCCCAGGTATTGCGGTGTATGACTGCTCGGTCGGCCTGCCGGTGGATCCCCAAAGGGGCGAGATTCTTTATCCCGCCGGCGCATTTTTTGCCTGCGGGGCCGACCTGGTGACCTATCCATCCGAAGAAAGGGGACCGGCCGACTGTATCGCCCTGCGCCGCCGCTCGGTAGAACCAGTGCATCGCCCTCTTGAACTCAGCGGGAAGTTGAGATCCGGGTCAGGCGGCACCAAGGCACTGGATAACCGTATCTACTTTACTCTGACCAAAGAATATGCGTTTTTCTTCCGGGGCGATAGAGATGGTGTAGAAAATTTGCTCCATTTTGCCCTTCAGCATCACATTGGCATTGGGAAAAAGACCTCGCTGGGGTATGGGCAGATTGCAGACTTTGAGATCCGAAT
The DNA here is from genome assembly GCA_014360895.1 of Thermoflexales bacterium. Lineage (GTDB taxonomy): Bacteria > Chloroflexota > Anaerolineae > B4-G1 > DUEL01 > SpSt-77. The sequence goes on along the minus strand of JACIWQ010000056.1, from coordinate 4,430 downwards.
ACCTTCTCTTTCATCTACGCTTGGGTACACCCTTCCTGGCACTTCTCGCATTGCGTTGCTAAAAAATATCCCCTACCAGGAATTGCAGCGGCGCTGTTTGAGGGAACAAGGGGATTTCGTTCCCGTGCAAAGGTTAGAAGGAGGACAGTGGAAAGACATTCTGACCCCGGCGGAGCGCTCCCAAAACGAGAGATTGTTCGGTGCTCGCGCGTTTAGCCTCGCAGCCCCCATTGAGACCTTTGATTGTTACCGCCCGCCTTACTGGCGGCGAGAGGGAAGAACCCAGGTGCTGCGGTACGGCTCTCTGTTGGTGAAGCGATGATGGGACAAACTGCTCCCTCCCTCTACTCCCTCGTCCTGATCCTGGCCCCCCTGCAGGAGGTGGAGATAGAGGCCACGGTGGGCCACCGGGCCCACGCGGCCTTCCTGGACCTCATCCAGCAGGCCTCGCCGGACCTCTCGGCCGCGCTGCATGACCCGAAGGTCTCCATCCGGCCCTTCACCGTCTCCCCGCTGGGGGGTGTCCCCGCGCGCGGCGGGCGGGTCCGACTGCGACCGGAGCGGACCTGCTGGCTGCGGGTGACCCTGCTGGCCCGGCCCCTCTACGAACGGCTGATGGAAGTCTTCCTGGCCGCCGAACCTCCCCACCTGCGGCTGGGGGAGGCCGTCTTCCACATCCAGGAAGCCCGGGTTACCCCAGGAAGCCACCCCTGGGCCGGGTACGCCTCTTGGGAGGAACTGGCTCAGCAGGCCCGGCCGGAGCGGGAAATCGCGCTGGATTTCGCCTCCCCGACAGCGTTCAGTTTCGGGGAGAAGCTCTGGGGCCGCCATATGGTCGTCTTGCCTCAGCCCGAACTGGTCTTTGGCAGCCTGGCCCGTACCTGGAACGCCTATGCCCCTCCCCCAGTCCGGGTGGAGGCGAAGGCCCTGGAGAGCTACGCGGAGGAGTATGTGGTCGTCCGGGAGATCGCCGGGATCCGCACCCGGATGCTGAACTTCAGCGGCCGCCCCCAGATCGGCTTCGTGGGCCGGGTCACCTACGGCCTGATGGGGGAAAACGACATCGCCCGGATCCAGTTCTCCATGCTGGCGGACTTCGCCTTCTACGGCGGCGTGGGCTACAAGCGGGCAATGGGAATGGGACAATGCCGGAGAGTCGGATAGACTACCTCCCCCTCTCCATGCTCAACCAGTTGGAGTACTGCCCTCGCCGTTTCTGGCTGATGTGCGTCTGCGGCGAGATGGAGGTCAACGCGCCGGTGCTGGAAGGAACGTATCAGCACCAGCGGGTCCACACCGGCGGCACGACGCGCGAGGGGGATACCTTGGTCCACCGCCGGGTCTACCTCTGGTCGGACCGGCTGCGGGTCGCGGGATTTGCGGACGTGGTGGAGGAGCGGGAGGGGGTACTCATCCCCGTGGAGTACAAGCACGGGCGGATGGGGCGATGGCTGAACGACCACATCCAGTTGTGCGCGCAAGCTCTCTGCCTGGAGGAGCGGACGGGGCGGCCGGTGGAGCGGGGGGCCATCTTCTACTGGAAGTCCCGGCGGCGGCTCTGGGTGGAGATCACCCCGGACCTGCGGGCCCGGACGGAGGCGGCGGTAGCCCGGGCCTTCGCCTTGCTGGAGGACGGGAAGATTCCCCCGCCGACCGAGCAGTGGGCCCGGTGTCGGGATTGCTCCCTGGAGCCGGTCTGCCTGCCCCGGGAGGTGCAATACCTGCTGTCGCTGGAGGTGGAGGGCCGATGACCACGCTCTACCTGACGGAGGACGGGGCGAAGGTGACCCGGGAGGCCGATTGCCTGGTCGTTCACCTGCCGGAGAATAAGGACCAGGGCCGTCCCCGGCAGAAAATCCGCATCCCCCTGATCCGGGTGAGCCAGGTGGTGGTCTTCGGGAACGTCACCCTCACCACGCCAGCGCTGTGGGCGCTGCTGGAGCAGCGGGCCGAAATCTGCTTCTGCACGGGCCGGGGGCGGTTCCTGGGCCACCTGACGCCGCCGATGGGGAAGAACAGCTTGGTCCGCCTGGAGCAACACCGGGCCCATAACGACCCGACCCGTTCCTTCCTGCTGGCCCGGAACTTCGTCCAGGCCAAACTGGCCAATATGCGGACGATGCTCCTGCGGGCGAACCGGAAGCGGGAGGACGCGGAAATCGGGAAAGCGGCAGACCATATCGGCGCCCTGCTGGAGCAGTTGAAGGGGATAGAGCCCGATGGGACGGTGCCGGACCCGTCCCGTCCGCAGGCGGGGACGGCGTACGGGAGATTGCTGGGGATAGAGGGGGCCGGGACGGGGGCCTACTTTGGCGTCTTCGGGCGCCTGTTGCGGGACGACTGGGGCTTTCCGGGCCGTCAGAAACGCCCTCCGCCGGACCCGGTGAACGCGCTGCTCTCTTTCGGGTACGTCGTCCTGATGAACCACGTGGCCTCGGCGGTCCACATCGTCGGCCTGGACCCCTACGTGGGCTTTCTGCACTCCTCCCAGTACGGCAAACCGGCCCTGGCGCTGGACGTGATGGAGCCGTTCCGGCCGCTCATTGTGGATTCGGTCGTGTTGACCCTGCTGAACAACCGGGCCCTGAAGCGGGAAGACTTTGTGGAGGAACTGGGGTCGTGGCGGCTGACGGACGAGGCCCGTCGGCTGTTCCTGACCAAACTGGAGGAGCGGCTGGATACGGAGGTGGAGCATCCGGTGCTGGAGTACAAAGCGACGTACCGGCGGGCACTGGAGTTAGAGGTCCGCCTGCTGGCGAAGGGGCTGATGGGGGAGATTCCCCGCTTTCGGGCGTTTACGGTGAGGTAGGGGACGATGAAGCGGCCTGGGGAACCGGCCCGTACCCTCTACGTGGTGGCCTACGACATCCCGGACAACCGCCGTCGGACGCGGGTCCACAAAGTCCTGAGCGGGTTTGGGAAGTGGACCCAGTACAGCGTTTTTGAATGTTTCCTTTCGGAGAAAGAGCGGGTGATGCTGATGGAGAAATTGGGGAAAGTCCTGAAGGCGGAGGAGGATAGCGTCCGGTTCTATCCGCTCTGTGCGGCGTGCGTGGCGAAGGTGGAGACTATTGGTTCGGAGAAGCCGAAGGAGGATCGGGTGTTCGTGGTGTGAACAGAGGGGGGATCGCCGGTCGCATATCGGGGCGTCCGGTTGCGAGCGGCGAAGCGATGGTGAAAACCCCGGGAGGTGCTCGCCGCCGACAGGGGGCAGAGGTGGGAGTCTGCGCTTCTCGCAGACCACATATGAGGGTACGGGGCTGACGAGAGGGGATGGAGGGTCGGATGGGGGAGAGGTGCTCGCAAACCTGGGGAATGTGGAGGGAGGAACGGGGGTAGGACGGGGAACGGGTGGGTGGTGGGAAGAGAACGGACTGATTTCCTCTTGCGGATTTTGGGGAATGGAGTAGAATATCCACTGGGGCGGACGCTCCTCAAATGCAGGGAATCCCGACTGGGGGATTGAAACTTACTATGAGCGAACAGGAAGCCACCATCCTCGTGCCTCAAATGCAGGGAATCCCGACTGGGGGATTGAAACCCGGTGAAGCGGCGGGCGACTTCCCTTCCGTCTATTTCACCTCAAATGCAGGGAATCCCGACTGGGGGATTGAAACAACCAGGATACCAGGGGAGGTGGCAAAATGGCAGAAATCCTCAAATGCAGGGAATCCCGACTGGGGGATTGAAACCCAGGTCGCGATGGGGCTGAAAGAGCCGGGCACGGCGGACCTCAAATGCAGGGAATCCCGACTGGGGGATTGAAACTCTCCCGGGCGCTGGCAGGGCCAGGCCCGGGAAATACCTCAAATGCAGGGAATCCCGACTGGGGGATTGAAACGGGCGGCCTCGCACACCTCGGGGGGACAAAGAAGCGCCCTCAAATGCAGGGAATCCCGACTGGGGGATTGAAACCACATAGGCGCGGAAGTGGCTCAGGGGCTTCTGGAGCCTCAAATGCAGGGAATCCCGACTGGGGGATTGAAACTCAGATATTGGATGGCAAAGCGATGGCGGAAAGAGTGCCTCAAATGCAGGGAATCCCGACTGGGGGATTGAAACCTGCGAACGAGTGGCGACTGGACGACCTGGAGGCGGACCTCAAATGCAGGGAATCCCGACTGGGGGATTGAAACACCGCTTCCACGGGGACTTCGCCGAATTGCTTCACCAACCTCAAATGCAGGGAATCCCGACTGGGGGATTGAAACACGATCTGCAGGGGACGACTGCTTCCCCCACCTGCGGCCCTCAAATGCAGGGAATCCCGACTGGGGGATTGAAACTCGTCAAACGACTGCAGGCCTTGGGATTCAAGAGCTTCCTCAAATGCAGGGAATCCCGACTGGGGGATTGAAACTCTACGGCCAGCGCGTGGGGGTAGAGCGGGCGCTGACCCTCAATTGCTGGTAATCCGGCGTGGGGGGTTG
>JACIWQ010000055.1 GCA_014360895.1 Thermoflexales bacterium | reverse complement strand
GCCTACCAACCCGACACAGATGCGACTGCGGCGGCTCCCAGCCCTTGGTGGTCCACTCGTGGGGGATGCCCCGGGCATCCAGCGAGGCCTCGTAGTCCTTCAGGTTCTGCGCGGTGATGACGTCCACGCCGGTGTCAATTACCCCATCCTTCACCCCCATCTCGGCGAAGGCCGCATCCTTCCCCTTCGTCGCAATGAGGTAAATGAGTTGCACCGACTTGTAGCCCATATCGTACTCCCGCTGAGCTATCGTGGCGTCAATCACCCCCTCCTTGATGCCGTTGATGATGTCCGTCGTGGCATCAAAGCAGACCAACTTGATCTTCCCCGCCTTCCCGGCCTCCTTGATCGCCGTCGCCCACGCCGGACCGTTGTAGGCATACACGCCAAACGCACCCGCCAGGTCCGGATTGGCCGAGAGCACCGAGTTCGCCAACTCCAGCGCCCGCGCCGCATCCTCCTTGTCGTTCACCGGCTCCAAGGCCTGAATCTTGGTGCCCGCAATGGCATCCAGGAAGCCCTGCGTCCGCTGCAGCGCATTCAGCGCCGTATCGGAGCCCCGGCCAATTCCCACCTTGCCGCCCTCCGGCAGCAACTGCTTCATCACCTCACCCGCCATCTTGCCCGCCGAGTAGTTGTCCGTCCCAATGTACACCAGCGAGACGGAACCCTCCACCGGCGGCGTGTCCAGCGTGGTGACGATGATGCCCGCATCCGCTGCCTTCTTCATCACCGGCTCCAGCGCGGCCGGGTCAGAGGGCGCGACGGCGATACCGGTCACCCCCTGGGCGATATACATCTCCATCGTCTCAATCTGCTTGGCGACGTCCTCGGTCGGGGGGACGAAGAAGATAGCCTGGTCTTCGCTGAGGCCCAGGTCGCGGGCGGCGGCCCGCACGCCCAGTTCCACGTTGCTCCAGTAGGGGTGCACCGACTTGCCGATGACCACTACCCGGAAGCCTTTGGCTGGCGGGGGAGTGGGCGTTGGCTTAGGGCCGCACGATGCCAGCAGGGCCGCGACCAGAACAGCGATCAGCAACAGGTTCAGCCGTTTCATGGTGCCTTTCCTCCTTGTGGTTTTTAACGGGATAGGTGGATAATGAGTCGGATATACCCTTCGCAATCCTTTCCCCACACATCACCTCCTTCCAGACAAACGGGCCTTATCACGATGTGGTTGGAGCGGGGGCCGGGGAGACTATCTGGCCATCCACCTTCTCACCGCTGGCATACGCCATAATGAGTTCCTGGGTGGCCTCCTCCCGGTCCAGAATTGCCGCCACCCGTCCCTCAGACATGACCAGGATGCGGTCGCTCATCCCCAGAATTTCGGGCAGTTCCGAGGAGACCATGATAATTCCCACACCGTCCTGGGCCAGTCGGCTCATCAGGGCATGAATCTCGGCCTTGGCCCCCACGTCAATTCCCCGGGTGGGCTCATCCATAATCAGAATGCGAGGCCGCAACGCCAGCCACTTCGCGACGACCGTCTTCTGCTGGTTCCCTCCGGAAAGGAACATCGCCTTCTGCTGGAGTTGTGCGATACGGATATTCAACTTGTTCACAAACTCCTGGGCGGTTTTGACCAGCCCCATCCGGTCCAGCCAAACCCGCAGGCGAGTGTGCTGGTCCAGCGAAGGGAGCGCGATATTTTCCAGCACGGATAGCCGAAGGATCAGCCCGTGATTGCTGCGGTCTTCGGGCACAAACCCGATGCCAGCGGCGAGCGCGTCCCGGGGAGATTCAATGGTGACCGGCTTTCCGTCAATCAGAATATCGCCGGCATCTTTGGGGTCGGCGCCGAAAATCATCCGGACAGTTTCGGTGCGGCCCGCGCCTACCAGACCGGCGAAGCCCAGGATTTCTCCCCGGCGCAGAGTGAAACTCACGTTTTCCACCACGTCCCGTCGCGTTAACCCCCGCACTTCCAGAAGCGGCGGGCCGATTTCCGCTTTCTGCTTATGGAAGAGGTCCCCCACCTCGCGGCCGACCATCAACTGGATGACCTTCTCCGGGGTGGCTTCCTGGATCGGCATACTGCCAACCCGGGCGCCGTCTCGCAGGACAACGATCCGGTCCGCGATACGAAACACCTCCTCCAGCCTGTGGGTGATGAAGATCACCCCGATTCCCTGCTGCTTCAGGGTGCGGATAACTTCAAACAGTTTCTCTACCTCATCCTCGCCCAGAGCGGAGGTCGGCTCGTCCATAATGATAACGCGGGCATCTACCGCCAGAGCTTTGGCGATTTCCACCATCTGCCGTTCGGCCACCGAGAGGTTGCGGACCAGCGTGGAGGCCGGGATGCGCGCGCCGATTCGGTCCAGAAGTTTCTGAGCTTCCTGCTCCATCTGGCGGCGGTCCACAAAGAGGCGACCGAGGCCGGGCCGACGGGGCTCGCGGGCCATAAAGATGTTGGCCGCGGCACTGAGATTAGGGGCCAGATTGAACTCCTGGTAGATAATCGCAATACCCAATTGCTGAGCGTGGCGGGGACCGGTGATTTCTACCTCCTGGCCTCCTACGAAAATCCGCCCGGTGTCCTTACGATAAGCACCCGAAAGAATTTTCATAAGAGTAGACTTGCCCGCGCCGTTTTCGCCCACCAGAGCCAGCACCTCTCCGGCGGCCAACTCCAGGTCCACGTTGGAGAGGGCCTGGACGCCCGGAAAGGCTTTGGAAATCCCTTCCACGCGGAGGATCAGATTTTGCTCGCTCAACGCTGTCCCCCTCTCACGCAGGTCTGGAGAACCACTTCTTCAGAAAGTCAAAGCTGCCACCCCGACGCAGTGTGTCGTACACAACAGCGATCACCAGGACCATTCCCAGAATCACATCCTGGATGTACGAGGAGAGGTTCAATACCACCATGCCATTCTGCATAACGCCCATGATGGCAGCTCCCAGGATGGCACCGAGGACCGTCCCCTCGCCTCCCATCAGACTTGTCCCGCCGATAACGGCGGCGGCGATGGCCCACAACTCATACGCGCTGCCCACTACCGGAGTCCCCTGGCCCAGCCGGGAGGCCAGGATGACACCGGTCAGCGCGGCCAGGAACCCGCTGGTCGCGTAGCAGAAAATCCGCACCCGGTCCACGTTCACGCCGGAGAGCCGCGCGGCCTCAATATTGCCACCCACCGCGTAAATCCGGTAACCCAGCGGGGTGTGGTTCAGGATGATGTAGACAATAGTCGCAATAAACAGCAAAATCACGAACGAGATCGGAATCGCGCCGAATAACCCGCCTCCATGCCATCCGAAAAGCCTTGCCAGGTCCCCCTGTCCCAGGATAAGAAACGGATGCCCGGAATCAAAAACCTGGGGATACCCCCGGGTGATATTCGCCGCCAGCCCCCGGGCCATCAGATAGGTCCCCAGTGTGATGATAAAGGGGGGAATCTTCAATTTGGTGACGAAGGTGCCGTGCCAGATTCCGACCAGCGTCCCTACGGTCAGGGTAATCAGAATCGCGGGGAGGACCCCAATGGGCGGTATGCTGCCAACCCCTTTGAGCATCATCCAGGCCGTGATGACCCCGGTGAAGGCCAGCATGGAGCCCACGCTTAGATCAATCCCTCCCGTGATGATGACCAGGACTTCACCAATAGCCAGCATGCCGAAGGTAGCGATAAACCGCATAATGACCGCCAAATTCGCTGGCTTGACAAAGATATCCGGGCGCCTCCAGTAGAAGTACAGGCCGAGCAGGATCAGAGCGACCAGTACGTTGATTTCGCGGAAGCGTCCTAATCGGGCCAGGAACGAAGATTTCTCCGTGCGTGAATCGGTTTTTGTCATCTTCCCTCCAGGAATCCGGGATAAGAAGCGGATGGGCAGTCGGCGGGTTACAGCATTGGGAGCATCGGCTCCCGAAGGATCTCGTCCAGCACCAGTGCGACGGCTCCCATCACACAGGCATCCACGCCGTGGGCGGAGGTCGTAATGGTGAGCGCCTTCCGGGGCTGCGGCAGAGCATGGGTCTGCACTGTCTCTTCAATGACCGGAAGCAGAAAAGGGCCTGCCAAGCTCAGGACTCCGCCCAAAACCACCATCTCCGGATTAAAGGCGTTCACCAGATTACTGATGCCGATACCCAGGTAAGTTCCCACCTCCTCCAGGGCGGTCCGCGCGACCGGGTCGCCGGCCTGGGCGGCCTGAACGACGATACTCACATCTATCCGATCCAAATCGTTTCCAACCAGCAACGGGACGGAACTCTGCTCGCCGTTCTCCAGCGCCCTCCTCACCCGGCGAGCAATCGCGCGCGGCCCGACCAGGGTTTCCCAACATCCGCGCTTGCCGCAACCACACAGTTCGCCATCGGGGTCCACCGTCATATGTCCGACCTCGCCCGCGTAGCCATTGCTGCCACGGAAGAGTTTGCCCTTGATAATGATGCCGCCACCCAGACCAACCCCAGCGCTCAGATAGATCAGATTCTGGACTCCCCGAGCATTCCCAAAGTAATACTCGCCCAGTGCGGCAGCGTTTGCCTCGTTCTCTACAAATACAGGAAGGCCGAAACGCTGAGTCCACATCTGCCGGAGTGGAACATTGTACCAGCGCAAGTTCGGAGCGAAAACCAAAGTGCCTTGCTGAATATCCACCAGACCGGGTACGCCAAGGCCAATGCCCAGTGGCGGTAACTCCCGCTCTTGGCCAATCGTCAGGGCTTCCTGAACTATCTCTTCCGCCTGTCCAATAATGATGTCCTGTTTCTCCTCGGGGTTGGTGGAGACCCTCTTGCGCCAGAGGACCCGGGCAACAAAGTCGGTCAGAACGACGGAGATAAAGTCAACGCCAATCTCCACACCGACAGCGCAGCCGCCGTCTGGATTCAGTTCCAGCAACATGCCCGGACGCCCGGTGCGAGCAGAAGATTGCAGCCCAATTTCCCGGACGAGGTTCTTCTCCAACAAGTCATAGACGATACTGGACACTGTGCTACGGTTCAACCCGGTGGCTTCAGAGAGGCCGGCGCGCGAAAGAGGACCCCTCGTTCGGAGACATTCCATAATGAGCGAGGTGTTCAGTTTGCGGACAAGAACCTGATCGGCCGTCGTGGAGTATGGGGTCAAGGGACTTCACCGCACCCAATTTAGTTTGTTGCAGCGACAAACAAATTTTACTGCGAAAAAACCCTCTTGTCAAGGGGGTTGAGAAAATTTTAAGGAACAATTCGCTCCTCAGACAGCCACTCTCAATCCGGCGCGGCGATCCAGATGGGGAAGTGAAAAGAGAAGGGAAGATCAATCGGGGTTGAGGACGGCGACAAAACCGCCCCCTCCACCCCTTCCTCGTGCCGTCCAGCCATAATGGGGAGGGGCGGGATGAGGGATGCAGCAACCGAATCGCGGCAACCCTCACCCTTATCCGAGGACCCGCACCCGACTGAAAAAGACCTTGTCGTGACCCACGTCCACGGGCCGCCCCGCGATTTCAACCATGCCAGTCAGTGGAAGATCGCGAGAAGAGCGGCCCACCATGATGTCCACAATACCCGGCCAGACCATGTAGCGCCCGGATTCATCATACAGGCCCAACTGGTGGGTGTGCAGGGTAAAGACGACCGTCTTTCGCTCCCCCGGCTGGAGGTGCAGCCGCTGGAATCCCTTCAACTCCCTGATGGGGCGCCGGTCGGGCGCATTCCGGTGATGGACATATAGTTGCACCACCTCGTCGCCAGCCCGGGAGCCGGTATTGACCACATCCACACTGACGGTGATCTCACCTCCCACCTCTACTCTCTCCGGGGCAATGCGCAGGTTCTCCAGCGCAAAGGTGGTATAACTCAGGCCGTACCCAAAGGGGAACAGAGGCTCCCCTCTAAAGTACCGGTAGGTCCGGCCCTCCATCTGATAATCCTCAAAGGGTGGCAAGTCCTCCACCGAACGGTAGAAGGTGACAGGCAACCGTCCGCCCGGGTTGTAATCGCCAAAGAGCACATCGGCGATGGCCTCTCCGCCCATCTCGCCGGGGTACCAGGCCTGGAGGATGGCGGGGACATGTTCGGCTGCCCAGTTCACCGCCAGTGCGCTCCCGCTTAGCAGCACCAGCACAACCGGCTTGCCCAGCGCGTGGAGTTGCTGGAGCAGTTTTTCCTGGGGCGCGGGCAGGCCGATATCCGTCCGGTCGCCACCGACGAAGCCATCCACATCCACCGGCATCTCCTCTCCCTCCAGTGCAGGGGAAAGCCCCATCACGGCGATCACCACATCGGCCTTCTGAGCCATCTCCAACGCCTGGGCAGTGTAGTCCACCCCTGGAGGCGACCAGAGCAATTGGACCTGCGGGTCCAGCCCTTTACTGACATACTCCAGCCGGAGTGAGTAGAACCGCCCTGCTTCCAGGTACACTTCCCTGGTGTCCAGAATGGGAAGGTGGATTCCCCGATAGGACAGAATCCGCTGGTTGTCCAGATACAGCTGGTACTCGCTGAAGCCGTTGACGCCGATTCGGTAAGTTCCGCTCACCGGTGGCACGAGATACCCCGTCCATCGCACCGAGAACGGGTCTCCCCACCGTCCGGTCAGCGGAGTTGTGCCCGCCCAGATGAAGTCCACCTGGCGGTCCACCCGGCGCATTGCGGGCTCCCCCGAAAAGTCCGCATTATTGTAGTACTCTGCCGTCAGGCCTCTTTCCTGAGCACTTCCCTCAGCCGGGTACAGACAGTTGGAGGGGATGACCTCCATCGGAGCGATGCCGTCCACCATCTCGCATCCGGGAGCATAGTACAGCCGGGTGGTGGAAGCGATCTTCCGCCGGATGCCCTCCAGCGGAGTCACGGCCTTTGCAGGCGTGCCGTTGTAGTTCCCCAGCAGCACCCGCAGGTCATCGGCATTGGGGCCGATGACGGCGATAGCTCCGATGTCCCTGGGCAGGGGGAGAAGGTTCCCCTCGTTCTTGAGCAGGACGATGGATTCCCGCGCGGCCTGAAGCGCTAATTCGCGGTGTTGGGGGGAAGCGACAACTTCGTAAGGGATACGGGTATAGGGAACCTGCTCGGGGGGATCAAACATTCCCAGTCGGAAACGGGCTGTGAAAAGCCGTCTGAGTGCTTGATCAATGGCTTCTTCGGAGATCAGCTCTTTCTTCACGGCGTCCAGAAGGGCATAATATGTACCGCCGCATTCCAGGTCGCACCCGGCCTTCACCGCCAGCGCGGCGGCCTCCTCCGGTGTTGCCACCACCTGGTGCTGAGCGTAGATGTCGTGGATGGCCCCGCAGTCGGAGACCACGTACCCGTCAAACCCCCATTCCCGACGGAGAATCTGTTCCAGCAGCGTCGGGCTGGCGCAACAGGGCTCGCCGTTCACGCGGTTATAGGCCCCCATCACCGAGACCGCTCTCGCTTCTTTGACGCACGCCTCAAAGGCATACAGATAGGTTTCCCTCAGATCCCGCTCCCCCACGCGGGCGTCAAACTGATGCCGTTTCGGTTCCGGGCCGCTGTGGACGGCAAAGTGCTTGGGGGTGGCGACCAGTTTGAGATAGTGGGGGTCGTCCCCCTGAAGTCCCTTCACAAAGGCCACCGCCATGCGGGCGGTCAGGTAGGGGTCTTCCCCGTACGTTTCCTGCCCCCTGCCCCAACGGGGATCGCGGAAGATGTTGATGGTGGGGGACCAAAAAGTCAGGCCCGCATAGATGTCCCGGATTCCCTGCCGGACGGCCTGATGATGTTTGGCCCGCGCCTCGTCGGAAATGGCCGTCGCGACCCGCAGGAGCAGGTCCGGGTCCCACGTAGCCGCCAGTCCAATCGCCTGAGGGAAGACCGTTGCCAGGCCGGCCCGGGCCACCCCGTGAAGGCATTCATTCCACCAGTTATAGCGGGGAATCCCCAGCCGCTCTATGGCAGGGGCATCAAAGACCATCTGGGAGATCTTTTCTTCCAGGGTCATCTGGGAGATCAGAGCATCCACACGTTCTGCAAGAGACGAAGATTCCTGGGGCACGATACAGACCTCCGGTTAGAGTGAGGTATATTTATAGCATCGGACCAGCACGCCGTCCACTTCCACATACCCGGGCATCGCGCTTTTGCAAATTTCCATCACATCCGGGCATCTCCCGGCGAATTTGCAGCCTGTTCGCAGATATTCCTGATATTCCGTTTCGGTCAGCGCGATTTTATTGCTCCATCGCTTGCTGGGGTCGGCTTCGGGGATGGACTCGCGCAGCAATCGGGTGTACGGGTGGAGGGGCTCCATCAACACCTTCTCCACAGGACCCATCTCCACGATGTTTCCCCGGAACATAATCGCAATCCGGTCACCCACATAATAAGCCGTTGCCAGGTCATGCGTGATGTACAGCACACTCACGCCCATCTCTTCCTTCAGTTTCTTGAAAAGATTCACCACTGACATCCTTAAAGAAGCGTCCACCATAGATACCGGTTCATCCGCGATGAGCAGTTTCGGGTCCGTCAGCAGGGCGCGGGCGATGGAAATCCGCTGCAATTGTCCCCCAGAAAACTCGCTGGGGTACTTGCCGGCAAACTCTTCGTAGGAAAGACCCACCGCCCGCAACTTTTCATCTATCAACCGGATTGCCTCTTCTCTTGTGCGCGCCAGCCGATAATTCCGAACCGTCTCAAAAAAGTACTGCTCCACCGTCCTCAATGGATTGAACGTCCCGAAGGGGTCTTGAAAGATGGCCTGCACACCCTCCGTGAACCAGACCCGCTCGTTTTTCGCGCCTCTCTTGCCGCCGTAAATAACCGCTCCAGCGGTCGGCTCCTCAAAGCCCAGAATGATTCTGGCGATGGTGGTCTTCCCGCACCCGCTCTCGCCTGCCAGCGTGAAAATCTCCGCCGGGCGGATGTAGAACGACACATCATCCACTGCCCGAATTCGGATTCGGGAAAGCAGGCTTCCTAAGGTGAAGACCTTGGTCAGGTGTTCCACTTCCAAGAGTTTTTCCATCAACCCTCTCCCATCAGCCAGCAGGCGACTTTGTGGTGAGCCACCGGCTCAAAGAAGCTCGGCATCTGCTCACGGCAAATCGGGCGGGTATGCGGGCACCGGGGGTGAAAGGGGCAGCCACTCGGGGGGGTAATCAGGGATGGTGGGCTTCCCGGCACACTTTCCCGCATCCCTTTATCTCCGAACCGCGGCAAAGAGTTGATCAGGTACCAGGTGTAGGGATGGAGCGGGTTTCCGAAGATTTCTTCCACGCTTGCTTCCTCTACAATTCTCCCGGCATACATGATGCCAATCCGGTCAGCGACGTTCGCCTGAACCCCCATATCGTGGGTCACCAGAATAATCGTGTTGCCCAAACTCTCCTGGATGCCCTTCAGGAGTTGAATCACTCCCCGCTGGACGACCACATCCAGCGCGGTGGTGGGCTCGTCGGCAATCATAATGCGGGGCTTCAGAAGCGCGGCCAGGGCAATGGTCACTCGCTGACGCATCCCGCCGGATAACTGGTGGGGATACGCCTCCAGAACCGTTGGGGGAAGCCCCAGTGCGGCGATGTGCTCCTTCGCCATTTCAAAGATTTCATCCCGCGTCTTCCCTCGCACATGGCTCTCCAGGAAATCCCGGTAGGTCTCTTTTATCTTAATAACCGGGTTGAGCACGCTCATGGAGCCCTGGGGGACATAGGAGATATACTCCCACCGTAACTGCTTTAATTCATTTGGACGCAGGGAAAAGATGTCCACATCCTGCCCGTTCACCCGGTAAAAGACCCTGCCCCCTATCAGGCGCAATGGCGGGTCCATCGCGCCATAGAGCGCCTTTAACAATGTGGTCTTTCCGCACCCGCTTTCACCCGCAATACCGTACACCTCGTTTTCCCGAATCTCCAGGTTCACCCCGTTGACCGCTTTCACGACCCGGCGGGTTCCGAACATATCCAGCACGTAGAAGGCCTGGAGTTGTTCCGCGCGAAGAATGGTCCCGTTCATCGCTTCCTCACTGTGCTCCGACCCGCTGGAGCCGCGTCCGGGGGTCCAGGTACTCACTAATGCTCACGGACAGCCAATACAGGGCCACAAAGAGTAAGATAGCCAGGACGACCGGCGTCAGAATCCACCACCAATATCCCAGCAGCATAGCCTGATAACTGATTGCCCACTGAAGCATAGTCCCCAGTGTCGGGATGTCCATATTCACCAGGCCGAGAACGGCGAGGGTCATTTCCATTCCAATGGCCCAGGACATGTTGTTGATCAGCGTGGAGAAGATGAGAGGGGTCGCGAAGGGCATGTATTCTTTCAGGACCAGGCGCAACGTGCCGGTTCCCGAAAGAACTGCCGTCTGAGTGAACTCTCGTTCACGCAGGCTCAGGATTTGCGAACGAATTAACCGGGCGTCCCAGGCCCACCCGAAAATAGCCAGCAGCAACCCCAGTGTGACCAGATTCATCATCTGCCGGACCAGCATGGCCAGCATCACGATAATCAAGAAGAGAGGAATCACCAGGAAAGTGTCGCTCAGAAACATCAGGATTCGGTCTGTGAGCCCTCCCCGGTAGCCTGCGACCATCCCGACAATCACGGCGATGAGTCGGGAGACCACCCCGGCGATGAGCGAGATGGTCAGCGAATTGCGCACCGCAAAAGCGGCCTGCCAGAACACGTCCTGTCCTTTGGAACTGGTCCCCAGCAGGTACTTCCAAGACGGTTTCAAATCTCGGGGGACAACCCCCCACAGGGTAGGATCATACGGCGAGAAGATGGCGAGGAACGCCAGCACCAGAAGCAGGCAGAGGACACAGAAACTTAGCGCAAACCGGTAATCTCTGAAAAGGTCCCTGATGACTTTCACGGCGTCGGTGCTCCTTATCGGTACCTCACCCGGGGATCAAAGAGGGGATACAGCAGGTCCAGGGCCAGAATGGCCGTGGTGATGGCGACAATGGAGAGGATTGTGATTCCCATAATCAGGTTGTAGTCCCCGGTGATGACCGCATTATACAGCAGAGTGCCCAAGCCCGGGTAGGAGAAGACGATTTCCGTGATGAGCGCGCCACTGAAAATCTGCCCCAGTGCCAGTCCCAGCGCGGTCACCTGCGGCAGCATGGCGTTGCGAATGACATACTTGGAGACAATGATGCTCTCCTTCACCCCGCCCAGCTTGGCGTACTGGACAAAACTTTCGGCGTTGACGTTTTGTACAATCAGTTTCATTGTCTGGAACCACATCGTCCCGCCGAGAATGGTCAGGGACAGGGCCGGAAGGAAGGAGTGCCAGAGCACGCTTTTGATGTAAGGCCAGGAAAATTCGGGCCGCCTTCCAATCTCCGCTCCCCCAGCGATGGGGAACAGACGAACCACGTAGCCCAGCAAAAGGAGAAGGGTGAAAGCAAATATGTAATACGGCAACGGTCGGATGACCATAGCCGTAAAGTCCAGGGCCTGCGCCCAGCGTTTTCGGGAAAAATAACCGGCCAATCCGCCGATAATGTTGCCCAGCACCCAACTCATCACGGTGGTCGTCAGCAACAGGCCCACCGTCCACGGTAGAGCCCTTCCGACGAGCACGCTCACCGGCGTCGGAAACTGGAAGAAAGAAACCCCGAAGTCTCCCCGGAACAGCCGTCTCCACAGCGCAACATACTGGTCCCACATGGAACCCTCAAGCCCGTATAGTTCCTTCAGGTCCTGAATAAATTGATCCACTGTCGCGGGGTCCAGATAAGCGCCCTGCGAGCGGATTTGGGCAATGGTGTGGGCAATCGGGTCGGTGGGTGTCAGGCGGGGGATGATGAACACCGCGGTGACCCCCAGGAAAATCACCAGCACGTACTGAATTAACCGAGGAATCAGATACCGTCTGATGAAAGCCATTCCTCTCCTCTGCGCTCCCCCTCCTAAAAGTGCCCTTGGGCGGGCGAGGACGCCCGCCCAAGGGGTTCGGCCCAGACCGAGGGGTTAATTCCCCGTCGGCTGCAGGAACGGAGTCATGTACTTGAAGGGACCCCAGTGGGTGTAGGGCTGGGTGTAGGGGTTCTCCGCTCCCGGCCAGTTGGTCC
Organism: Thermoflexales bacterium; assembly: GCA_014360895.1. Lineage (GTDB taxonomy): Bacteria > Chloroflexota > Anaerolineae > B4-G1 > DUEL01 > SpSt-77. The sequence goes on along the minus strand of JACIWQ010000055.1, from coordinate 8,274 downwards.
AGTAGTACTCGTCCCAGGAGACGAAACCGATGTAGCCGAAGGTGGGGATGCCGGGCATGTTCTGGACCAGGATCTTCAGCCCCTCGGTGCCCACGGCGACGACCTGCTCGGTGTCGGTGGGATCGGTCTCCCGCAGGCGCTTGAGCACATCGTCCATCTCCGGGGAGGACCAGCGGGAGGTGTGGCCCTGGGTCATCTCACCGATGGGCTTGACGTAGGCCGAGTTGAAGACGTCCAGCACCCGGTAGAGGTCGGCGCCCGCGCCCCACGGCTCAAAGGCCGGCCAGTTGCCCGAGACGTCGTACTCGCCGTACTGGGTCAGCGAGGAGACGTTATCCGAGGGGATGTGCACGGCGTCAATGCCGAACTTCTTCCACTGCTGGACGGCGGCCGCCGCATTCTTGTACTCCAGGTGGGACATGTCGGAGCGGCTGATGACCTCAATCCGCCAGGGCTTGCCGTCCGGCAGCCGCCACTTGCCGTCCGCATCCCGGGAGAAACCGTTCTTGATGAGCAGTTTCTCAGCGACGTCGGGGGCGTACTTGTACCAGCCGTAACCGAAGGCCTGGGCGATGAACGCCGGGTCATCGGGGACGACGTACCCCCGCGATTTTGCATACTCCGCCAGGCGGGCCGGAGCCTCGGGGTCATACGGCTTGAAGGTCTCGCCGTTGCCCAGGTCCAGCGTGAACTCCTTCAGCCAGTCCTGCATCGGCTTGATGTAGTAGTCGGGGTAGGGGCCGAGGGAGGGGATATGGACCGGGCTCATTGTGGCCGTACCGTCCACCGCCTGGGCCTCGTACTCCACGATGTCAATGGCCAGGAGCAGCGCCCAGCGCACCTCGGGGTTATCATACGGGGCTTTGGCCGTGTTGAAGGTGAGGCCCGTGATGCAGGGGTCGTTGTTCACCACCCAGGGGAAGGTCGGCTGGTAGGCGCGGTTCGTTTTGCCCTGGGCCAGCGCCGCCTTGAGACCGTCCGCGGAGAGGTCCACGGCGTCCAACTGGTGGGTCAACTGGGCCAGAATCTTGGCACCCTCGTTGGCGAAGGCCTGGAAGACGATGTACTTGGGCTTGGGCTCGCCGAACATGATGCCCGTGGGGCTCTTGTCCCAGTCCTCCCGCCGCTCCCAAACGGTCCAGTACCCGGCCGGGTCGTAACTGTGCAGTTTGTAGGGCCCGGTTCCCACCGGCGGGTTGAACTGAAACTTCACCGGGTCGTCCACCTTCTCAAAGATATGCTTGGGCATAATCCAGGTGCTGCCCCAGCGGTCCAGGAAAGTGGTATGGAACCGGGAGTTGGGCTGCTTCAGTTTGAACACGACCGTGTAATCATCGGGAGCTGAGACGCTCTCCACGTTCTCCACGAAGAAGGAGTGGGCGTTGAAGCCCTCGTACTTCATGAGCGTCTCCACCGTGAAGACCACATCCGCGGCCGTGAACGGCTCGCCGTCGCTCCACGTGACCCCTTTGCGGAGGGGGATGGTCACCTGGGTGAAATCTTCGTTGTAGATGGGGTCACCGTCGGCCAGACCGTTGATGATCTTGCCGGTGGCGAAGTCCACGGACCACAGCGGCTCGTTCATCAACTGCTGCATCCCCCGGTCCCGCCACTTCCAGCCGACCCATTCGTTGAAGTCGTCCGGGGTGCCGACCCGCCCGGTCAATTGGGCCGCGATGAGCGTCTCGCTGCGGGGCAGGATGCCCAGAACGTCCGGGGCCTTTTCCTTGACAACGGGGACCGGCGTGGCGGTCACGACGATGGGGGTGCCCTGGACGAGGCGCGTGACCTCTACAGGGGTCATCGTGGGCGTGGGCCCACAGGCAACCAGAAGGCTCATAGCTGCCAGCAGGCTCGCGATGAGCAGAAGGGTTTTGCTACGCATAGTGTCTTCCCTCCTTCACTTGCTTTGAGAGGACAATCTGGTATACTATGACACTATGTGGGGATTCCATTCCCCACAGGCTGGGGTGCAGGTCTTCTTTCTCCGGGCCCACGGACGAAGGCCTGCACTTTCTGTTTTTTTCCGCATCGGACCGCCCCCTTCATCACCTCCTTTCTATAAAATAGGTAAAACAGCGTTGCATCGTTGGGACAGTAACGTTACCGGAAACGATACCGAACAGTCCTAAAAAGAAATCCTTCCCTCTCCTAAGGAGATTTCCGGAGCCTTAGATGCGCCTCTCAGCCTCCGCCCTGATCCGAGAAGCCTCTATGAAAGGGGCCGGCATGAATCTCGGATGATGAGTTGGGTGGGAATCTCGCAAAGCAGACCGTTCGGAGACTCCCCCCGGATCAGGCCGACAAGAATCTGGGTTGCCATATACCCCATTTTGTCAATGGATTGATCCACAGTAGTCAGCGCCGGATTAAAATAAGCGGCCTCGGGGATGTTGTCAAACCCGACGACGGAGAGGTCTTTGGGCACCTCCAATCCCATCTGGCGGGCGGCTTGGATCACGCCGATGGCTGTCTGGTCATTGGCGGCAAAAATGGCGGTGGGCGGATGGGGCAAACCGAGCAGCCTTTGGGCACCGATGAAGCCCGCTTCTCTGGTGAAGTCTCCACCCTGGATCAGTTCCGGGTCCAGCGGGATACCCGCCCTTTGCAGGCCATCCTGGTACCCCTGAAGACGTTGGACCGCGCTCTTTAATTCGGGGCGACCCCCGATGAAACCAATCCGGCGATGCCCCAGTCCAATCAGGTATTCCATTACTGCCAGCGCGCCCGCGTAATTGGTCGCGATCACCGCGTGGCATTCGGGCTCATCAATGTTGGGGTCAATGACTACGACTGGTGAGGCGGTAGAAAAGGTGGTTGTAGCAGGAGTTACAACGATGACGCCGTCGGTGACGGTAGTGAGGAGAGAAACGTAGCGCCGTTCTCGGTCGGGAGGCGATTCCTTCTTGATGCCGCCACTGGTGTAGAGGATCAAATCATAGCCATATTCTGCGATGGCCCGATTGATCCCCCGCATAATCTGAAAGGCGAAGGGGTCCTCCACATCGGGCATAATGAGGCCGATGACGTTGGTTCGGCGGCTGCGCATGCTTCGGGCGGCCAGGCTGGAAGTGTAGCCCAGTTCTTCAATGACCGCCTGAACCTTCCGATAGGTCTCCGGCGCGACGTCGTCCTTGTTGTTCAGCACGCGCGAGACGGTGGATACCGACACTCCAGCCGCCCTGGCGACGTCCCGAATGGTCACATTGGTCCTGTTCTGGCCCATGGGCGCCACCGTCCCCGCTGAGTGTTGACAGGTAACGATGCCGGTATCATTACCGGCAACCTTGCTATATTTTATCACATTTCTGGGACTTTGTCAATACCCTCGCGCTGAAATCGCCCGGTTTTTTGGGCGAATCGCCGCGGGGCCACGAAGTAACCTTGTGCAGAGGGGGCCGCGATTCCTGAGGTTCGGACATAAGCTGGGAAAGGGATCGTTCTCACCCCACTCCCAGCGGCGCCCCGGGCGAGATGCCCCCTCGGCCCGAAGCCCCATTTCATTTCGCGCCTCTACCCGCGCCTCCCCGTATCACTTCCAGCGCCCGCAGCGCGCTCCGCTCCTTGTCCTTGACCTCCAGCATCAGGTCAAAGTTTTGGGGACGGCTCTGGGCCAGGAAGCGGCGGAAGTGGGCCTCGTCCAGGGTGTGGGCGTGGCTCCCCGAGCGGCCGCCGGGGAGCGGGGAGGAGTAATCCACCATCGGCGGGCCGTCCTCCGGGCCCCAGGTCGCCGCCGCGGCCGCCAGCGCCTCCGGAAGCGTTCGCCCGTCCGGATAGACCTCCCGGTGGAAAACATCCAGCAGGACAGGCAGCCCCGTCTCCCGGCTCACCCACAGGCAGTCGTCCAGGTTGAAAAGCCGCTCGTCGTTCTCCACCACCAGCCGCCTCCGCACTGCCGGGTCCAGCCGCTCCACCTCCCGGACAAAACGCGCCAGCGCGGCCCCTTTATCCCCGTAGAGGCCGCCGACGTGAATCTGGATTTTGGCCGTCCGGTCCAGCCCCAGGAGGTCCAGGACGCGGGCGTGGTAGGCCAGGTCCGCGTGCGCGGCCGCCACCACCTCCGGGCGGGGGGAGTTGAGGAGGGTGTACTGGCCCGGGTGCATGGAGATGCGCATCCCGGCGGAACGGATGAACTCCCCGATGCGGGCAAAGTCCGGGGCAAACTCCTCGTCCCAGGGGAAGCGGTTGGCCGGGTGGGAGGCCAGCGGCACCAGGTCAGAGGTGATACGAAAGAAGAGGAGTCCCCGCTCCACATTCCAGCGGAGGATGCGCTCCAGGCAGGCCAGGTTCCCGGCCACCGTCTCCCGGAGACGCTCCCAGGTGAGGTTGGCCAGCCGGAAGGTGCGGCTGGCGCGGCAGTCCAGGGAAAGGTTGATGCAGGGGTAGCCGATGCGCATGCCTTTTTTCGGTCAGTTGGACGCGGATGAGCGCGGATTGGCGCGGATTTTACCCGTTGAAGCTCTTCCCCTTTGCGGTCCGCCACCCTACCCCTCCGTCCGGCCGGAGTCCCGCAACGAGACCAGGGCCTCCGGGAAGGGGGGGAAGAAGGTCTGGGCGGAGAGGTACGGCTGCTGGGTGCGAAGAATCCAGGCCCGCAGGACGCCCACGGGGGTGCTCAAGGGCTGGCGTCCCTCCCGGTACGCGGCCAACAGGTCCAGGAAGTACCCCTTCTCCGCCGGGGTAAGGTGGTCGGAGAGATAGCCCAGGGCGTGCATCAGGACGTTGACGACGGCGGGACGGCGGGGCGGGCGGGCCAGCGCGGCCCGGAACCCGGCGGCGTATTCGGCCATCACCTCCCCGACGGGCCGCCGTCCGGGGTTGGCGACGACCCGGCCCAGTTCCCGCATCCGGGCCTGGTTGTAGGCCATCAGAAGGAACTTGTTCCGGGTGTGCAAGTCCACCAGCGCCCCCATCTGGCCCGAGTCCACCACCTCCCGCAGGGAGGCCGGCGCGAAGATGGCGGTGTAGAAATGCTCCCGAAGGGCCCGGTTGGTCAGCCGGCCCTCGTCCTCCACGGGGAGGTCGGGGAAGCGGGCTCGGACGGCCTCCCCGAACATCCCCGGCCCGACGCCGAGGGCCGGGGCCTTCTCCGGCCCGGCGTAGACTTTGGCGTCCTTGATCCCGCAGGAGGGAGAACGGTTCTTGAGGACAAAGCCGTCCACCGGGGGGAGGGAATCCAGGAAGGACGCGGCGAAGGCGCGCATCTCTTCCGTCAGGTCCCGGCCGGTGGCGGGCTGCAGGAGGCGGACCTCCCCGCCGACGCGCACCAGCCGCACCGGGGGACGGGGCGCGCCCAGGCCCAGTTCCATCTCCGGGCAGATGGGGAGGAACTCTGCCCACTCCCGGAGGGAATCCACAACCGGGTCGGGGATGACGCTGCCATCGTAGCGGCAGGCGTCAAACCCCAGGCACTTGCTGACGACGAGGCGGGGTTTGGGCATAGGTGCTCTGCGCTGATTGGAAATCAGCCTATCTTAGGCCTTCGGCCGGGCGTCGGCCTTCGCCGACGCAGAGACCCCTTGTCGGCGCAGGCCGACAAATGGCCGCAGGCCCAGGGAGGGCAACTTCAGTCGGCATCCCTCAGCGCCCGCGCAACCAGCGCGGCCAGCGTAGCCAACGCAGCCAGCATCTCCAGTGCCTGCACGTCGGTGACCGCCCGCTCCGCCAGTGCCAGCGCCTGCTCGTCCACCGCATCCAGCGCCAGCCCCCGGCGGAGGGCCTGGGGGTCCCGCTCTCCCGCCGCCAGTCGCCCCAGCGCCTCCGCCAGAGCGCGCCACTCCTCCCGCTCCCGCAGTTCCACCAGCGCGCCCTCTACGGCCTGATCCAGGAGGACGATGGCCAGGGGGGCGGGCCGTTTGTCTTCATCGGCGGCTTTGGCGGCCGCCCGCAGGAGGGAGCGCACCTCCTCCCCACGGTCGGCGATATAGTCCACGATAAGGAGCGTGGGACGGGCATCGGCACAGAGGATGGGGGCGTTGTCCTTCGTCAGCCGTCCGGCCCGCAGGAAGCCGACCCACCAGCTCTCCTGCCGGAGTTCCTCGCCCACCTCCATCAGCAGTCGGGTCTTTCCGGCGCCGCCCGGGCCGATGTGGGTGCGCAGGCCCACGGGGGGTTGGGCATCCTCCAGGCGGCGCGCCCAGGCCAGGAGGTCGTCCCGCATCGCCTCAAAGGGTTGCCCGGTGTAGGGGACCAGGCGATAGTCGGGGCGGAGGAGGTCGGCGCGGAGTTCGGGGACGGTCTCCGGCACCGTCCGGACGGGCCAGGCCAGGAGGTCTTCGGGGAGGCCCAAGAGGCAGTTGACGGCGCGGGAGAGGTCGTCGGCCGTCTCCAGGAGCCGGTCCACCTTCTGCTCGGTGCGGAGGGTGCTGAGGGCGGTGACCACCGGGCGGAACTCTGCGTCGGCCAGGAGGTGGGCGCGCAGGCAGGCCAGGTAGAGGGCCAGTGCGCGGGCGCGCGCTTTATCCTGGATGCGGGGGATACGGGCGAACTCCTGCGCCAGGCGCTCCTCCAGCGGTTGCTCGCTTCAGAGGTCCCGGAGGTGTTCCACCGCCTGGCGGAAGGTGGGGAGGTCGTGGACGGGGAGGGAGGCCACCCAATCGGCAACCGGGGCCAATCCCTGTTGCTGGGCCTTTTGCCGAAAGTCTTCCTCGGCCCCTTGGAGGAGGTCGGCCAGGCGGTGCCGGGCATCCTCGGAGCGGCGGAGGCTCTCTACGCCCCGGACGGCGCGGCGGGCAGGGCCGGTGAGGGGCACGCCCAGGTCGCCCAGGACCTCCAGGAAGGTATCTACAGCTTGGGCAACGTCTTTATGGGACATCGGTGGCTCTTTTCACCGCGGGGGGCGCAAAGAATGCCGGGGATCAAAACAAGGCCTCAGCGCTCTCCGTGTTCTCTGTGGTCGTTGTTGCCATAAATTCATATGCGCAAACTCCATGCCCTTTTTGGGGGATCAATCCACATCGGCCAGTTCCAGTATCCGATTGCCCCGTTCCAACCAGGCCAGGGGAAGAACCTTTACCCGTTCGGCCAGCGGATAGGCGCGGGTGCCCGGATAGAACACGAAGAGGATGTCCAGCGCCAGGTCCTCCAGAGCGATCCGCATAGAGGGCGTCAGACGCGGGGCGTCCACCCGCTTGCACTCTACGCCGATCCGTCGGCCGCCAACGATCAGGAGCAGGTCCAGTTCCGCGCCGCCGTGCGTCGCCCAGAAATAGGCCTCGTCCGGGCCAACGGCTTTGATGACCTCCTCCATCACGTACCCTTCCCACGAGGCGCCGCTGCGGGGGTGGAGCCAGAGGTCCCGCTCCTCGCGGATGCCCAGCATCAGGTGGAGGATGCCGCTATCCCGAAAATAGACTTTGGGCGAGCGGACCTGCCGCTTGCTCAGGTTGGCGAACCAGGGCTGGAGCACCCGGACCATAAAAGCGCCTTCCAGAAAGTCCAGGTAGCGGCGGGCGGTGGACTCGCCGACGCCCAGGGCGCGGGCCATCTCGGCGGCATTCCAGACCTGCCCGTGGTAATGGGCCAGCATATTCCAGAAGCGAAACATCGCCGGGGCGGGGACTCTCACGCCCAGTTGGGGCAAATCCCGTTCCAGGAAGGTCTGGATAAAGTTCCGACGCCAGGCCAAGCTGTCCTCGTCCGAAGCGGCCAGGAAGGAAGGGGGGAAGCCGCCGCGCAGCCAGTGCCGCATCTGGTTCTCCGCGCCCACTTCGGCCAGGCTGAAGCCGGCCATACGGATGACCTCCAGCCGGCCGGCCAGCGTTTCGGAGGACTGGCGGAGCATAGCGGGGGATGCGCTGCCCAGAATCAGGAAACGGGCCGGCAGGGGGGTGCGGTCGCAGAGGACGCGCAAGACCGGGAACAGGTCGGGACGGCGCTGGATCTCGTCAATGACCACCAGCCCGGTCAGTCCCTGCAGGGCGGTCATCGGCTGGTCCAATCGGGCCAAGCTCAGCGGGTCTTCCAGGTCAAAGTAGTTGAGGGAGTCGGGCGGGACGAACTGCCGCGCCATCGTCGTCTTGCCGCACTGGCGCGGTCCGACAAGCGCGACAACCCGGCTGCGCTCCAGCGCGCGCTCAATTGTCTGCCGTAACTGCGGTCGCGGGAGAATCATATCCTCATTATACCTTGAAAATCCGTCACGTCAAGGCGGATTTTCAAGATGTAGGGCAACGGCTATTGCAACTTGAAAAATTAATCCGGCAATCCGCCGTTTTTCGCCCTCACCCCCACCCCCAGCCCCCTCCCCCTCTCCCAGTTGCGGGAGAGGGGGAG
>JACIWQ010000054.1 GCA_014360895.1 Thermoflexales bacterium | reverse complement strand
TCCTCCCCGAAACGGGGAGGAGAAGGGGGAGAAAAAGTGGGGTTTGCGGCGGCGGCCAAAGGCCACCGCCGCAAAACCCTATTCCCTTCCCCCTCTCCCCCGAGCGAAGCGAGGAGGGAGGGGGGAAGAGGGATGAGGGGAAAAGTAGCATGACTTTTCAGGACTTTCACCCGGTACGATTTTACGAGACTCGGCAGTCTTTTGGGGATATGTGGTAGAATGTGGTAGAATAGGGTGGGTGCTGCCCGGACGGCCTTGCGGCCAGTTTGACCTATAGGGAGGCCGGAGATGAAGGTTCAAATCCATCACACCGTACTGGAATTAGTGGAGGGGGACATTACGGAGATGGAGACCGATGCCATCGTCAACGCGGCCAACGAATATCTGGCGCATGGGGGCGGAGTGGCGGGAGTCATCGCGCGCAAAGGCGGTCCGACGATCCAGCGAGAGAGCGACGAGTGGGTCCGTCGCTACGGCCCCGTGCCCACCGGCTCCGCGGCCATCACCTCCGGAGGCCGCCTGAAGGCCCGGTATGTCATCCACGCCGTCGGGCCGGTCTATGATCGGACGGCCCCGGAGCGCTCGGCCCAACTCCTAGCTTCGGCGGTGCGCGCGGCGCTGGAGATGGCGGACAAACACAGCTTCAAATCCGTCGCCCTGCCCGCCATCAGCACGGGGATCTTCGGGTATCCGATGGAGGAGGCCGCAGAGGTCATGCTGCGAGCGGCCGCCGATTACCTGCAGGGGGAGACAGGGCTGGAGCGGGTCGTCTTCTGCCTGTATGGTCAGTCCGCCTACAGGGTTTTCGCGGATACGCTGGAGCGGCTGATGGGCCCGACAGCCCGATGATGCTGACGTTCCGCGCAGTGCAGGCGGTTCGGCCTGCAAAGGCGGGCTACAGGCCGGGCGGCCTGCGCCACAACACAGGCCTGGTGCACTCAAGGTGACGGTCACCGGGGAGGTGACCGTCACCTTGCGGCACGTTCACTTCGCGAACACTACCCGGCCATCCCGGACGTCCACCCGGACGGTATCCCCCTCGCGGAACTCGCCGCGCAGGATGGCCATCGCCAGCGGGTCCTGCACCTCCCGCTGGATGACCCGCTTCAGCGGCCGCGCGCCGAAGACCGGGTCGTAGCCCACCTCGGCCAGGTACTCCCGCAGGCCGTCCGTCCACTCCAGCCCAATCTGCCGTTGGGCCAGCAGACCCCGTAGCCGCTCCATCTGGATGTCCACAATCCGCTTCAGGTCCTCGCGCGTCAGGCTGTGGAAGAGGATGATTTCGTCAATCCGGTTCAGGAACTCCGGACGGAAGGTCCGGTCCAGTTCCTCCATCACCCGCTCCCGCGCCGCCTCCACGCCCAGTTCCTTGATCCAGCGGCTGCCAATGTTGCTGGTCATAATGATGATGGTATTGCGGAAGTCCACCGTGCGGCCGTGGCCGTCGGTCAGGCGGCCCTCATCTAGGAGTTGGAGCAGGGTGTTGAAGACCTCCGGATGGGCCTTCTCTATTTCGTCAAAGAGGACCACGCTGTAGGGCCGACGGCGGACCGCCTCGGTGAGTTGGCCGCCCTCCTCGTAGCCCACGTAGCCCGGCGGCGCGCCGATGAGCCGGGAGACGGTGTGCCGCTCCTGATACTCGCTCATGTCAATCCGGACCATCGCCTCCTCGGTGTCAAAGAGGAACTCCGCCAGCGCGCGAGCCAGTTCGGTCTTGCCGACCCCCGTCGGCCCCAGGAAAATGAAGGAGCCGATGGGCCGGTTGGGGTCCTGGAGCCCGGCGCGGGCCCGCCGGACGGCGTTGGCGACGGCCCGGACCGCGTCGTCCTGCCCGACGACGCGCCGATGGAGCGCCTCCTCCATCCGCAGCAGTTTCTCCAGTTCCCCCTCCAGCAGTTTGGTCACCGGGATGCCGGTCCACTCCGCCACAACGCGGGCCACGTCCTCCGGGCCCACTTCCTCCTTAAGCAGGGGGCGGTCGGCCTGAAGTTCCCTCAGCCGCTCTTCTTGCTCCCGCCGCTGGCGCTCCAGTTCCATCAGGACGCCGTACTGGAGTTCCGACGCGCGGGCGTAGTCCAGGGCCCGCTGGGCCTCCTCAATCTGGTGGCGGACCTGCTCAATCCGCTCCTTCGTCTCCCGGAGGGCCTGGATGGCGGCCTTCTCCCGCTCCCACCGGGCCCGCAGCGCCTCGTTCTGCTCCCGCAGGTCGGCCAGTTCCTTCTCCAGTTTCGCCAGCCGCTCCCGACTGGCCTCGTCCGTCTCCTTCTTCAGCGCTTCGCGTTCAATCTCCAGTTGCATCATCCGCCGGTCCACCTCGTCCAGTTCGGCGGGCTTGGAGTCTATCTCCATCCGCAGGCGGGACGCGGCCTCGTCTATCAGGTCTATGGCCTTGTCGGGCAGGTGCCGGTCGGAGATGTACCGGTGGCTGAGGACGGCGGCCGCGATGCACGCGGCGTCCTGAATGCGGACGCCGTGGTGGACCTCGTACCGCTCCTTCAGCCCGCGCAGGATGCTGATGGTATCCTCCACCGACGGCTCGTCCACATAGACGGGCTGGAAGCGCCGCTCCAGCGCGGCGTCCTTCTCAATGTACTTGCGGTATTCGTCCAGCGTCGTCGCGCCGATGCAGCGGAGTTCGCCCCGCGCCAGCATCGGCTTGAGGATGTTGGCCGCGTCCATCGGGGCGCCCTCGGCCCGCCCCGCGCCGACGACCTGGTGAATCTCGTCAATGAACAGGATGATTTCGCCCTCCGCGTCGGCGACCTCCTTGAGGACGGCCTTCAGGCGTTCCTCAAACTCGCCCCGGTACTTGGCCCCGGCGACCAGCGCGCCCAGGTCCAGCGCGATGATGCGCTTATTCTTCAGCCCCTCCGGGACGTCGCCCCGGACGATGCGCTGGGCCAGCCCTTCCACGATGGCCGTCTTCCCGACGCCCGCGTCGCCCACCAGGACCGGGTTGTTCTTGGTCCGGCGGTTGAGAATCTGCATCACCCGCCGGATTTCCTCATCCCGCCCGATGACCGGGTCCAGTTTCCCCTGGCGGGCCAGTGCGGTCAGGTCCCGGCCGTACTTCTCCAGCGCCTGGTAGGTGGCCTCCGGGTTCTGGGACGTGACCCGCTGGCTGCCGCGGATGGCGGTCAGCGCGCGCAGGGCGGCGTCCTCGGTGACGCCGTGGGCGGCGAGGATGCGCGCGGCGCCGTTCCCGCAGGCCAGCAGGGCCAGCAGCAGGTGCTCCGTGCTGATGAACTCGTCCCGCATCCGGGCGGCGACCTTCTCCGCCTCCTCCAGCGCGCGGGAGAGGTCCCGGGAGAGCCCGATCTGCGTCGGGCCGTAGACTTTGGGCTTTTCCCGCAGCGCGCGCTCCGTCGCCAACGCGATGGTCTCCGGCGGGACGTTCATCTTCGCCAGCACCTGGGGCACCACCCCGTCGGCCTGGCGGACCAGGGCCAGCAGTAAATGCTCCGGCTCAATCTGGCCGTGGTTGTATTCGCTCGCCAGCCGCTGAGCGGTAAAAATGGCTTCTTGGGCTTTTTCTGTGTACCGGTTCAAATCCATACTCATCACCTCCTCAATGCGTGAAGCGTGAAACGTGAAGCGTGAAGCGTGAAGCGTGAAACGTGAAACGTGAAGCGTGAAGCGTGAAGCGGGATGGATTGCCGCACGCGCGGAAAATGATAACCGTGTGGCGTTAGAAAAACGATGGAGGGGTATTAGATTTCCGTTAGAGCCCGAGAACCCGGTAGTGCTAACTTTTCGCGCAGCGCAGGCTGTTTAGCCTGTACCGGCCTGGCGGCCTGCGCTACGCTCTCTGCACAAATAGACTTTATCGGAAATAGCGCCAGGTGGCGCAGCACGTATCTTTCTTTGTTAGGAAAATCGCGCTCGTCCGCGTTTATCCGCGTCCTATTTCCGATGAAGTTTACTTCTGAAAGTGCCTGGCATGTTCTGCAGGCCCGGCAAATTGACAGAATCATCCCCCCTCTGTATAATGACCACCGCTGATCGGATGAGAAGCACCCCATTCCACTAAAGGAGCAAGGTCATGGGAGACAAATTTGATTTCATCCGCGAAGAGATGGCCGCGTTGAAGGAAGCTGGCCTCTTCATCCATCTCCGCACCATCGGCTCGGCCCCCGGGCCCTGGATGATTGTGGACGGCAAAAAGGTCCTCAACCTCTGTACCAACAACTACCTGGGCCTGGCGACCCACCCCCGGCTGGTCCAGGCCGCCCACGAGGCGCTGGACCGCTGGGGCGTCGGGCCGACGGCGGTCCGCTCCATCGCCGGGACCCTCAGCATCCACGTGGAACTGGAGCGGAAGGTCGCCGAATTCAAGCACGTGGAGGACGCCCTCTACGTTCAGTCCGGCTTCTGCGCCAACCAGGCCGCCATCCCGCCCCTGGTGGGCCGGGAGGACGTCATCTTCTCCGACCGGCTGAACCATGCCTCCATCATTGACGGCTGCCGCCTCAGCGGGGCCAAGATCATCGTCTACGAGCACTGCGACCCCGATGACCTGGAAGCTAAAATCAAAGAGAATCTCCCCAACTTCCGGCGCGGCATGGTCATCACCGACGGCGTCTTCTCTATGGACGGCGACGTGGCCCCGCTGGATAAAATCTACGAGGTCGCCGAGCGCTACGGCCTCATCACGATGGTGGACGACGCCCACGGCGAGGGGGTGCTGGGCTACGGCGGTCGCGGCATTGTGGACCACTTCGGCCTCCACGGGAAGTTTGACATTGAAATTGGCACCTTCTCCAAAGCTTTCGGCGTCGTCGGCGGGATTATCTCCGGCAAGAAGGTGGTCATAGACTATCTGCGTCAGCGGGCCCGCCCCTTCCTGTTCTCCAACGCCGTCACCGCTACCGACACCGCCGCGTGCATGGCCGCAGTGGACGTCCTCTCCGAATCCACCGAACTGGTGGACCGTCTCTGGGAGAACACCCGCTACTTCAAGGGGGAGATGAAGCGGCTGGGGTTTGACGTGGGCCGCAGCGTCACCCCCATCACGCCAGTGATGTTGGGGGAGGCGCCCCTGGCCCAGCAGTTCAGCCGCCGCCTCTTTGAGGAGGGGGTCTTCGCGATGGCCATCGGCTACCCCACCGTCCCCAAAGGCCAGGCCCGCATCCGGGTCATGGTCTCCGCCATGCTCAGCAGAGACGACCTGGACTACGGCCTGGAGAAGTTCGCGAAGGTCGGGAAGGAACTGGGAGTGATTGGGTGACGGTCGCGCGCCCGCAACAGGTGACCGTCACCGTTAGGGGCGACGGTCACCTGTTTCTGCTGATATTGCTCCTGGCGCTCACGGGCTGTACGGTCGCGCCATCTCCCGCCGCCGTCTCGCCGTTGCCAGCTCCGTCGCCGACACCGACGCCCGGCCCCACCGTCCTCTACGACCAGGGGCTGGCCTGCCAGCAGGCGGGGGACTGGGAGTGCGCCCGGGCGGCCTTCACCCGTGCCCTGGAACTGGACCCGGGCCTTGCCCCTGCCTACCGGGCCCGGGCGGCCGTCCATCTGGCCCTGGGGGACGGTCCGGCAGCCCTGCAGGACGCGCAGACGGCCATTATGCTGGCCCCGGAGGATGCCGGGGCCTATGCGTTGCTGGGGGAGGTCCTCCGCCGGGCCTTCAATGACCCCATCCAGGCGCTGGATGCCTACGACGCGGCGGTCCGGCGGGACTCCTCGCTGGCGCCGGCCCTCTTCCTGGCCCGGTGGGAGTGCGCGGTGGCGGCGGCCCGCTCCGACCTTATCGCCGAACTGGCCGCCGAGTACGCCCGTCTCCATCCCGACGACCCGATGCGGATGTACTACCGGGGCCGGGCTCTGCTGGCCCAGGGGTTGCCCCGGGTCGCGATCCGCGTGGTGGGGGAGACGATAGAGCAGGAGGGAGGTTCGGCGGCGCTGTGGTTTGTCCTGGGGGAAGCTTACGCTGCCGACGAGGCCTGGCGGGAGGCCGTCATCTGCTACGAGCAGGCGCGGGCGCTGATGGAAGCCGGGGATTCTTCCCTCGGCGCGGTCTCCGGGAATCCGACGGCGGCCCTGGCGTTGGCGCTGGGGACAGCGTATCTGCATGCCGGTCGCTGCGGGGATGCCGAGGCGGCCTTCCGGCACGCGCAGGCGTCCGGCGCCTGCCGCCCCGACCTGCTCACGCTCGTCGGACAGGCGATGATTTGCCGGCAAAGGTAACGGGGAAAGGGGATGTTTGCGGAGGTGGCCGAAGGCCGTCTCCGCAAAATCGTCTTAAGGATGGACGGACATGAACCAGACACCTGTGATTGTCGTTCACGGGGGCGCATGGAAGATTCCGGAAGAGGAACATGAGCCTCATATGGAAGGGTGTCGCCAGGCCGCCATCGCCGGATGGGAGGTGCTACGCTCCGGCGGGTCCGCGCTGGATGCCGTGGAGACGGCCGTCTGTCTTCTGGAGGATGACCCGACCTTTGATGCCGGGCGGGGGTCCTGCCTGAACGCCGTCGGCGAAGTGGAAATGGACGCCATCATTATGGACGGGCGGACACTGCGCCTGGGGGCCGTTGCCGCAATCCGGCGGGTGCGCCATCCGGTCTCGCTGGCCCGCCTGGTGATGGAGGTAGGACTGCACAACTTCCTGGTGGGACCCGGCGCGGAGGAGTTTGCCCGGCAGCACGGGATGGCCCTCGTCTCGCCGGAGGAACTGGTGGTGGAACGGGAACGGGTCCGCTGGGAGGCCTGGCGGGCCGGAGAGGGCCTCTACGCGGCGGAACTCTTCCGCCCCGCCGGAACCGTGGGGGCGGTCGCGCTGGACCGGGAAGGGAATCTGGCGGCGGCGACCTCCACCGGGGGTAAACCGGGCAAATGGCCGGGCCGGGTCGGGGATTCACCGCTGGTCGGCTGTGGCGCCTATGCGGATAACCGCTCGGCCGCCGCGTCCGCCACCGGCGACGGGGAGGCGTTGATGCGTATCCTGGCGACGGGCGCCGTCTGCGCGCGGGTGGCGGAGGGGAGGAGTCCGCAGGAGGCAGCGGAGGGGATACTGGCCCTGCTGGCCGAGCGGACCGGCGGCTGTGGCGGCCTGATTGTGCTGGACCCGCGCGGTCGTTATGGCATTGCCCACACCACCCCGCACATGGCCTGGGCCGTCGTCGCCGCCGACGGCCACGTTCGCGCGGGCATCCGCGCCGGATGACGACGGGAAGGGGGGGGGGCGCCCGGGGCCCCCCCCGCCGCAACCCCCGACCAGGAGGGGAGGATGAAACTCATCTACCGGGACCGGGAATGGGAACTGGAAGGGCGGATGACCGTCCGTCAGGCGATAGAGAAGGTGGGGTTGATTCCGGAAACCGTGCTGGCGGTGCGGGACGGGAAACTGCTCACCGAGGATACCATGCTGGAGCCGGGAGATACGGTCAAACTGGTCTCCGTTGTCTCCGGGGGATAACGGCCCCGCCCGATGCGGGGTCGGGGCCGTTACGATGGCGGCGGAGTCAGGGAGCGGTAAAAGGCCCGGAGTTCCTCCTGGGGGACCGTGCCCAAATCTTCGCGCAGGGCCTTTTCCAGTGCCAGGTAGAGCCGACGGGCACCGGGCAGGTCGTTCAACGCCACACAAGCGCGCATGCCCAGCATAACCGCCTCTTCATGCCAGGGCTCCAGGGCCAGAAGACGCCAGCAGGCCTCCAGTGCCCCGGCAAACTGGCCCGCCGTTAGACGGGCCCGGGCAGCCTCCAGCAGTGCCCGCTGGTACAGGAGAGTCAGCCGTTCCCGAGGGGCGATGGTCCACTCGGTGTAACGGTACTCGGGTAGAAACTCACCACCGTAAAGAGCAAGAGCTTCCTCCCACTCCCCCCGTCGGTAGCAGGCCTCAAAAGCGTCCACATCCACCCAGGAATCGGGCGGCAGGTGAAGGGTGACCCGTCCCTCGTCCACCTCCAGATAGCGGGAGGGGAACTTTTCGGGGAGGTCGGGCTCCAGGGCGCGCCGCAGGGCGGAAGTAGCGTGGTGAAAGAAATTGCGGGCGGCATCCGGGGGTCGTTCCGGGCAGAGCGCTTCGGCAATTTGCTCCGAGGAGAGGGTACGGCCGGGGGCCGTCAACAGAAGGGCCAGCAATTCAGCGGCCCGCCGCTGTCGCAGGGCGCGCATATCCGCGGAGAATCGGCCCTGTCGGACCTCAAACCGGCCCAAAGTCCGGATGTGCAAGGGGGGCGGAGGGACACGCGCCAGATGGTCCAGCAACGTCCGGCTGACGGCCACCCCATAAGGGTCATCGCTGTTCAGGAACGATGCCAGAAGGGGGAAGGCCAGGGCCCGTTCCTGTTCCAGCATAAAGGCATAGCCGCCGCTCACAATCCGGGAGACGGCCTCCAGCCATGCCGCGCGGAGTTCAGGGACGGGGGCGCGGCCGGCCGCGAGCAGCGCGGCCAGAAGCAACCAGGCGCGGGCCAGTTCAAACGCCGTGCCCAAGGGGGTCAGTAAATGGATGGCCGCCCGTAAGTCGGATTGGGCGGCGTCCAGGTTCCCGCTGAGCCAGTGGGTGCGACCACGCTCTATCAGCGCCATGCCCTGCTCGCGCAGATGCCGGGTTCGGACGGCCAGATTCAGCGCGTCTTCTGCCCAGGAGTACGCCGCAGGGACATTGCCCGATAGACGGGCGAGGCGGCTCAGTCCCAACCGCAGAGAGATATTCAGCCAGGGGTCGCCGACCGTCTCGGCGATAGAGCGGGCGCGGGCGTAGAGGGCTCGCGCCGTCTCTATATCCCCGGTGCTCAGCGCGAGTTCCGCTTCCAGATAGACGTGAAAGCCCTGGCCGGCGGAGTCCTTCAACACCACCTGGCCCAATTTCTCCAGCGCCTCGCGGGCCAGGTGCGGCTGTTGCGTCGTGATGTAGGTCCAGGCAATAACGATGAGGGGAAAATGAACCCACTCGTGGAGACCTTCCTCACAGACGATACGGAGGGCCTCCGTCTCCGCCGCCAGGGCCAGGTCAAATTGTCCCCGGGCGATGTAGATGCCCGCCGCCAGACTGTGCAGGGCACGGAAGCGAATCTGGACACATCCGACCTCACGACTCAGGTCGGCGGCCTGGAGCAGCAGCGTCTCAGCTTCATCCAGGGAAAAATTTGCAGCTGCACATACGCCCAGACGTAACAGCGCTTCTGCCCGATAGGGAGAGTCCAGAGGGGCCAGAGCCAGGGCTTCTGTAGCCAGTTCTCCGGCGACCTGATACTGGCCCAATTGAAAACGAATGTGGGCAAGAGCAAGAAGCGCCTGAGCTGTCACCTCGGGCGCGTCCCTCTGTCGGGCCTCGCGGAGAGCCGCGTTGGCTTTCCGAAGCGCGGCCGCGACATCCCCTGCCCGTTCCAGGGCCAGACTTTCCTCTACCAGAGAGACCACGGATGATATTTCCATACCCCATTCCTCTGAGGGGCTTTTGGCTCCGTGGGGCATCGTGGTCCGGTTCCCGATAGGGTAGACTGTGGAAGTGGATGTGGGGGAACGGAGTGCATCGGTGGCCTGAAATAGTTTATCACAAACTCGCGATGCAGGCAAAGGAGGGGGCTTCGTTGGGGATTCCCATGAGACCGGAATGCTCCGCCTGCAAAGCGACAGTCTGATTGGCAAGAGATGGGGGCGTTGTTTGTGCGACCGCGATGAGACCAAAGACAACCGGGGTTGGGAGCAGCGTTGCCGCTGCCCCCAACCTTTGCAGGACACGGCGCGCTTCTACGACCCGCCCATCAGGAACTCGGCCAGCGGAGTATATTCGGCCCCGGAGGGCTTCAGGACGCTTTGAATCAGGGCAAACCCACGCGCATGAACCTCTCCCAGCGTCCCGATATCGGCGGAGGAGACCAGGGCACCGAGACGGGAGAGGTCGGCCGGAGGGATCCGGTCCCGCACCCGCCCCAGGGTCAGGTGGGGGGTGAAATCCCGCCCCTCCGGGGGAAAGCCCAAGGGCTTCATCGCCGCCTCCACGGCCCGCTGGAGCGCGGCCAGTTCCCCCCCGACGGCCTGGACCCCCACCCAGATGACGCGCGGCTTTCGGGCATTCGGGAAACATCCCAATCCGCCGACGGTAAAGACGCACGGCGAGGCCTGCGCGGCCACCGCCGCCAGCGCCGCCCGGATGGCGTCCAGTCTACCCACCGGAGTATCCCCCAGAAACTTCAGGGTCAGGTGAATCCCCTCCGGTTTCACCCAGCGGACGCTTTCCGGTGGCGCCTGTCGCTCCAGTTGCCGCTGCACCTGGGCCAGTTGCCGGATGACCGATTCGGGAAGGGCAATGGCGATAAAGGTCCGGATCGTCTCCATTCCGTCCCCCTGATCCAACGTGCCAGGCACTTCCGAAAGTGCCTGGCACGTTCCTGCTATGTCCCCTCTTCCCACGAAGCCAGGTACCGCTCCTGTTCCGGAGTCAGGACGTCTATCTCCACGCCCATGGCCTGAAGTTTCAGGCGGGCGATTTCCCGGTCAATCTCCTCCGGCACGGTGTAGACGGTGCGCTCCAGGCGGTCGGCGTTGCGGAGGATGTAGGCCGCGCAGAGGGCCTGGTTGGCGAAGGACATATCCATGACCGCGCTGGGATGGCCCTCGGCGGCCGCCAGGTTGACCAGCCGTCCCTCTGCCAGCAGGTAGAGGCGACGGCCATCGGGCAGGGTGTATTCATCTACGAAGGGGCGCACCCGGCGCGGCGGCCCGACGGCCATGTCTTCCAGCGCGGGAATGTTGATTTCCACGTTGAAGTGGCCGGAGTTAGCCAGGATGGCCCCATCCTTCATCACCTCAAAGTGCTGCCGGTCAATGACGTTGATGTCGCCGGTGGAGGTGATGAAGATGTCCCCCTGGGGGGCGGCCTCCCGCATCGGCATCACCCGGTAGCCGTCCATGACCGCTTCCAGCGCCTTCAGCGGGTCCACTTCGGTGATGATGACGTTGGCCCCCAATCCTTTGGCCCGCATGGCGATGCCCCGGCTGCACCACCCGTATCCGGCCACGACGACGGTCTTCCCGGCGATGAGGATGTTGGTGGCGCGGATGACGCCGTCCATCGTGGATTGTCCCGTGCCGTAACGGTTGTCAAAGAGGTGCTTGGTGAGCGCGTCGTTGACGGCGATGATGGGGTAGCGCAGGACGCCCTGGCGGGCCATCGCGCGCAGCCGGATGACGCCGGTGGTCGTCTCTTCGGTCCCGCCGACCACGTTGCCGATGAGGTCGGTGCGCTCTTTGTGGAGGGTGCTCACCAGGTCGGCCCCGTCGTCCATGGTGATGTGGGGCCTGTGGTCCAGCGCGGCGTGGATGTGCTTGTAGTAGGTCTCGTTGTCCTCGCCCTTGATGGCGAAGACGGGGATTTCGTAGTAGGAGACCAGCGCGGCGGCGACGTCGTCCTGGGTGGAGAGGGGGTTAGAGGCGGTGAGGACGACCTCCGCGCCACCCGCCTGGAGGGTGCGGGCCAGGTTGGCCGTCTCGGTGGTGATGTGGAGGCAGGCGGAGAGGCGAACGCCCTTCAGGGGCTTCTCCGCGGCGAAGCGCTCCCGGATGAGGCGGAGGACAGGCATCTCCCGCTCCGCCCAGTCTATGCGCAGCCGGCCCGCCGGGGCCAGATTCAGGTCTTTGATGTCGTGGTCTATGGGCATGGGTTCACTCCTTACCGGGTTTCTATGTGCGATACCATGTAATCAGCGAACGTTCTTCTTGATAGCCCCGACATACATTTTGGGCGGGGCATTCCTCACATTCCGGCCGGTCGTGATTGAAGCAAAACTGCGTGCCGATGTACATTAGTCCGTCATCCAGCTCTCCCGGAGTTCCGATTTCGCTCATATAGAGCAATGCCAGGGGAATGCGCTGGATTTGGACCTTCTGAGGCCGGCCCATTCGGAGATGATGGGTCACTATATCACGATACGCCTGCCAGAGCTGGGGGATGTCTTGTGCCCTCTGACTGGCTTTCTCCCGAATGTTGGTGACCCGGATATAGTGGGTTCCACCTTTGCCTTTCCCAGTTTGGACTACACTCCAGCTCTCGTAATCTTGGTAATCGGCCCATTCCAAGAAAAATCCCGTCCGCCAGAGCACTCTCCCGGCATTGCTGTCAAAGGGAACTTCAAAACTGAATGCTCCCCAACCGGGATTATGGTCATCCCGCAAAATAGGGTAGGAATGGATCAGCCACTTGGCGTAAAGATGGGCAGCTTTATCGCCAATCGCCTTGCCTAATCCATAACGGCGGTGGGACTTCAACTGCTCAGACATCCTCTCGGCAGATGGATATGTACGGAGATAATTCAGCAGTGCCTGAGGGCGCTCTTCTTCAGAGGCCTCACTGACAAGGATGAGGGGCAAAGCCAGAGGAACACCCCACCGAAAGACGGCATAGCCCAGCACCTGAGCCGCGTTTTCCATAAACAAGCTGTACTTGCTGGGTTGGCTCTGGTTCCTTCGGGCCCACTCCTCCGCGCGCAGGTGTTTAATCGCATCATGAACGGAGTCTATTTGCTGGATGGCGATGCCCAGCTCTTGGAAAAACCGGTGCGGTTCATGCAGAAACCGGATTTCCCGGCGATACAGCTCGTTGGTGACCCGAGTCAGCAGTAGCCGGACCCCTTCCGTGTCCGGGCCCTGGTCCAGAACAGCATTGACCAGCAGGTAGCGGGCCAGCAGCTCCCGACGAGTGCAGGAACCATCCCGCCGATCCCAGGTTTCCGGACGGTCCGACCAGTCCTGGAAAATCTCCACCTCGCTCAGTGGAGGACCGGCCTGGTGTTCACGGCCGGCCTGTACAATCGCTTTGAGAATCTCCAGAGAGTGATCCATCTTCTTCGTCCGGTAGGTAGGAGGGCATTGAATCTCTCACTGAAACCAGCCCGGGCAGGAGTGGCTGGGTAGAGGCCAACCGTTCCACGCCCGGAAGAGGAGATTGCTCCGCTCGCTTCTGGGCAATGTAGACTTCATCCTTTACAGGTACTTTCTCAAAGCGGGCGATCAGCTGGTCTCGCAGATGCAAGGGTTCATTCAGTCGCTGTTGAGCCGCTTTCACGTACTTCTCTTGGACTTCGTAGCCTACATATCGGCGTCCCAGGGCTTTCGCCACCTTCGCGGTCGTACCGATGCCCAGGAACGGGTCCAGAACCAGGTCGCCTCTGTAAGAGTAGAGCCGGATCAGCCGATACGGAATCTCTTCCGGGAACGGGCACGGATGCGGCAAATAGTTGGGAGGGACCGGGGCGATATGCCAGATGTTATTGGCGATTTCATGGGTGAAAATTTCGTCTATCTCTATGCGGTCCGCTTCCTTCTCGGCTTCGCTTCGCCCTTCATAGATTTTGGGGCCGGGCTTCCGGAAGATGAGGATGGATTCCGTCATAATGTTAGGGTAGTAGTATCCGGGATAGGGATTCTGGATGGTGACGCCTGCGCGCTTGACGCCCCCTGTTACTTTGTGCCAGACAATCTCCTGATAAAATTCGTAGCCGATTCCCTCCATTATCGTAACCAGATGTTGGGGGACGGGGTAATGCCGCCCGTTGAACAGAACCGTACCGATCACCACAGCACAAAAACCACCAGGTTTCTGCTTCCTGAAGACCTCTGTGAAACATACTTTCAGCCAGTCCAGATACTCCTCATATGGGCTTCCTCGGCGGGTTCTATACCAAGCTTCCGGGTCAGCGACATGCTGTTCGTAGTCAATCGCGTTCCAGTAGGGCGGACTGGTCACCACCAGGTCCACGCTTCCATCCGGAATCTCATCCATTTGTTCACAAGATTTGCAGAATAGCGCGTTCATACCCTTTACCCATGCACCTGAGGGCTTATGTGATGGTAGATCTGAATCACAGCAGCGACTCCAATCTTCCCCCGTCGTCAAAATACTCCCGGAATCGGCGGACGAAGTCGGCGGGGGTGTAGAAGTGGCCCTGACCGCCGGGGTTCTCCAGCGCGTAGGTGGCCGCCAGACTCCCCATCCGCCCCGCCAGGTCCCAGGGGAGGCCCAGACAGAGGCCCTTGATGAGGCCAGCCCGGTAAGCATCCCCCACGCCGGTAGGGTCAGCAACGTGGTCGGGGGGGACGGCGGGAATCTCATAGAGGCGGCCGTCGGCCCAAATGTGGGAGCCATCGGCCCCGTAGGTCACCACACAGGCGCGCGCCGGTGCCCGATGAATCTCTTCGGTGCCCAGACCGGTTTTCTGGCGGAGCATCTCAAACTCGTAGGCGTTGACTACCAGCAGGTCGCAGCCGAAGAGCCCCGCGCGCAATTCCTCCCCGCTCAGACGGATAATCTGCTGGCTGGGGTCGTAGAGGTACGGGATGCCCAGTTCCTGGCACTCGGCGGCGTAGCGGACCATCGCCTGGGGGTCGTTGGGGGAAATCACTACCAGGTCCACGGGGTGGAGGTTTAGGTCGTGGAAAGAGAGTTCCCGCGCCCGGGCCATCGCGCCGGTGTAGAAACTGCAAATCTGGTTCCCGTCCAGGTCGGTGTTGGCGAAGAAGGACGCGGTGAAGAGGTCGGGCTCCTCGCGGGTGAGGGAGGTATCCACCCCATGGGATTCCAGCCACTGCCGGTACTCCCCGAAGTCCTGCCCAACGGTGCCCATCAGGTAGGGGCGCTCTCCCAGGAGGGCCAGGTTGTAGGCGATGTTGGCCGCGCAGCCGCCCCACTGCCGGCGCATATCGTCCACCAGGAAACTGAGGGAGATGCGATGGAGCTGGTCGGGCAGGATGTGCTCCACGAAGCGCCCGGGGAAGCGCATCAGATAGTCGTAGGAGATGGAACCGGTGACGACGATGTTCATAGGGACTCCGTGAAAAGTGAAACGTGAAAAGTGAAACGTGAAGAGTGAAACGTGATGTGTGGGTTCAGATCTGCCAGACGATGATGTCTGGATGGCCGCCCCAATCCCGGGCGAGCCGCTGCAGTTCCACCAGGATGCGGATTTTCTCCTCAAAGGGGAGTTGGGCCCGCTCCCGACGGGCCTGCTCCGCCTCTTGGAACCATTCCTCCCGGGTAAAGACCCGGTCGCCGAGGAGGATCTGGGGTCGGGTGTTATACCCGGTTGAGGTCATCTTCGGGGATGTTCCCGAATCTTTCGGATAGCCCATATTGCTCTAAAATCTCCTTCAGCCGCCCTCTGTCCACATGGGATTGCTCCAGCAACATTTTGACTTTCACCCGGTCCTTTTCTCTGCCAGCCCTCAAAAATAACGCGATCAGGTACTCGGGTGTCATCACTTTCGTCCGGATTCCTTCGTATTCTACCTCTATGGCTTGTTCAACGGCTTCCGTCTCCAAAGAGTCGGCCGGAAATATATCTATGGGGACGCCCTCTACGACGATCCAATGCCCTTTCCACACATATCCCCGCTTTTGGAAGTATTCGTAGATAGGGTTCAGAAGAATCAATTCCGCCTGAGTGACTTCCACCACCACGAAGACGTCCAGGTCCTGTGTGAAGAACGGCTCTGTCCATCGCAGAGCAGCAACCGCGCCGCCGATCGCGTAGTCTTTGATGAGCCCTTCTTCCTTCAGAGCGTTCAGAACCCGCAGCGCCTCTCTCATAAGCGCCCTTCCACAATCCGACGCAAACTCATCCTGAACGGCGGATACGCGATGCCCTTCTCGGTGATGATGCCGGTGATGTAGCGGTGGGGGGTGACATCAAAGGCAGGGTTGGCGACCCGGACCCCCGGCGGCGCAACGGGCATCCCCCGGAAGACCAGGTCGGTCACCTCCTCCGGCGGTCGCTCCTCTATCGGGATGTCGTCCCCCGTCGGGGTGGAGAGGTCAATGGTGGAGGTGGGGACGCAGGGGTAGAAGGGGACGCCGTTCTCCTTCGCCACCACCGCCAGTTTGTAGGTGCCGATTTTGTTGGCGACGTCGCCGTTGGCCGCCACCCGGTCCGCTCCGACCAGGACCAGGTCCACCTGCCCCGTGCGCAGGAAATGCCCGGCGGCGTTGTCGGCGATCAGGGTGAAAGGGATGCCCAGTTGCTGCAGTTCCCACGCCGTCAATCGGGCGCCCTGCAGGAGGGGACGGGTCTCGTCCACCAGGACGTGGACGCGCTTGCCCTGTTCGTGCGCGGTCCGGATGACGCCCAGGGCGGTGCCGTAGTCCACCGTCGCCAGCGCGCCGGTGTTGCAGTGGTGGAGGATCGTCGCGCCGTCGGGGACAATCGCCGCGCCGATTTCCCCCAGCCGCCGGTTCACCTCCACGTCCTCGTCGGCGATGGCCTGGGCCTCCGCCAGCGCGACCGCCCGGAGGGCATCGGGGTCGGATTCGGCCGCGCACCGCCGCAGGACCCGCTCCAGCGCCCAGGCCAGGTTGACGGCGGTGGGGCGGGCGGCCCGGAGGATGGCAGCGGCCTCCTCCAGGTCGCGCCAGAGGCCGGCCCGGTCGGCGGCGCGGCTTCGGCGCGCGGCCAGCGCCAGGCCGAAGGCCGCGGCCGCGCCGATGGCCGGCGCGCCCCGCACCGCCATCCCCCGAATGGCCTGCGCCACCTCCTCGGGTGTCTCCAGCCGCAGGACGCGAAACTCGGCAGGCAGAACCCGCTGGTCAATCAGGCAAACCTTGTCCTTACTCCACTCTACCGTCCGCATAAGCCGGATTATGGTAACATGGGGACAGGGTTTTGTCAACCGGCTACCGAACCACCACCTCCCCCAGTTCCAGGGCATCCCCCGCTGGCGCACCATCCAGAGAGAGGGGCAGCCGTTCACCGGTGTCCAGGCGGTACATCCCGGCTCTCAGCCGATACCGGCCCGGGGGCAGGTCCGGCGGGAGGTACACCCCGTGCCGGTCGGTCACCGTCTCCCCCACCGACCAGATGAAGGTCGGGGAGAGGTCGCCCCGGGGTTCGGCATCGTTCTGGGCGACCAGGTTCCCCCCGTCGTCCAGCAAATGCAGGAAGACCTTGTACCGCCCCGGCGGCGCGTCCGCCTCCCAGAAGAGGGTGACAGGCACCACGTCCCCGGGAGCGAAAGGCCCCTCTCCGACGACATAGCCATGCAGGAGGATTTCCGGGCCGAACCGGGCCCGGGTGGCGGCCCGGGGCTCCTCCGGCAGCGGCCCCAGGCCGTAGAGGGCCACCCGCACCCGCCCGTACCAGCGGCTCCAGGCCGGATAGGCCTGGTCGGCCAGGAGGTTCTCCAGCCACCGCTGGGGGTCGGCCTCTAAGTCCCCCCAGTAGAGGACGAAGAGCCGCCGGTGGGCGGCCAGGATGGGCTCCAGCCACGGGCCGACCTCCTCCGGCCGGGGGTGGTAGATGAAGGGGTAGATGGGGAGGTCGCCTTTGTAGTAATAGGTGAAAACCTCCCATTGATTCGGGGCGTTGAGAAGGATGCCGTCCCCCGGCCGGCCCAGGGCCTCTATGTCGGCGGCAATCTGACGGTAGTCGTCCCGCGCGTAGGCGGGGTTGAAGTAGAGGTTGCGGAGGGAGGGGAGGAGGGCGTGAGACGTGAAGGCGTGAAACGTAAAGGCGTAAAGAGTGAAGGCGTAAAGCGTGAAGGCGTAAAGCGTGAGGGCGGAAGGCGTGGGGCTGGCGAGACGGGAGAAGCGGAAGGGGCGGGCCAGGTTGCGGATGCCCACGGCCAGCAGAATGTGGAAGGGCGGCAGGACGGCCAGCAGGAACTTCAGGTAGGCCGGTTTATAGAGGTCAAAGGCGAAGATGAGGACGAGGGGGACCAGGAGCCAGAGGGCCAGGGTCGCCACCGCGGGGGTCGTTTTCCGGCGGGGCCAGAAGCCGAGGAGGAGCAGGGCCCCGGCGCCGTACAGGACCGGACGGGCCGCGTCGGCCTCCAGGGTGATGCCCACCGTCAGGGCGCGGAGGATGTCCAGAAGGGCACCGGCCAGGGTGTAGTTGCGCCCGGCGGAGGGCCAGCCGGTGGCCCGGAGGGCGTTGGGCAGCCAGGGGAGGTAGAGGAGCAGCACCAGCCCCTGGAAGGCCAGCCACCGGAGGGCCTCGCCCAGCCGTCGCCCTGCCGGTCTCTTCATCCACCACCCCAGAACCAGCAGGTTGTGGGCGACCAGGACGAAGGGGAAGGAGTAGTGGACGTAGAGGCCCACAGCGGCGACGAGGGCGTAGGGCAGGCCGGTCCGGAGGCCGGGGCGGCGCAGGAAACTCCACAGGAGGTCGGTGGCGGCGACGGCGACCAGGCCCAGCAGGCCGTACATCCGCGCCTCCTGGGAGTAGTAGACGGCCAGGGGGGATGTGGCGGCCAGGAGCGCGGCGGTCAGCCCAACCTCGGCTCCGAACATCCGGCGCCCCAGCCGTCCGGTCAGGGCGACGGCCAGCAGGCCGATGTGGACGGAGAGGGCCCGGACGGCGAACTCGCTATCGCCCGTGGGGATGCGCCAGAAGTGGAGCAGCAGGTAGTAGCCCGGGGGATGGATGTCCCCCCGCGCCGCGGCGATGACCAGCGGGATGGGCCGCTCCGCGGCGCGGACGGCGTTCCCCTCGTCGTTCCAGAAGGACTGGGCATCCAGCCGGTAGAAGCGGAGCCCGGCGGCCAGGAGGAGGAGCAGGAGGAAAAGGACGCGGACGAGGGCGGACGCACGCGGATGGATTTTGTCTGGCAGGAGGAAAAGGACGCGGACGAGCGCGGACGCACGCGGACGGCTTTTTTCTGATGGCAGAGGGGACCCAAGAGAAAATCCGCGTTGCTCTGCGTTCATCCGCGTCCCTTCTATTATTCCAGCAGCCGCTGGCGCATCAGGCGGGGCGGGAGACTGCCACACCCCAGGATGGCGTCGTGGATTTCCCGCAGCGACGCGTCGGGGCGGGCCCGGCGGTAGTCCGCCACCAGTTCCAGAATGGCCAGTTTCCCCATCAGGTAGGACTGGGGCTGGGTGGGGCTGGCGGTGTAACGGCGGACCTCCGCCAGCGCGTTGGCGGGCTCCAACTGGCACTCCCGCACCAGGAAGTCCACCGCCTCCTCCACCGACATCCCGCGAGTGTGAAGGGAGACGTCCAGGATGATCCGCGCCGCGCGCCACAACTGGTCAGAGAGGCGGCCCAGGCGCTGGATCGGCTCGGCGATGTAACCCAGTCGCTCCATCAGTTCCTCGCAGTAGAAGGCCCATCCCTCAATGAAAAGCGTCGCCAGGAAGGAGCCCATTCGCCGGGGGATGGTCTCCTGGCGGTTGGCCCAGACCAGTTGGAGGTGGTGGCCCGGGTAGGCCTCGTGCAGGGCGGTGACGGGCAACTTGGCCCAGTTGTGGCCCTTCAGCGTCTGCTCCTGGACCTCCGGCGGGGCGCTGGGGTCCACGGGCGTCACCAGGAAGATGCCCTCCTGTTTTTCCTCCAGGATGCCTGGCGGCATATAGGCGGCGTAGGGAATGACGGGCCGCAGGTAGGGAGGGGTTTCTACAACCTGCAGAATTTCCCCCTCCGGGATGGTGGCGATGTCGTGGTCTATGACGTACTGGCGGACGGCGGCCATCGCCTCCCGGTAGGCATCCAGCAACCCCTCCGCCGTCGGGTGGTCGTTCTTGGCCTCCTCCAGCAGGTCCCGCACCGACTTGTTGGGGTCAATCTGTCGGGCGACTTCCTCCATCTGGCGGCGGGTGAGGTGGAACTGCTCCCAGCCGATCTCTAGGAGACGGTCGGCGTCGTAGTCCACCATGTGCTCCTCCCGGAGCATCTCATCAAAGAGGGGTTTACCGGCGGCGAAATCGCCGGCCGCGCGGGGGAGGACGTCGTTCTCTATGAAGGCCGCGTACTCCTGGACGGCCTGCGCGGCGGCCTGTCCGGCCTCCTGGAGGGGGGCCTGGAGGTCGGGAGCGGCCTCGGCGGCGATGGCGGGGAGCAGGCCGAGGAAGAGCCCCGGCGCCTGCCGGGCCTGCTCCAGGGCGATCTCCGCCCAGACGCGGGGGACCCGCTCCGGGATGATGTTGTTCATCCCCTCCCGCAGGACGCGCGGGGTCTCCCGGACCCGCCCCAGAATGGAGCGGAGCCGGTCCGGCAGCGGGGCAAAGTCCCGGACAATCAGCAGGAAGATGCCACCCAGAGGCTCTTCCAGATAGGCGCCGGGCTGCCGGAGGTGACCCTGGAATTTCTCGTAGGAGCGGACGAAGGAGTCCAGGATGTGGGTGAGGAGGGTGTGGTCAATGTGGGCATCGGGGCGGAAGTCGGAGAGGTCCATCGCCCGCAGTTCGGCCAGCGCGGCCCGGATTTCCTGCTGTTCGTCTTCCAGCGCGGCCAGCGTCCGGTCGCCCAGCCGGTCGTCGTACCGGTGGATGCCGATCTGGGTCGCCACAACCGGGTTCAACTCGGCCATCCGGTAGAGCCACTCTTCAGCGCGACGGTAGAAGTGGGCTTCGGTAGTCATAGGGCCTCCTTGGGGGAATGACGGAATGATGGATTGACAGAATGAACAATTAACGCAATGGGGCAAAAACCGCACCTGGCAGAGGGGCCTTCCCTCGGAGCGGGATAGCCCTTCTCTCACCTCCACCTCCCAACCCCCTCCCCCTCTCCCAGTTGCGGGAGAGGGGGAGGGTGGCCTCACCCCACCCCCTGACCTCCTCCCCTCTCCCAGTTGCGGGGGAGGGGGAGGGGGGCCTCACCCCACCCCCTGACCCCCTCCTCTCTCCCAGTTGCGGGGGAGGGGGGCCTCACCCCACCCC
>JACIWQ010000053.1 GCA_014360895.1 Thermoflexales bacterium | reverse complement strand
GGTCGGCACACCAAACCCGCGGGTGGGGGCGGGGGGGCCCGCCCCCCGCCACAGCCCCTCTTCCTCCCCTCTTACCCTTTCGGCCACTGGGGCTTGGGATACACCATCTCCGCGGTAGCCCACTTCTTGGGCCCGATGACCTCGTATTCCCCGTTGACCCACTGGCCGATTTCACCGGTGTGGCAGTCCTTGGAGAGCAGGCCGTTCTCAAACCAGGTATCGCCCAGGACCGTCTGGAAATGCTGGGTAGCGATGATTTCACGAATCTTTGCCTGGTCCAGCGTGCCGGCCTTCTCTATGGCCTGTTTCCAGATTTCCAGGCCGGCCCAATAGAGCGGGTGTCCCCAATAGTCCTGGATTTCCTTCGGCTTGCCCGCATAGAGTTTCTCGGCCAGGGCCCGGGCCGTATCAGACTGCTTGGGGCTGAAGGACGTGAAGCCGATCACCCCTTCAGCGGCAGGCCCGAAAGTGGTCTGATAGAACCCGAAGTTGACGCCGGGGCCGCCTACCCAGGCCTTGGGGTTGAAGTCCAGTTCCATAGAGGTCGCTGTAGCAGGCATCACCTGGTCGGGGTAGCCGAAGCAGCAGAAGACATCGGGGTTCGCCGCCTTCGCCTCCCGGATGATGGGGGAGAGGTCCTTCATATCCGGCGGGATGCTCTTCACGCCGATAATTTCAATGCCCCTCTTGGGGAACTCCACGCCCGCCACACCGGAGTACTCAATCCCGTGGAGGTCGGCAATGTAGGCGATATAGGCCGTCTTGGCGCCCTTCTCCGCCAGCAACTCGGCCAGAACCGGCAACTGGTACCAGTCGGAGAAACTGAGGGTAACGAACACGTAGGGCAGGCTGGGGAGCATGTCTTTAATGGTGGTGGCGCCGCCCTCGGCGGTGATCAGGATGTACCCGTACTTGTTGGCGATGGGAGCCTGAGCGTAGATGTAGGATGTGCCGCATCCCGGCCAGAGGAAGTCCACCTTGTCCTCAACAATCAATTTCTCCGTTAGCCTTGTTGCCGTGCCCACATCGCTTTTGTCATCGTAGATAATCAGCTCAATGGGCAGTTTCTTGCCGTACTCCTCCACGTAGATCCCGCCGGCATCGTTGACTTCTTTGACGAAGGTCTCGTAGACCGGCTTGAAGGCCGCCTCGTGCACGGTCACCAGCGGGCCGGAGAGGGGCCGGGACATCCCGACGACGATTTTGTCCTTGGCGGGCTTGGGCGTCACCCTGGGGCCACACGCGCTCAGCGCCAGCCCGGCGCCGGCCACGGCCACCCCTTTCAGGAACTCCCGACGGGTCCAACCTCTGGTAGCCATCTCTTCCTCCTTGCTTACGCTAAATTGTAGACAACTATTAGAGGACTCGCAAATATCTTTGGTTCTATCCGGGATCATTCACGTACTCCCTACCCACCTCCTTTCGGAACGAATGCCGTTAAAAATCAAAAACTCTATCTAATTCCTCATCGCTGATAACAAAGACCTTGTTGTGAGGCGGCAGGGGCTCTTCGTAGAAGAACCGGGGCAATCGGTCGTCCTCTTTGGTGAATCCGGCCTTCCGGTTGAACTCTCGCTCCGCTTTCAGGACCCGCCGGCCCAGGCCGAAGGGAAACTCTTCCGGCTCCAGCGGCCGCCCCAGTTTGGCGCCGATGGCCTTGCTGACAGCCTCAAAGGCCTCCGGGCTCAACAGGGAGACACTGGCCATAAAGCACATCCCCAGCGTATCGTAGGCGGCCATCGCGATCTGCAAGAACCGGGAGGTCTCCACCTGCCCCTCCGGGCTCAGCGGGTTCAGCGCGCCCGTCAGATATGCCCCCACCACGTTCCCTGCCGTGTGGTCCGCCCCCATCGGCGAGGTCGCGTAGGTCACGCCATTGCCCAGCATCGCCCGGGGGTCGTAGGCGGCGATGGTCTGCCCCTTGACGGCCGGGACCCGGGGATTGTTGAAGTACTTCCCCACCGCGACACCACCGCCCCCCAGAATGCGGCCGAATTCCGTCCCCCTGCCAATCTCCTCCACCATCTCTAAGACGGCCTCAGCATCCCCGAACGGCCGATACCCGGCGTCCATCGCCACCGCGATGGCCGCGCCGGTGCTCATCGTATCCACCCCGATGTTGTCGCACATGTAGTCCAGCCGGGCAATGACATCCAGGTCGGTGATGCCCGTCATCCCGCCCATCGCCCAGATGGTCTCGTACTCCAGGGAACTGGTGACGTACTTGCCGTCTTTATCCACGTAGACGTTGGAGCAATGGATGATGCACTGGGTACAGCCCAGATGGGTGGGATTCCCGCCCCGCTGCTGGATGATTTCGGCCATCCGCTCCCCGCAGATGTTCTCCCAGCCGTCCAGCACCCCCTTCCGCGCGTTGTAACTGGGGAAGGCGCCCATCGTGTTGACCGGTGCGACCAGGGCGGCGGTGCCCAGTTTGGGCATCACTTCGGCGTTCATCGGGTCTGCCTTGACCATCTGGACAATGGCCTGGACCGCCTCTTTGAACGCCTGGGGGTCCGCAATGGGGTCAGCGCTTTTGCCATGCTGGTCTACCACGATGGCCTTGAGGCCCTTGGCCCCCATCACCGCCCCCATGCCGCCCCGACCGGCAGCCCGACAGGGGTGACCATCCACATCGGAGGACTGGATGGACGCGATGGCCATCCGGTATTCGCCTGCCGGTCCGATGCACAGCACCGAGTTGTCCTTCCCGTAGGTCTCCAGAAGTCGCTCCACCAGCGGATAGGTGTGCATGCCCCGATACTCCTGGGCCGGAACCAGCGAGACGTTCCCCTCGCGGTCAATCCGCAGGATGTAAAGTTCCCCCTCCGCCGCCTGACCCTCCACGATGATGGCCGTGATGCCCAGGCGGCCCAGAGAGGCGCCCATTGTCCCCCCGGCGTTGCTCTCCTTGATGCCGCCGGTCAGCGGACTCTTGGCCCCGATAGAAGTACGGCTGGTGTTGGGAAGTGTCGTTCCGCTCAGCAGCCCGGGGGCAACGACCAGTTTGTTCTCCGGCCCCAGAGGATCGCAGCGGGCCGGTACCTCGGTGTTGACGATGGTGGACGTCAGCCCCCGGCCTCCAAGCCCTGCGTACTCCGGGGGCACGTCCTCTACACGGATGGATTTGGTGGTCATATTGACGCGGATCAGTTTCATCGGAGGCCTCCCTTTCTCACATCCGGAGGACGGGTTTAATCACACGCCCCGCTTCCATATCCTGAACCGCCCGATTGATCTCCTCAAAGGGGTAGTACGTAATCAGCCGGTCAAAGGGGAAGCGCCCCTGACGATACAGTTCCACCAACCTGGGGATGAAGAGGTCCGGGATAGCATCGCCCCCGAGGATGCCCCGGACGGTCCGGCCGTTCATCAGTAAGTCCATATCCAGGGCCACCTCGGTGCCCGGCGGCACCACGCCGATGAGTCCGCAGACGCCCAGGCGGGGCAGAGAGTCTACCGCCTGTCGCAGGACTTTGGGATTGCCCACACACTCCAGCGTGAACTGCGCCCCGCCGCCGGTCATCTCCCGGATGGCCTCCACGGGGTTCACTTCGGCCGCGTTGACGGTGTGCGTCGCGCCCAACTCCCGGGCGATGGCCAGCCGCTCCGGGTTGACGTCCACCGCAATGATGGTGGTACAGCCGCAGACTACCGCCGCGAGGATCGCGCTCATCCCCACCGTGCCGATACCGAACACTGCGATGGAGTCCCCCGGCCCGGCCTGCAGCGAGTTGATGACCGCTCCCGCGCCGGTCATCACACCACAGCCCATGGGCGCCAGCACATCCAGGGGCACATCCTTCGGCACTTTGACCACATTCCGCTCATTGGCCAGCGCAAAGGTGGCGAAGGAGGACTGGCAGAAAAAGGAGCCGTGGACGGCCTGGCCGTCTTTGTGGAGGGTCACGCTCCCATCAGGTCGGGCGCCGTGGAAGTTGTGAAGGAAGAAGTTCAGGCAATAGAGGACTTTGCCAGCTTTGCATGCGGAGCATGTCCCGCAGTAGTCCCAGGTCATCACCACGTGGTCGCCCGGCCTGACTTTGGTCACCCGCGCCCCCACCTTCTCCACAACGCCGGCCCCTTCGTGCCCGAAGACACTCGGCGGGGCGGGGATGGGGAGATGCCCGGCCCGGGCACCCAGGTCCGTATGGCAGATCCCCGAGGCGACCACGCGGACCAGCACCTCATCGTCTCTGGGCTCGTCCAGTTCCAGTTCTTCAATCTGGAAATCCCCCCCGGTCTCAAAGATGACGGCCGCTTTCACCTTCATATGTCCCTCCCAGCCTGAAGGACGGGCTTTGCGGCGGCGGCCTGCGGCCGCCGCCGCAAAAACGCTCTGGCCCTTCCACCCCCGGGCGGGCAAGGCCAAAGGTCTCGGCCTGGCGAATCAGGGGGCCTGCCCGCCGAAATCACCTGTACAACGAGCCTGACAGGCTCCCCTGGGGGAGCCTGTCAGACCGCAACGTCTAATACACGCCGTACTCTTTGGCGGCCTCCACCATCGCCTTCACGTTCTCCGGCTTCGCCTCGTCAAAGAACGAGCCGTTGGAGATGATCAGGCCGCCGTCCTTCCCGGCTACCTCTATGAGCCGCTTGACGTAGGCCCGGACCTCGTCCGGCGTCCCCAGGTTCAGTAGGGAGGACGGCACATTGCCCATGAGGCAAGCGTTCTGACCGAGGGTCCGCTTGGCGTCGGCCATATCGGTCAGGTCAATCATCCAGACCGTTTTGCCTCGGGGCAGGTCCTTCACCACTTCCAGGCGGGAACTGTAGCCGCCCTCGGCCGCAGGCAACGGGACGCAGCCACCCTCAATCAGGCCCAGGATGACTTCCTTCAGCGTGGGCCAGTAGAACTTCTTGAACTGTTCATCGGAGAGGAAGCCATCGGCGCCCTTGTGGAGCGGGATGAAGATGAGCGGGTTGCCGGTCGCCTGGGCGGAGTTAACGCCCATCTGGATCATCAGCGGCGTGAGGACCTCCATCGCCTTCAGGACCTTCTCCGGCCGCCGATAGAGGTCCAGCATGATCCCTTTGGTGCCCCGCAGGGTGTCGCCAATGACGTCAAACGGGGCCTTGGTGAAGCCGCCCAGGAGCGTCGGGTAGCCCATGCTGGCCAGTTCCACGTCCACGCCGCCGATGGGGGCCACCCACTTCAGGGCCTCCGCACCGGCCTCAAAGAGAGCCTGGAACGTCGCCTGGACCGGGGGCAGGCCGAAGGGGATGAAGGTGAGAGCTAGGCCGTACATCTCCAGAATGCCGGGGAAGAAGGGGAGCATCTGGAAGCCGCCCAGCGCGCCGAACACCCGGGGCAGATAGACGTGGATGAAGTAGCCCGTGGGGTCCTGAATGAGGGCATCGTACTCCTCCGGTTTCATGTACTCGCCCTCGTTACATTGATAACAACAATCGGGGGCGACCCCATGGCCCGGCCAGGAGTACAACCGGTAATCCAGAATCTCAAAGAACCTCCCCGGGCCGGGCGCGTATGCTCCCCACTGGAGGTCCGGGTCAAAGTCCAGGATGAACTTCTTAAAGGCCGCCGCGCATTTTTCGTAGTCGTACATAGCTTCCTGGACGGTCATCCCGGCATATTTCCAGGGGAACATGCTGGGGAAAATGGTCACCGGGACCCGGTCCGGCAACTTCTCCATCTCAATCGCGGCCTTGACCCGGAGGATTCGCTCCTTGTATTTCTTCTCCGCCTCCGGGCTCTGGAAGGGGAGAGGGTTCCCCTGGGGGTCTTTCGGCGAGAGTTTTCCCTGCCAGAGGGCTTCTCGTTTTTCGTCGGGTGACAACTGAGGGCTCATTTTTCTACCTCCGTTGCTCTCGGGGTGGTTATTGAGCGCCGACCCATTTCTTGGCCAGAGACACGCCGGTCACGGCGTCTCTCCCGTAGGCATCTGCGCCGGTGTAGGCCCGCACATGCTCATCCACGGAGCCGCCGCCGATCATGACTTTCACCTTGTCCCGCAACCCGGCCGCCTCCAGTGCCTGGATGGTCGCTCTCATAGAATCGTAGGCCAGGGTCAGGAAGCCGCTCAAGCCGACCACCTGGGGCTGGAAATCCCGTACCGCCTCCACAAACTTCTGCGGGGGAACATCTACCCCCAGGTCCAGGACCTCAAAACCGTTGGCATCCAGCATAAAGGTCACAATGTTCTTGCCGATGTCGTGGATGTCTCCCTGGACGGTGCCGATGAGGACTCGCCCGAGCCGCTTGACCTCCGGGGATTCGGCCAGTTTGGGTTTGAGGATTTCGGCGATCTGGCCCATAATCTCACCGGCCATCATCAATTCGGGGAGGAAGTAGATGCCCTGCTCGTACCGCTGGCCGATGATGTCCATCGCCTGCCGGGCCGCGTCCAGAATCGCCATGGGTTTGACGCCTTTATCCAGCATATCTCGGACCAACTGGATGGCTTCCTCTTCTCTCATCTCCGCAATGGCACTGACCAGTTGTTCTGACATTTTACCCTCCTGCTGAAGTGGTAGAAATATGGGGTCATCATGAAGAGTTTCTCATTTGGGGAACGGTTTGAGGAACGATTTCAGAGCGCGAGCACCTCCTGTTACGGTTTGTACGGCTGCCTCCGATGAAAATGAGTGCCCCTCCGAGACCCGGGGGAATGGCCTGAGACCTACGTGGAGGCTAACGGCGGATGAAGGCATGCTCCTTCCGGGCACATTCTCTTGTTCCCGTTTGTCGGGGTGCAGGCAAGGCCCAGGCCACTGCGCTGCGCGCGCTCCCGGCCGCTCCGCTATAATTATACACTGGTATAGGGAATTTGTCAAGGTGGATTGCGCCGAATTGCGCGGCCCCTCTATTTGACATTTGCCCAAATTGCAGTAATATGATGATACCCCCATTTCCTGCAAAGGGAGCCTACATGCCCAGAAATCGTCGTCCAGAAGAGACGGTCGTCCTCATCACCGGCGCCTCTTCGGGCATCGGCAAAGCGTGTGCAGAACACCTGGCCCGGCGCGGCTACCGGGTTTTCGGCACCAGCCGCCGTGCTCCGTTCCCCCCCACCCCACCTCCTCCCGGGCAACCCGCTATGGTACAAATGGACGTCACCCGGGATGAATCCGTCCGGCGGGCCGTAGATTTTATTACCCGGGAAACCGGCCGGCTGGATGTGGTGGTCAACAACGCCGGTTTCGGCATCGCGGGCGCGGTAGAGGATACCTCCATTGACGAAGCGAAATCCCAAATGGAGACAAACTTCTTCGGCGTCCTGCGCGTCTGCCAGGCCGTGCTGCCGGTGATGCGGGACCAGGGAGAAGGGCTCATCGTCAACATCAGTTCTCTGGGCGGAGTCATCGCGCTCCCCTTTCAGGCCCTCTACAGTGCGTCCAAGTTCGCCGTAGAAGGGCTGACCGAGGCCCTGCGGCTGGAGGTCCGTCCCTTCGGTGTTCGGGTCACATTGATTGAGCCGGGTGATATGCGCACGGGCTTCACCGATCAGCGGGTGCGGGTGGCCTCCTGGGGGCCGGCGTCGGCCTACGCACCGTATGCAGAGCGGGTTCTCCGGATTGTGGAGACGGATGAACGACACGGTGGCGCGCCAGAGACAGTGGCGGTCCTCCTGGAACGGATTCTCCGTTCTCCTCACCCCGCACCCCGCTACCGGGTCGGGCCGGCCTTTCAACAGATGGCCGCCGTTCTGAAAGGCGTCCTGCCGGGCCGCCTTTTTGAATGGGCGCTGGCGAAGTATTATCGTATCCCATAATCGGCAACCATAGGGGAGACGGATGAACGTACTGAACCGAATCCTGGTCGTCATTGGGTTGTTGATCGCGCTGCTCCTGGGCATCACGCTGTGCATCGCCCCGATACCGATTCTGGAGGCCATAGGGCAAGGGCTGGACGGTCTGGTCTCCTGGCTGGAGACTGTCCCCGCGTTGGCGCGAATCCTTCTGGGCGTCCTCTTCGCCCTGGCCTGGATGGTCATCTGCATCCTGCTCCTGGTTCTGGAACTGCGCCGTCCCCCGCGCCGGATGGTGCGGGTGGAACGGGTGGACGGAGGGGCGGTAGAAGTCAACCTGAAGACCATCAACGACCACATCGCCTACGAACTGGAACAACTGCCCGGCGTGCTGCGGGCCCGTTCCCGGGCCTCCGTCCGGCGCAACGCCGTGGCCGTGGAGGTAGAGGTGGAGACCGCCGGAGATATGACCGTACCGGCTCAGGCTTCCCAAATCGTGGAGGCAATCCGACACGTGGTGGAGGAGAAAGTCGGCGTCCGGCTGGCGCAACCTCCCCAGGTCCGCATGCACGCCACCCCCGCCCCAGCCATCGCCCGACGGCCTGTGGGAGGCCCTCCCGCCATCAACACCCCATAGCCACCGCCCGACGGCCTGTGGGAGGCCCTCCCGCCATCAACACCCCATAGCCACCGCCCACCATCGCCATGACCGAAGTCCAACGTCTGGCCGTACTGGTGGAATCTCTGCTGTTCGTGGCCGACGAGCCGGTATCGGTCGGACAGTTAGCAGGGGTGCTGGAATCCACCCCCGAACAGATAGAAGAGGCGCTGAGAGAACTGGAGGCGGCGCTCCAGGAGCGCGGTCTTCGCCTCCAGCGGATGGGAGACCGACTGCAGTTCGTGACCGCGCCGGAGGCGGCTCCGTACGTGGAACGCTTCCTGGGATTAGGGGAGCGACGCCGCCTTTCCCAGGCCGCTCTGGAGACGCTGGCCATCATCGCCTACCGGCACCCCATCTCCCGCCCAGAGATTGAGGCCATCCGGGGGGTGAATTGTGATAGCGTCCTGCGCACGCTGCTGACATCCGGCCTGATAGAAGAAGCGGGGCGGGCCCCGGCGCCCGGCCGTCCCATCCTCTACGCTCCGACCTTCGCCTTCCTGCAACACTTCGGCCTGCAGCGTCCGGAGGACCTGCCGCCGCTGGAAAACGAATCCACCAGCCCTTAAAAGGAAAGGAATCCCATGGCAAGTATAGAACAAATCTCGGGAATCGGTCCAGTCTATGGCGAAAAGTTGCGAGCGCTGGGTATCCGCACTACGGAGGCCCTGCTGCGGGCCAGTGCCACTCCTCAGGGGCGCCAGGAACTGGCCGAGAAAATCGGCGTGAGCGCGGATACCATCCTCAAATGGGTCAACCGGGCCGACCTGATGCGCGTCACCGGCATCGGCGAGCAATACAGCGACCTCCTGGAAGCCGCCGGGGTGGACACGGTGCTGGAACTGGCCCGACGCAACCCGGAGAATCTCTACGCCAAATTGGCGGAGGTCAACGCGGAGAAGCGTCTGGTCCGCCGGTTGCCCACCCAGGATATGGTCGCCAACTGGGTAGAACAGGCCAAAGGCCTGGAGCGCGCCATCTCTTACTGAAAACCGACCATGGAAGACGTTTACCGCCAACTGGCCCGCCGCCTGGATTCGGTCCCCAACGGCTTTCCGGCAACGGAAAACGGTGTGGAACTCCGGCTTCTGGCCAAACTCTTCACCCCCCAGGAGGCCGCGCTGGCAGCCGGGATGCACCTCCTCTATGAGCCGGCGGAGGCCATCGCCGAGCGCGCCGGGGTGGAACCGCAGGAGGCGTATCAGACGCTGAA
Organism: Thermoflexales bacterium; assembly: GCA_014360895.1. Lineage (GTDB taxonomy): Bacteria > Chloroflexota > Anaerolineae > B4-G1 > DUEL01 > SpSt-77. The sequence goes on along the minus strand of JACIWQ010000053.1, from coordinate 11,033 downwards.
GGGTATGGCGCGCAAGGGGCTGATCCGCGCCCGCCGGGGCGAAGGCGGATTGGTCTTTGCTCTGCTCCCCTTCGTGGTTGGCATCTACGAGGAGCAACTGCGCCGGATGGACGCCGAACTGGCCGCCCTGGTGGAGGAGTACTTCCGGGAGATCGGAGGCCGGACCATCCTGGACGCCCAGCCCCCCATCCATCGGGTCATCCCCGTCCAGGAGGCCATCCCGACGGACCTGGAAGTCTTCCCCTACGAGCGCGCGGCCGCCATTGTGGAGAGCGCCAAATCCTGGGGTGTGCGAGATTGCATCTGCCGGACCCAGCAGCAGCTGATCGGCAAGGGGTGCGATGCCCCTCTGGAGGTCTGCCTGATCCTGGCGCCGGTGGAGGGAGCTTTTGACCACGACGAGTTGACCCGCCCCATCACCAAAGAGGAGGCGCTGCAGGTCCTGCGGGTAGCGGAAGAGGCCGGTCTGGTCCACACAACGGGCAACTTCCGCGACCGGCATTACTACATCTGCAACTGCTGCCCGTGCTGTTGCGCCGTCCTGCGGGGGCTGACGGAGTTCGCCGTCCCCACGGCGGTGGCCCGTTCCGGCTTCCGCTCCGTGGTGGACCCGGAGGTCTGTCTGGGCTGCGGGGCCTGCGTGGACCGATGCCCCTTTGGGGCCCTCTCGGTGCCGGAGGACGTGGCGGTGGTGGATAGCGCCCGGTGCCTGGGCTGCGGCGTCTGCGCGCCCGCATGTCCGGCCGACGCGATTCATCTGGAGCGCCTCCCGGCGGAGGACGTCCCGCTACCCCCGGCCAACATCCAGGAGTGGATGCTCTTGCGGGCCCAGGCGCGCGGGCTGAGAATAGAGGACGTCCTGTAACGTCGCAGCAGCGAGATCGGTGCGCCGCGCGGCAAAGAGGCGCTCAGCCTTCTGCGCGGCCACCTACATCACGCGCCCGATAGGGTCACGCCTATCGGTCGTGTCCTCTCCTTCCGGAGACGGAATCCTTCTGGCTGTAGCGGATGGCCGCTGCAGCCAGAAGTTTTTACCTGTGCGTGGGACAACTGCGAGCAGTTGTCCACAGCCCGATGTTTGCCAAACCGGGACTTTCTGGTATAACAGGGAGCGCGCCGCGAGAGGCCCGATTTCCCTTCGGAGTATGACGATGTCGCTGAAAGCGTTGTTAGAAGCGATGCGTCCCAAACAGTGGGCGAAGAACATCTTCGTCTTCGCCCCGCTGGTCTTTGACCTGAAACTGTTCCATCCCATCTACCTTGCCCGGACCATCGCCGGTTTCTTCCTGCTGTGCCTGATTTCGGGCGCCGTCTACCTGATCAACGACCTGGTGGACGCGGAGAAGGACCGCCAGCACCCGCGCAAGCGGAACCGCCCCATCGCGTCCGGGCGACTCTCCCCGCGCCTCGCGCTGGCTGCCGCCATCCTGATCCCGCTGGTCGGCCTGCCCCTCGGGTTCTACCTGGACCCGCTCTTCGGCGCCATTCTGGCGGCATATTTCGTCCTGCAGATTGCCTATTCCTTCGCCCTCAAGAACTCCGTCATCATTGACGCCATGACGGTGGCGGCGGGGTTCGTCCTGCGGGTCGCTGCGGGCATCCCGCTGGTGGAGGCAGAGCGGTTCTCGCCCTGGATTTACACCTGTATGGGCTTGCTGGCCCTCTTCATCAGTTTCAGCAAACGTCGCCACGAACTGACCCTCCTGGGGGAGAACGCCGATAACCATCGGGAAAGCTTGGGGGAATACACCATCTCCCTTCTGGACCAGTTCATTCTCATCGTGACCGCTGCGACCCTGGTGGCCTACACCCTCTACACCTTCTCCGCGCCCAACCTGCCGCCGAACCACACAATGATGCTGACGGTACCCTTCGTCCTCTACGCCGTCTTCCGCTACCTGTATCTGGTCTACGTCAAGGGGCTGGGCGGGGAACCGGAGGAAATCGTCCTGCGGGACCGACCGCTGCAGGTCGGAGTGCTGCTATGGGGGCTGGCCGTCATCCTGATTATGTATCTGGGGTAAAAGGGACGGTTGTCCAGGCCTCGGCGTCGGGCAAGGTCATCCTGCTGGGGGAGCATGCGGTGGTGTACGGGCGGCCCGCCATCGCCGTCCCCCTGAGCGGGCTGCGCGCGACGGCCACTCTGACCCCTCACCCCGGCCCCTTCCACATCCAGGCCCCGGCGGTGGAGGTAGACGCCCCGCTCTCCGAACTCCCCCCCGACCACCCGCTGGCGCGCATCGTCTATCTGACAGCGGAGCATATCCGTCGGCCGCCGCCGGACGCCCTTCTGCGGATAGAATCCGACATCCCCGTCGCGTCGGGGCTGGGATCCGGCGCGGCGGTCTCTACCGCCATCGTCCGGGCGCTGGCGGCCTGGTACGGTGTCCCGCTGGACCCGCCGACCATCTCCGCGCTGGTGTATGAGGTGGAGCGCATCCACCACGGTACCCCCAGCGGGATAGATAACACCGTCATCGCCTACGAGCGGCCCGTCCACTTTATCCGGGGGCGACCGCCGGAGCCCCTGCCGGTGGGGGCGACGCTGCACCTGCTGGTGGCAGATAGCGGCATCCCCAGCCAGACCCGTGAGGTGGTGGGAGACGTCCGGCGACACTGGGAGGCGGAACCGGCCCGCTACGAGAAGCTCTTTGACCGGGTCGCCGAAGAGGTAGAGGCGGCCCGACAGGCCATCGCCCAGGGCGACGCGCGGGCACTGGGACGGCGCATGGACGCCAATCATGAACTCCTGCGGGAAATGGGCGTCTCGGCGCCGGTTCTGGACCGACTGGTGGAGGCCGCCCGGCGGGCCGGCGCGCTGGGGGCCAAACTCTCCGGCGCCGGTCGGGGCGGCAACGTGGTCGCACTGGTAGAAGAGTCCGCCGCAGAAAGCGTAGAAGGAGCACTCCGAACGGCCGGCGCCGCCCACGTCTGGCGGACGGACATCGCTGGCGAGGACGACGCAAAAGCGGCAAGTGATGAGCTAATAATGACCCTGCCAGTGCGTGAGCGGTCATTGCGAGGCACAATGGGCCGAAGCAATCTCCCCAGTGCGTAAGTCCTGACAAAGATGACAGAGCGGGTTTTCCTGAAACTGGGCGGCTCCCTGATTACCGACAAGTCCCGGCCCTACACGCCCCGTCCGGAGGTCATCCGGCAGCTGGCGGAGGAGGTGCGGGAGGCCCTGGACGCGCGGCCGGACCTGGAACTGGTCATCGGCCACGGGTCCGGCTCGTTCGGCCACGCCGCCGCCGCGCCCTACGGCACCCGACAGGGCGTCCGCACCCCCCGGGAGTGGCGGGGGTTCGCGGAGGTGGCCGCTGCCGCCGCCCGGCTGAACCGGATTGTCACCGACCTCTTTCTGGAGGCCGGGGCGCCGGTGCTCAGCCTCCAACCCTCGGCCTCGGCCCGCTGTCGGGACGGCGAACTGGTCCACCTGGAGATGGCGCCCATTCTGGCCGCGCTGGCCCGAGGGCTGGTGCCCCTTATCTACGGCGACGTGGCGCTGGACGAGGTGCGGGGGGGCACCATCGTCTCCACGGAGGACCTCTTCGTCTACCTGGCCCCCGTCCTCTCCCCGCAGCGGATTCTCCTGGCCACCCGGGTGGCGGGCGTACTGGACGCTGACGGGCGGGTGATCCCCGCCATCTCCCCGGCCGACCTCCCGGCCCTGCGGCCGTCCCTTCGGGGCACACGCGGCACGGACGTGACCGGCGGAATGGCCAGCAAGGTGGAGCAAATGGCCGCGCTGGTGGAACGGTGCCCGGGCCTGACTGTGCAGATTTTCTCCGGGGAGACCCCTGGAATCCTCTCATCGGTCCTGCTGAACGCCGGAGTGACCGCCGGTACCCGCATCCATCGGTAACGCCCCCTACCGCCGCGTGCTCACTTGCCATCCCCACCCCTCCCGGTTATAATGAACGCAGAATCAGAGAATCAGCGGCCCGCTGATTCTCTGATGATTCTCTGATTCTCTGATTCTCTGATTCTCTGATGACCACCACCCTGGGCCCGATGCTGGAATTCCTTCACGGCCTGGCCTTCTTTGTGCTGGGCCTCTTTATCCTTTTCGCCGTCCCCCGCATCGGGCGCGCCCATCTTGTCTGGCCGATGCCCCTGCTGGCCCTCTTCGCCTTCGGCGAGGCGCTGGTCGCCTGGGACCCTGTGCTGGCCGCCGCGCTCGGCCTCCCCGCCGACCCCACCGGCAGGCCCTCCCTTCTCCCCATCGGGCTGCGGGCCGTCCCGACGGTCATCACCGGCTGGGCCCTCCTGGCCAGCGGCCTCTCCGTCCCCCGCTCCGCCGACCGGCCCCCCAGCCTGGCCCTCCCACTGGCCGTCCTGGCCCTCTCCCTGGTCGGTCTGGCCGTCGCGCTGGCGCTGGTCGGTGCCGAACGGGCCGCCCCCTGGGCCGACGCCGCCGCCCGATTCGTCCTAACCCTCCCCGGCGGCCTGCTGGCCCTCCGCACCCGCCGCCAGCCCGTCCCGCCCGGCGCCCCGCCTGTCTTCCGCGCCGCCGAACGCCCACTCCGCCGCGCCAGCATCGCCTTCGTCGCCTTCGGCCTCCTGGCCGGCGCCGCCCACCCTACCCTCTCCTTTCTGGGCCAGCGGACGCCCGCCTTCCTCCCGCCCGTCCTCTCCGCCCTGCTGACCCTCTGCGGCGCCGTCATCCTCTCCGGGCTGATCGGGACCCTCAACACCGTCCAGGCCCGGGTGGAAGAGTGGCTGGAAGAGGTCCGGCAGGCCCAGGCCCTGGCCGCCGACCGGGAGCGCATCAGCCGGGAACTCCACGACGGCATCATCCAATCCATCTACGCCGCCGGGCTGATGCTGGAAGGGGTCCGGGCGGCCATCCCGGAAGACCCCGCCGCCGCCCAGGCCCAACTGGGCCGGGTGCTGCAGAGCCTGAACCAGACCATCCAGGACATCCGGCGCTACATCTTCAACCTCCAGGGCGGCTTCCCCCAGGCCGACCTGGTCAGCGGCCTGGAAGAACTGCTGCGAGACTTCCGCATCAACACCCTGCTGGAGACCCGGCTCACCGTCTCCGGCGAGGAGCGGGAGCGGCTGAGCGCGGAACAGCGGCAGCACATTCTCCAGATTGCGCGCGAGGCGCTGGCGAACGTCGCCCGCCACGCCCACGCCCGCCGGGTGGACGTCCGCCTGATCTACGACACCCGCACTCTCCAACTCCGCATCGCCGACGACGGCGTCGGCCTGGCGATGACGCCCACCGCCACCGGGCAGGGCATGCGGAACATCCGCGAACGGGCCCGCCTGCTGGACGGTACGCTGGATATAGACAGCGCCCCGGGCCAGGGCGTCACCATCACCCTGACCGTCCCGCTGAAAGGAGAGGCGTGACCCTCCGCATCCTGATCGTGGACGACCATGAGGTGGTCCGGCTGGGCCTGCGGGCCCTCCTGGACCGCCATCCCGATTTCACCGTGGTGGACGAGGCCGGTACCGCCCGCGAGGCGCTTCAGAAGGCCCTCCTCCACCGCCCAGACGTCGTCGTCATGGACATCCGGCTGCCCGGACGCAGCGGTATAGACGCCTGCCGGGACATCGTCGCCCAGTTGCCCGAGACGCGCGTGATTATGCTCACCTCGTACGCCGAAGATGAACTCCTCTTTGACGCCATTGAGGCCGGCGCCTGCGGCTACGTCCTCAAACAGATCGGCAGTGACGACCTGGTGCGGGCGATTGAGGCCGTCGGGCGCGGCGAGGCACTGTTGGACCCCTCCGTCACCCGGCGGGTTCTGGAGCGGGTGCGGGAGGCGGCTCGCCGGGACGAAATCGCCGCTTTTGCCGAACTGACGGAGCAGGAACTGCGGGTGCTGGCCCTCATCGCCGAAGGGAAGACCAACCGGGAGATCGCCCGCGCCCTCTATCTGGGCGAAGGGACGGTCCGCAACTACGTCAGCAGCATCCTGAGCAAACTGGGCGTGACCAACCGGGCCGAGGCCGCCGCCTTCGCCGTCCGGCACAACCTGAAAGAGTACCTCCGTTCGCGGGAAGGATGAACGTTCCGAATTAAACGATGTGGCCATTTCGTTTAATAGCGTTTGCGGTTATTTAACGAATCGCGAATAAACACGAGCATGCGCCGTGGATTAACCGGACGTTATGAAGTCACTATGGTTGCGGGAGAGCGGGTTTATGCATTCATTCCCGATCCCCTCCCGCCGAAGCCGCCGTTGGAATTGACTGCCCAACGACAGCAGTTACTGGAGCGCGCGACGCTGGCGCTGGGTCGGCTGGATAGCTTGACTCTACTCTTACCCGACCCCGACCTTTTCCTCTACGCTTACGTTCGCCGCGAGGCAGTTCTTTCCTCGCAAATTGAGGGCACGCAATCTTCCCTGGCCCAGTTGTTACTCTTTGAGTTGGAGGAAGTGCCAGGAGTTCCCCTGGATGACGTGGTGGAGGTTTCCAACTATGTGGCAGCGCTTCATCACGGTCTCAGGCGGCTACAGGAAGGATTTCCGCTCTCCAATCGTTTGATCCGGGAGATGCACGCTGTTCTTCTGGCCAGTGGTAGAGGGAGTGAAAAATCGCCGGGCGAGTTCCGGCGTTCGCAAAACTGGATTGGAGGCACCCGTCCAGGAAATGCGCACTTTGTTCCCCCTCCGCCCTCTTATGTGCAGGATTGTATGTCCGACTTGGAGCGCTTTCTCCATGGTGAGAACAATCCCTATCCTGCGCTGATCAAGGCTGCTCTGGCCCATGTTCAGTTTGAGACGATCCATCCCTTTCTGGACGGCAACGGGCGGATCGGACGGTTGCTGATCGCATTTATTCTGTATCACGACCGATTGTTATCACAACCGCTCCTCTACCTCAGCCTATACTTCAAACAGCATCGCGACGACTACTACCGCCTACTGAATCGGGTGCGCACGGAGGGTGATTGGGAAGCCTGGCTGGATTTCTTTCTTGAGGGTGTAGAACTCACAGCCACTAACGCCGTTGAAACCGCAAAGAGACTCGTTCTGCTCTTTCAGCAAGACGAGCAAAAGATTCAGGCCGTCGGACGCCGCGCTTCCACCGCCTTGCGAGTATTCCGGGTCATGCGCGAACGCCCGCTGGTCAACCTGAACCAGGTATGCGAGCGTACAGGTCTCTCCTTTCCGGCGGCTTCCAAAGCGATGCAAACCCTGGAAGAACTGGGCCTCGTGCGCGAAATCACCGGTCGGCAGCGCAACCGCGTGTTCGCTTACCACGAGTACCTGAGCATACTGAGTGAAGGAACAGAGGCGCTGTGAAACCCCAGAGAGATAAATGATTCACATCCTGAAAGGCCTCAACCCCCAGCAGCAAAAAGCCGTCACCGCGTCGGACGGGCCGGTGCTGGTCCTGGCCGGCCCCGGCTCCGGCAAAACGCGCGTCCTCACCCATCGCGTCTCCTGGCTGGTGCTGGAACGGGACGTGCCCCCCTGGCGCATCATGGCCGTCACTTTCACCAACAAGGCCGCCCGGGAGATGCGGGAGCGCCTGGAACGACAACTGGGCGTCTCCCGCGCCGCCGAACTGACCCTGGGCACGTTCCACGCCACCTGCGCCCGCATCCTCCGCCGCGACGGAGAAACCATCGGCATCCCCCGCAACTACGTCATCTTTGATAGCGAAGACCAGATAGCCCTGGTCCGCCAAATCCTCAAAGAGCTGAATCTGGACGAAAAGCGCTACACCCCCGCCGCCGTCCACGCCGTCATCTCCCGGGCCAAGAACGAACTGGTCGGCCCCGAATCCTTCCAGCCCGCCTCCTACTTTGAAGAGGTCGCCCGGCGGGTGTACGAACAGTACCAGGAACGGTTGCGGGCCAACAACGGCCTGGATTTTGACGACCTGCTCATGGAGACGGTCCGCCTCTTCCGGGAAGCTCCCCAGGTCCTGGCCCGCTACCAGGAGCGGTATCTCCACATCCTGGTGGACGAGTTCCAGGACACCAATATGGCCCAGTACGTCCTCCTGCGGCAACTGGCGGCCCGCCACCGCAACCTCTTCGTCGTCGCCGATGAGGACCAGTCCATCTACCGCTGGCGCGGCGCCGACTACCGCAACATCTCCCGCCTGCGGGAAGACTACCCCGACCTGGCGACCTACCTGTTGGAGCAGAACTACCGCTCCACCCAGACGATTCTGGACGTCGCCCAGGCCATCATCCGCCACAACCCCAACCGGACCCCGAAGCGGCTCTTCACGGACCGGGGCCATGGGCCCAAAGTTGTCATCCATGAGGCCTACGACCCGGAGGAGGAGGCCGAGTACGTGGTGGACACCATCGCGCGCCTGGTGCTGGCGGGCGAGGCGCAACCGGGCGACTGCGCCGTTATGTACCGGACCAACGCCCAATCCCGCGCGCTGGAGGAGGCCTTCATCCGGGCCGGCCTCCCCTACCGGCTGGTCGGCGCCACCCGGTTCTACGCCCGCCGGGAGATCAAAGACCTGCTGGCCTTCCTGCGGGTCGTCCACAACCCCGCCGACTCCGCCAGCCTCCTGCGCATCCTGAACGTCCCCCCGCGCGGCATCGGCGCCCAGACCGCCCAGATTCTGGAAGACGTCGCGCGCGCCCGGAGGGTCTCCGTCTGGCAAATCATTGAGGAAGTGGCCGGGTCGCAGGATACCCCTCCCCTCCTCTCCGGCCGGGCCCGGACCGCCGTAGCCGCCTTTCATCGCATGGTCAGCCGCTGGGTAGAGATGGCCGACGCGCCTCCCGCCGACCTGATAGACCGGATCATCGCCGACACCGGCTACGAGGCCTACATCCGGGACGGCACCGAAGAGGGCGAGGACCGCTGGGAGAACGTCCAGGAACTGCGCCGGGTCGCCGTCCAGTACGCCGACGTCGCCCCTCGGGACGAGCTCTCGGGACGAGCCCTCACCGACTTCCTGGCCGATGTCGCCCTGGTCTCCGACGTGGACAATCTGGCCAACGGCGTCAACGCCCCTACCCTGCTCACCCTCCACAGCGCCAAAGGGCTGGAGTTCCCCGTCGTCTTCATCGTCGGCCTGGAGGAGGGGTTGCTCCCTCACATCCGCTCGCTGGACGACCCCGAAGCGCTGGCCGAGGAGCGGCGGCTGATGTACGTGGGCGTGACCCGGGCGAAGGAGCGGCTCTTCCTGACCCGCGCCTTCCGCCGGGCCCGCCGGGGCGATTATGAGCCGAACGTCCCCAGCCGCTTCCTGGCGGACATCCCCGAGGCGCTGGCAGAGGGCAAACGGCCGCGAAAGTCCTCGGACCGGAGCGCGGCGCAGGCTCAGCGCGCCGGAGCGCCGGCTGAGCCCCTGCATTCCCCCGCCCCGTTCCGCGTCGGCGAGTGGGTGGAGCATCCGACCTTCGGCCCGGGCGTCGTCATCGCCACCCGTCCCTACGGCGACGAGGCGGAGGTCACCGTCGCTTTTGAACGGGTGGGCCTCAAGCGCATCCTGAGCAGTTACCTGAAAGCGAAAGAAAACCACGAAGACGCCAAGACACGAAGAAATAAAACAACCTCTGGAGAAGCGCGATGAAAGTGGTCACCGTTGCCCAGATGCGGGCGATTGAGGCCGCATCCGACGCGGCCGGCCACACCTACGCGGCGATGATGGAGCGGGCCGGTCAGGCCGTCGCCCGGGCGCTGATGGCCCGCCAGGACGTGAAGAAAAAGCGGGTGCTGGTCCTGGTCGGCCCGGGCAACAACGGCGGCGACGGCCTCGTCGCCGCGCGCTACCTGGCCCAGGCCGGCGCCGAGGTCGCCTGCTACCTCACCCGCCCGCGCGACCCCCAGAGCGATGAGAATTTCCGCCGCCTGCAGGAACTGCGGGTCTTCTGCACCGGCGCCGACGCCGACCCGGACCTCCGTCGGCTCCGGCAACTGGCCGCCGGCGCGGACGTTATAGTAGACGCGCTGCTGGGCACCGGCTCCACCCCACCCCTGAAAGGGACCGTCGCGCAGGTCCTGCAGGCCGTCGGCGAAGTCCTGCGCGGACGGGCCGCCCCCCGTCCCCCGGAGTGGGTGCGGGTCGGCGGCATCCCCGAGCCTGTCCCCGAAACCCGCCCCCTGGTCGTGGCAGTGGACGGCCCCAGCGGCATGGACTTTGACACCGGCGCGCTGGATGAGGCCGCCCTCCCCGCCGACCTGACCGTCACCTTCGCCTACCCCAAAACGGGCCATTTCCGCTTCCCCGGCGCCGCCGCGCTGGGCGAACTGGTCGTGGCGGACATCGGCACCGACCCGGCGCTGGCCGCCGACGTGGACCTGGAAGTGGTGACGCCGGAGATGGTGCGCGGCTGGCTCCCACCCCGCCCCCCGGATGCCCATAAAGGGACCTTCGGACGGGCGCTCATCGTCGCCGGGTCGGCCAACTACACCGGCGCGGCCCGCCTGGCGGGGGCCGCCGCCGTCCGCGCCGGGGCCGGCCTGGTGACGGTGGCCCTCCCCGCGTCCATCCACGGCGCCGTCGCCGCCACGCTATCCGAAGCCACCTATCTGCTCCTGCCCCACGAACTGGGCGTCCTGGCGGAGCCCGCCGTGGAGGTCCTGGCGGAGCAGGCGGGCCGGTACGACGCCATGCTCCTGGGCCCGGGCCTGGGCCAGGAGAAGGAGACGGCGGAATTCCTGACCGCGCTCCTGCGCGGGCGGGAGCGACGTCCGGTGGGGTTCCTGCGCACCGAAGAGACGACCGTCCAACCCATCCCGCTCCCGCCACTGGTGGTGGATGCGGACGGGCTGAACCTGCTGGCCCGGATGGACGGGGGGCCGGCGCGCCTGCCCCCGGCGAGCATTCTGACCCCGCATCCGGGGGAGATGGCGCGGCTGATGGGAGCGTCGGTCGCCGACGTTCAGGCCGACCGGGTGGAGGTGGCCCGGCAGAAAGCGCGGGAGTGGGGGCACGTGGTGGTTCTAAAGGGGGCGTTTACCGTCGTCGCCGCGCCGGACGGGCGGACGGTTCTGGAACCCTTCGCCAATCCTGCATTGGCGACGGGGGGCACGGGGGACGTTCTGGCTGGGGTGATTGTGGCATTGCGGGCCCAGGGGCTGGGGCCGTTT
>JACIWQ010000052.1 GCA_014360895.1 Thermoflexales bacterium | reverse complement strand
GACCATCGGCGGCGGCTGGGCCAACACCGCCAGCGGCGAGTCCGCCACCGTCGGCGGGGGCGACTACAACCTCGCCGGCGCAGCCTACGCCACCATTGCCGGCGGCGGACCATCGGATCCGAGTGACCCAACCAACACCAACAACCGCGTCACCGATAACTATGGCGTCATCGCCGGAGGAGGGTACAACCGGGCTGGCAACGGCGACGGCGACCCGACAGATGCTCCCTACGCCACCATCGGCGGGGGCCTGCGCAACACCGCCAGCGGCTACATCGCCACCGTCGGCGGGGGCCATCACAACATTGCCAGCGACTCGGGTGCCACCATCGGCGGTGGTTGGGAAAACATCGCCAGCGCCTATGCCACCACTGTCAGCGGGGGTGGAGAGAATGTCGCGAGCGGTCCTAACGCCACCGTCAGCGGGGGCCGAGTAAACACCGCCAGCGGCAATACTGCCACCGTCGGCGGGGGCTACTCCAACGAAGCAAGTGAGGCTTCCACCACGGTGGGCGGAGGCTGGAACAACACCGCCAGTGGCAATGCCGCCACCGTCCCTGGCGGAGCAGATAATGTCGCCGGCGGGGCCTACTCCTTCGCCGCCGGCGCTCACGCTCAGGCCACCCATCCGGGCGCTTTCGTCTGGTCCAGCGCCGACGCCACCTCGTCCTGGGGGGATAATACCTTCACCGTGCGCGCCCACGGCGGGGCGCGCTTTTACACCGCTTCTGGAACCGGCACGGGCGTGGTGCTCCCCAGCGGTGGCGGCGGGTGGTCCAACCTCAGCGACCGTGCGGCCAAGGAGAACATGGCCCCGGTGGACGGCCGCGACATCCTGGGCCGCCTGGCCGCCATCCCCATCCAGACCTGGAACTACCGCAGCCAGGACCCCGCCATCCGCCACATCGGGCCGGTGGCGCAGGATTTCTACGCCGCGTTCGGGGTGGGCGAGGACGACACCCACATCAGCACCGTGGACGCCGACGGCGTGGCGCTGGCCGCCATCCAGGGGCTGTACGAACTTGCCCAGGAGCAGGACGTCCGCATTGTCCAACTGGAGCAGGAAAACGCGGCGTTGCGCTCACGGTTGGACAGCCTGGAAGCGCGGCTGGCGGCGCTGGAGGGGCGCTCCGAGGGCCTCTCTGTCCCGGCAAGCGCTCTGCCCATCTCCGGCCTGGCGTTGGGTGGACTGGGTCTGTTCGGCGTGGCGGCCTACCGGCGGGGGAAGGGGGGAGGGAAGCGATGAAGGGCTGCTTGGCGCGGATCGCGGAGCGCATATCGCCGATTGCGAATCGTATATCGCGCCCGCGCGCTCCTGTGTCCTCGGGTCCTGGCGTCTCTCTGAGCCTCCTGCTCTTGCTGGCGGCCGCCGCCGGCGTCTGCGCCCAACCCGCTGGGTACGACCTGGCCTGGAACACTGCACCGCCAACCGCTGCGTCAACGGCACCGCTGGCTCACATCCTGGAAACTCCACCGTCCACTGCCGCGCTCCAGGGGGCGGTCTATTACGTCGCTCCCACGGGGAACGACGCCAACCCTGGAACGTTGACCCAACCCTGGCGGACGATCCAGCATGCGGCCGATACGCTTGTAGCGGGGGAGACCGTCTACATCCGTGCCGGAGTCTACGAGGAACGCATCTTGCCGCAGAACTCCGGCAGCGCCGGCCAGCTCATCACCTACGCCGCTTACCCGGGCGAAACGGCCACAGTGGATGGAAGCAGCATCACCCTGCCGGATGACCTGGCCGGCCTGTTCGAAATCGCTGGCCAAAGTGACATCCGCCTCATCGGATTGCGCGTGATCAACGCCGGCCCCTTTGCCAACAATGCCGCCATTCTGATCAGCAATTCCGAGCACCTCACAATTCAGAACTGCAGCACCTCCCATACCGCCTCATCGGGGATCGGCGCGTGGGGCAGCCAGCACGTTGTGATCGCCGGCAACACGGTCGAGCAGGCCAGCCTCGGCGGAGGGCAGGAATGCATTACCGTGGCCCAAACCGACTTTTTTGAGGTGCGGGACAACACCGTGCTCGACTGCGAAAAAGAGGGCATTGACGCCAAAGACGGCTCCTCCAACGGATGGATTGATCACAACGTGGTCGGCCGCCCGCGCGCCGTCGGCATCTACGTGGACGCCTGGGACAAACCCACCCACCATATTACCGTCTCCCGCAACCTGGTCTTTGATTCGCTGGAGAGCGCCGGTTTCACCGTGGCTTCCGAAATGGGCGGCTTGCTCTCCGACATCCGCCTGGAAAACAACATCGCCTACCACAACCAGACCTACGGCATCGCGATCTCGCGCTGTTGCTCGGCCAGCCGTCCAATGGATCGGATCGTCATTGTCAACAACACACTCTACGAGAACGGCCTCGGCTGGGGCGGCGGCATCATCGCCGACAACGCCCAGGCGCAACACGTGGTCATCCGCAACAACATCGTCAGCCAGAACCTGACCTTTCAGATCGCCGTTGCCGCCGACGTCCCGGCCAGCAACGTGGCCGTGGATCACAACCTGATCGACGGCTATCGCGGCTATGAGGATGAAGTGTACGGCGATGACTATGTGGAGGGCGATCCCCGTTTTGTAGATGCTCCGGCGGGGGACCTGCACCTGCAGACCGACTCTCCGGCGATTGACCACGGTTCGGCCACCGATGCCCCCGACGTGGACATGGACGGCGACCCTCGGCCCGCCGGCGCCGGCTATGACATTGGCGCGGATGAGTGGCGGGCCCTCAACCCGACGGTCTACCTGCCGTTGGTGGGCAAATCCACGGTCGTTATCTCGTCCTACCCTGAGCCAGGGCCGGCCGGTACCCGGTAGAGAAGACGTCATATCCGGCTGGATGTCACGAGGGATGAGAATTCTTTACTCGTGCCGGATCACAATCCGGCGCCAAGAGGTAGGACAACTGCTCGCAGTTGTCCACAAAGTAGGAGGAAAGCGATGAAAACCCAATACTTTCTCACCGTTCTGGTCGTTCTGGTCCTGTCCCTGGCGCTATCCGGGTCTCTCGTCACGGCCCAGGGGACGGGGCCGCAAAGAGGAGGCGCCCAGGCTGCCCTGGGCACCGGCTTTACCTACCAGGGCCAACTGCAAAAAGACGGCAACCCCGTCAACGGCAACTGCGACTTGCAGTTCAGCCTGTGGGACGCCGCCAGTGGCGGCAGCCAGGTCGGTAGCACCCAGAGCAAGGCCAGCGTCTCCGTGAGCAACGGCCTCTTCACCATCCCCGACCTGGATTTTGGCACCGGGGCCTTCACCGGCGCCGCCCGCTGGTTGGCCGTCGCCGTGCGCTGCCCGGCAGGAAGCGGCATGTACACCAACCTCAGCCCGCGCCAGGCGCTCACGGCCGCGCCGTATGCGCTGGGACTGCAGCCGGGCGCCAGCATCGTGGGGCAGGAGGGAAATTACTCAGCCCTGACCGTGTCCAACGGCTATCCGGGCGGGGTCTGGCCGCCGTATGAGAAAAAGGCCGTGGCCGCCTGGACGAGCGACGGCACGGCTCTGTGGGGCGCGGCCGGCAGTGGCAGGGGCGTGTACGGCGCCAGCCTGGAAGGAACGGCCGTGTACGGTGCCAGCGGGAGCGGCGTAGGCGTATACGGTGAGAGCAGCGGCGCTACCGGCGCTGGCGTAAAGGGCTACGCGAGCGCTACCGGCGGCATCACCTACGGCGTATACGGCCAGAGCAACAGTACCGCCGGCACCGGTGTGCGCGGCGTTGCCACCGCCACCAGCGGCGCTACTTATGGCGTCCTGGGCTGGAGCCTGAGCAGCAGCGGCACGGGCGTGTACGGCTGGGCCAGCGCCGCGAGCGGCTATACCATCGGCGTGTGGGGCCGTAACGACAGCGCTACCGGCGCCGGCGTGGTCGGCCATGCCCTGGCCACGAGCGGGGGAACCCACGGCGTGCGGGGCCAGAGCGATAGCCCGGACGGCCGCGGTGTGGTCGGCTGGGCCACTGCCGCCAGCGGCAACAACATCGGCGTGTACGGCGAGAGCAGCAGCACCGCCGGCGTCGGCGTATATGGCCGGTCCACTGCTACCAGCGGTACCACCGCCGGTGTGGTTGGCAGCAGCACCAGTACCGACGGCGTCGGCGTGCTCGGATCGAGCGAGGGTAGCGACGGTATCGGCATCTACGGCACCGCCCCCGACACCGGCTATGCGGGGTATTTCCTGGGGAATGTTCACGTCTACGGCGGTTTCTCGGCCAGCGGCTCCAAAGCCTTCAAGATCGACCACCCCCTCGACCCGGCCAACCGCTACCTCTACCATTTCGCCCAGGAAGCGCCCGAAGTGCAGAACGTCTACAACGGCGTGGTCACCCTGGATGCCCGCGGCGAAGCGACCGTCGCCCTGCCGGACTATTTCTCCGCCCTCAACGCCGGCCCCTTCCGCTACCAACTCACCGCCATCGGCGCGCCGATGCCCAACCTGTACATCGCTCAGGAAATCCAAGGCAATACCTTCCGCATCGCCGGCGGCGTGCCCGGCAAAAAGGTCTCCTGGGAGGTGACCGCCGTGCGCAACGATCCCTACCTCCACGACCATCCGGCCCAGGCGGAAGTGGACAAGCCGGCCGACGAGCAAGGCACTTATCTCTACCCCCAAGGGTACGGCCAGCCGCAGGAGATGGGGCTGGACTACCAGCGTCACCGTGACCTCCTGGAGCGGCCCGAAGCCGAGCCTCTCCCCATCGGCAGCGGCGAGCGATAAAAGGAGGCGGCCATGGGTAACCGATTCCGTTATCTCCTCTGGGGTCTGGCGGCGCTGTTCCTGCTCCTCCCCGCGCTGGCCCTGGCCCAATCTGGCGGCGGCTACAACCTCTCATGGAGCACAATAGACGGTGGGGGGTACACCTTCAGCACCGGCGGCTCCTACAGCCTGGGCGGCACGGCCGGCCAGCCGGACGCCGGCGCGCTCAGCGGGGGTGTATACGTCCTGAGCGGCGGCTTCTGGGGCGGTGGAGTGCCCGGACACCGCACCTACCTGCCGCTGGTGCTGCGCAACTATCCTTAAACGGGGATAGTCCGAACATCAAGTGTTGCCGAAACTGGGCAGAGAGGAGCAGATCCGATGATCACTGACCTTAAACTGATTTGGCTACGCCGCGTCCTGTTCGTAAAAGCCCTCCTCACCCTTCTTGCGTGGGGGTTGCCTGCCCTCCTCGGGCCTTTGTCTCTTCTCGCCATTCTGAGAGTTCCCATTCCTGAAGACCCCATCTATCTCAGGCTCTTCGGTGGGGCTTGCACGGCCTTTGGCGTTGCCTACTGGCTTGCATATCGAGACCCTGTGCGCAACGTGGCCATTGTGAAGGCTGGGCTTGCGGACAATGGGTTGATCACACTGGTGATTCTCTTTCTTGGACTGACCGGCAACATGTCCAGTGCTTTCATCTGGCTCTCCGGCTTTCTGACAGGACTGTTCTTTCTGTTGTTCCTGTTCCTCATACCCAGGCAGGAGCAGCCCGCAGCGAGATGATGCGAACGTTTTGTGCACTTGCCGCAATGGCGGCAGGCTGTAGTAAACCGAAAAGGAAAGGAGGTGATTGGCGATGGTGCTCTACGTCGTCAAGTGGGACGTCCACCCGGACAAGGCGGAGGCGTACGAGCAGTTCACCCAAAGGGCGATCCAGCGCACCCTGGCCGTGCCGGGGGTGGTCGAGTTTCGGGCCTACCGGCCGGCTGCCGGCGCATCCCAGGCGCTGGTGACCTACGAGTTCGCGGACCTGGCGACCTGGGCTGCCTGGTATGCCCATGAGGAGGCCCAGAACGTGTTGGCCGAACTGCACACTCTCGCGCTCAACGTGACCACCGAACTCTGGGGTCCGTCACCGCTGGTGCCCAGGCCCATCCGCCCTAGTGGGTAGGCCACGTCCCCAACTGATCGGGGGGCCTGGTGGTCATCGCTGACCCTTTCCCTTGCCCCAGGCTCCCTCTTCCATTGTACCACTTTGTCAAACCGGTGTCTAAAGGAAAGGAAGTCTTGCTATGCCAGTAGACAAAAGCTTATTCTACTATGGACCAATTTACCACAGGCTCTTTGATCCTCAGCTGGCTGAGGCCAGAGGAATAATCGCAGGCCTCATCCCTGAAGGATCAGCAGTCCTGGACATTGCCTGTGGCACGGGACAGCTCTGCTTCGCGCTCAGGGAGAAGAACTGTCGTGTTGTTGGCCTTGACCTGTCACTACGCATGCTGGAATTTGCGCGGAACGCCAATCCCTTTCAGGACGTGACATTCGTCCACGGAGATGCTACCGACTTAAGTGCCTTCGAGAACCACTCTTTTGATTATGCCACGATATTGGTTCTGATGCACGAGCTACCCAGGCCTCAGCAGATTCGCGTCCTCAAAGAAGCGCTGCATGTGGCCAGGAAGGGGGTCATCGCAGACTCAGTTGCCCCACTTCCCAAGAACGCTGGCGGGGTTGGCGTTCGCTTCGTGGAAGCGACATTCGGGCGCGACCATTGTGATAACTTTAAGGCATTTCTTGCCAGCGGCGGCATACGCGGTATACTCCGAGAATCTGGCTTGCCGATCAATGTAGAGTACTCCGCCGTCTTCTGGCGAAACTGCCGCGAAGTTGTGGTAGTAACCACACAGCAGTAGGTCATGTTCCCACATAACCTGTGCTGAGGTATGCGCGCCTACGCGCATCTGGCGTTTGACACCCATCTTGCCGATGTCCAAGCTCTCTGCGGATGGCTTGGTCTGTTCGGACCAGTGGCCTGTGGCGCAGCTACAGTGTGGTGGTCAAAGGGCAGCGCAGCAGCGGCGCGAGGGGCGTGGGTAGGGCGTAGCATTGTTTCCAGTCTGTGCCCAACAGGCGGGTGGAGCCGACCGCGCTACTGCGCCGGCTTGCAAAGGGGGTAGAGCCTGCCATCGAGGTTTTCGGGAGCGGCCCCGCGCCTGGGCCGCGCGGCGGCTCACCCGCATTCCGTTGGGCCGCTAGAGGGCGGCAGAAATCCTCTCCGGCTATCCGCAGGCCAGTTTGCAGGCCAGGCGGGCCAGAAGGGAGCGCGGGCGGGCTGCCTACCAGCCTCAAGGCGGGGGCAGCCCGGGGAAGCTCCGGAAGGTGCACATCTTGATGAGAGCGCATTCAAATCCGGGACATCAGATGAACCGAAACACCGAAACGATCGGGCTGATCGCCGCAATGCCCCAAGAAAGCAGAGCTCTCCTGCGATACCTGAAGGATTGCGAGGAGCGCAGGTGGCGCAGGAAAGAGGCAGGGTTTTCTAACAGTTGGAGGATGACAGCTGAGGGGCGGATGATCTCACATAAATGGTCATAGATCATCTTCACTGCTGGGGTCACAACGGGGGCTGTCTCTGCCTTCGCCCACCATTCACTCCACGGCAGAGCGCCCAGGTGCCGCTGCATCAGCAGAATGAGAATCAGTTTCGCCAGCAGAACCGGCTCGGCGATAGCAGTGGGATAGGGTGGCAACCGGTCCAACTGACACACGCTCTTCCAGCGACGGAAGCACCACTCAATCTGCCAGCGGATGCGGTAGAAAGCAAGGACGGTCTGGGTAGGCCAGAGGGTGGCGGGCAGATTGATCAACAGGATACAGAAGCCAGCTGCCAGAAGGGTGTTCGGGTGGACCGGACGCTTGTGCTTTCGGGCCTGGCGGCGCACGTCTTGCCGCGCCTTCTCGGCTTTGTCGGAAGGCAAACGACCCACCACCAGTCGGAACGGCCGGCGTTGAGGGTCGTCGGCGGCAATCACGGAGATTTCGGCCTGATTCTGGGTGGCCGGCCAGCGGCGCAGCCAGGCCACAAGGTTGAAAGGGTGGCCCTCTGGAGTCAGCAAGGGAAGGTTAGACCAGGTGAGGCGAATGATGAAAAAGGCCAGGGCGTCCAGGGCCACCTGAATCGTGCGCCAGATGCCGTACGCCCGGTC
Source organism: Thermoflexales bacterium (assembly GCA_014360895.1). Classification (GTDB taxonomy): domain Bacteria; phylum Chloroflexota; class Anaerolineae; order B4-G1; family DUEL01; genus SpSt-77. The sequence goes on along the minus strand of JACIWQ010000052.1, from coordinate 13,004 downwards.
GGCCAGGAGCAAATCGCCAGCCTGCAGGCCAGCGTCTTCCGGGCCTTCACCGCTCCGGGCGTCGGTGAGGGTCACCTGTACCAGCTGCAAGGTGAAGGGCTCCCAGGTCAAGTGGAGTCGCCATTCGGTACCCGGGCTGCCAGGCCGGGAGATGGTGCTGGCATCACGGATGAGCAGGCGGCGGATCGGCCCGGGCTCCTGCTCACCGCTGGCGGCCGCAGGCGGGCGGGGAACGCTCAGCGAGGCCTGGAGCAGGAGGGCGAGCAGGTGGCGCAACCAGGCTGTACTCTTGAGCACCCGCTTCTGCAAGGCCTGGCGGCTGACGTCGCATATCTTCAAGCCCACGGCCCACAGGGCTGTGGCAGACAGCGAAAGAACGGTTGCGTAAATCAAGATGAGGCGAAGCAGGTCCGCCGCCGACTTGATTTCCCGACGGCGAGAGAGCGCGCCATAAGCTTTGGCGACGGCTTCCAGGTCACCAGGGAAGGTGCTGACTAATTCATCCCGCTTTTGATTCAGGGTTTCAAGGATATAGAGGACATAGGGCTGGCCCTCCTGACGGAATTTGGTGTCCCATCAGCGGTGTGCACCGCTATTGAGGCCCAAGGGAAAAGTCTATCACACCATATCTGCTCGGTCAAGAACGAGGCCCCTTGGGCTTAAGTTGACGCATATGCCCCTGGGGAGGCGGAGGCGTTGCTGGACCTGGCCCTGCGGCTGGACGTGGAGCGGGTGAGCGACGGCGAACTTCACCGGCGGGCGCTCCAACTGGCCCGGGCCTTCTCCCTTCCGGCGGCCTACGATGCCCACTACCTGGCCCTGGCGGAGCAGCTGGGCGCCGACTTCTGGACCGCCGACCTGCGGCTGGCGCGGGCCATCCAGGACCGCCTGCCGTGGGTACATAGATTGGGGGAGTCGTAAGAGGAGGCAAATCCAGTGGTCACAAGTTAGTGCCGGACACGTCTATTCACCCGGGCCCCCCAGCGCTCTCAGCGTCCCCACCGCCTGGACATCCACCGGGATCCCGTCTATCTCCTCGGGAATGACATCCCATGGGTCCAGTTCCTCCAATGGCACCTTGTGGGTGACGGAGACGATAAGGGCCACTTCGCCAGTATATTTCCCTTCTCGCTGGCGGAGGCCGATGCCGACCCCGACGACGTTCGCTTTGCGCATCAACTCCGCCTCATGCGCCGACTTGACCGCCCGAATGCGCGCCATCTCATCCACTTCCTGACCCCCGTTCCGCATGAGGCTTCGTCCTCCTGTTTGTAGCGCAGGCTGTCAGCCTGTACCGGCCGGACGGCCGGTGCTACAGTAGTGCAGGCTTTGAAACCTGCGGAAGAGTCTCCTAATTCCCCGCCTTCATTTCCTCCAGCCAATGTTCCAATCCGGCCCGAATCTGCGGCAGCAGCCGCTCCCTATCCGATGAAGGGAACAGTTGGAACAATTCCTCCGCCACTGCCGTCAGGTCAGGGGACTTGCCCCTGGAGAGGGCGGCCTGCAACCGCTGATGGACATGCCGGAGATAGCCAACCAGCGGACCGACGACCTCAGGCCCGCCTACCGGCCCCCGGCCTGGCACCACAACCTGAGCTGGTGGGGTTCCCTGCTCCAGACGGGTCAAAGCTTCCAGCCATCGGGTCGGGGAGGGGGCTTCGGAGAGGGAAGGATGGCCGTGGAAAGCGCCGTCACCGGTAAAGAGCACCGCCTGCCGGGGGAGCCAGACCCACAGGCTGCCCGCCGACGGGCCGGGAACCGACTCTACCCAGACCGACACCTCATCCTCTATCACCACCCGGCCATCCACGACAAGTTCCGGAAGCGGAACGCGCTCCCGGTCCGGAAAAGGAATGGGCTTTCCCGGGGGGGCATGGCGGCGATTCCAATCCTCCACCAGCGCCTGCAACAGGCCATCTCCTCGCTCGCGGATTTTCTGCCAGGTCCCACGCCCGGCGATGATGGGCACCCCCACCCAGAGCGCCCCCAACAGTCGGTCCGGATGGTCGTCGGTCAGGATGAGGTAACGGATGGGGCGCCCGATGGCGCGTGCCGCCTTCCGCCAGGCCTGATGGTCGGAGGGAAACGACGGCGCGTCCACCGCGATCACCCACCGCCCGGTCACCACCAGACCCACGTTGATGCCCGGATAGACAGAAGAGACGTAGACACCAGGGGCGATTTCGTTCATCAACTTGGGGCTCCTGTCCCTCCAACAGCCGTGTCCGATAAATGGGCCAGCTCTTTTGGGCCCGGCGCAGGATGAGAACTATGCGCTCCCTCTCCCTCGCGGCTGGCGACCCGCTGAACCCCTGCCTCCAGCGCCTCCTCCACCCGCTGGCGCGAGGCAGCGGGGGCGCTGCCCTGGGCAAAGCGGGCCTGCCCGCCGCCTTTGCCCCCCAGGGGTTCCGCGACGGCCCGCAGAAGAGCCGTCGCGTCCGCCGGGGCCCCTTCGGCGCAAGCTACGCAGAGATGAACCCGTTCTCCACCAACCGAAGCCACCAGCACGACGGTATCCGGATAGGCCGCGACCTTCTGGGCCAGCGCCCGCAGGTCGGCGGGATCCCAGTTCTCCTCCACCGCCCGGGCCACTCGCAGCGGGCCGACAGTTACAGCTGTCCCCGCCAGCCGCGCCGCCTCTGCCTCCACCAGTCGCTCCCGAAGCGAGCGCGCTTCCCGCCGGGCCTCCTTCGCTTCGTCCTGCAGGCGGCCGACCGCCTCCGGCAACTCCCAATACCCCACCGTCAGCATCGCCGCCAGATGGTGCAGCACGCCGTTTTTGAGCCGGTAATCCCGCAGCGCGCGCCCGCCGCAGACAAACTCCACGCGCGTCTCCTGCCCCCGATAGTCCAGGCGGAGCACCTTCAGCAGGCCGATTTCGCCGGTCCGGGCGACGTGCGTCCCACCACAGGGGCTCAGGTCAAAGGGACGGCCCCCCTCATCTCCCGCCACCTCCACCAGGCGGATGGGCCCCTCCACCTGGGGAGGGCGTCGCAGGGGGAGAGACGCCGCCTCCTCCGGGCGCACGAAATAGGCCCGCACGGGCCGGTCCTCCCAGACCACCCGGTTCACCCGCTCCTCCACTTCCTCCAGCGCCTCGCGCGCCAGGCGCGGACGGTTCAGGTCTATGGTGCTGACCTCTGCCCCCAGGTGGAAGGAGACAGTGTCGGCGTCCAGCAACTGCTCGCAAGTGGCGGAGAGCAGATGCTGACCGGTGTGCTGTTGCATGTGGTCAAAACGGCGAGGCCAGTCTATCTCGCCGATTACCTCATCGCCGGGGAGAGGGGCTTCCAGAATATGCACAACGGCCCCGTCCGGCTCCCGGACCTCCACCCCGAGGATGGGGATGCCACCCAGCCAACCCCGGTCGGAGGGCTGACCGCCGGAGGTCGGATAGAAGGCCGTCCGGTCCAGAATGACCGCCGGGTGGCCCTCCCAGGTCAGCCGCTCCACCACCCGGGCGGTGAAACGGGTAAGGTAGGAATCCGTGTAATAGAGACGGTCGGTCATCGCAGATGCCGTTCCGATCAGCGAGGTGGGTGCAACGGGATGGTGAACTTAAAGGTCGCCCCTTCACCAGGGCGGCTCTCCACCCAGATACGGCCCCCATGGGCCTCCACGGCCAGTTTGCAGAACGCCAATCCGATCCCTGTGCCCCGCGTCTTCTCGTTGGGAAGCCGGGCGAACCGGTCAAAAATCCGCTCCTGATACCCTGGAGGGATCCCCGGGCCCGTATCGGAGACCGCGAACTGGAGAACATCCGCCGATGGGCGGTCTACCGTTACCCGCACCTCCCCTTCGGAAGGGGTAAACTTGAGCGCATTATCCAGCAGATTGGTCAGCGTGCGCAGAAGGAGATTCCGGTCCCCCTCTATCAATGGGAGACCTGGAGGGACATGGGAAGACAGACGGATCTCTCTCCCCACTGCTACCGGCCTCAATTGCTCCACGGCCTCCACAACCATATCTCTAACGTCTATCGTCTGATAGATCAATTCCGCCTTTCCCGATTCCAGACGGGCGACATCCAGGATAGAATCAATCAACCCAAAGAGACGATCTCCGCTCCGCTGCGCGACCGCAAACAATTGGTCCAAGGGAATATCTATTGTGGGGTCCCGCAGGCGAGCACGGATCAACTCCAGACTGCTCATGATGGAAGAAAGTGGGTTGCGGAGGTCGTGGACAATCATATGAGTCAGGTCTTCCCGGACCTGCTCCAGTCGCAGCCGCTCCGTGATATCGTGGAAAACCCACTGGACATAGGGGCTGGTGTTATGGAAGACCAACGTGGCCCGCACTTCAAAGGGAAGGGTCCGGCCGTCCCGGGTGGTCATCTCCAGATTGCCCAGGATGTCCTGCCCCTGGAGGACCCGGTTCAGCCAATCGCGCAACCGCTGCGGTTGGGCCGTCAGAGCGAACGCCTCCTGAAGCCGAATCTCCTCCCGGTCATATCCCAACATCTGAGAGAATCTCCGGTTCACATCCGTAATCCGGCCCTGGGCATCGGTGATGAGAATCGGGTCGGCGCTATTCTCAAAGAGGCTGGAGTACCGTTCTTCCGCATCGCGGGCGCGATTGAACTGCCGGGCATTTTGGATTGCGCTGGCCGCCAGCGCGGCCACGTTCAACAGCAGTTTCATCCCCCCTTCGTCCAGAGTCCCTTCCCCGGGATTAATCGCCTCCACGACCCCCAAGACTTCTCCTCCGAGGCGGATGGGAACCGCGACGACCGTCTCTGTGCGGAAGCCGGTCTGCTGATCCACACCCGGATACCACCGGGGGTCCCGCTCCACCGAAGGGACCACAATGGGGAGGCCCGACTGAGCTACCCAGCCCGCGATCCCCTGTCCGGGTTTCAGGCGCACACCCACTACCCGATCGGCGGCGCCACCCGTGGCCACCCGAAAGACCAATTCATGGGTCTGTTCATCTACCAGAGCCACGGAGGCCGCTTCCAATCTGAAGTGGTCCCGGACACTATCCAGCAACGACCGCAGAACATCCTCCATTTCCAGGGAAGCGGCCAGCGCCTGGCCCGTGCGATGGAGAAACGCCACTTCTTCCAGTTGCCGCCGGGTCTGCCGCAACAGTTGAGCGTTGGCAATTGCGATGGCTGCGTGGTCGGCAAACGCCGCAACGGTGCGAGCGTCCTCCTCACTATATGCATCCGGCTGCAGACTATCCACTGTGAGCACGCCGACAACTTTCCCCCGGGCCACTAGGGGGGCACCGACCCACCCGTGGATGAGCGGGACACCAGGAATATTCTGCCACCCCTCCTCTTTCTGGACATCCGCGCAGACCATCGGCTCCCGGCGGGCCACCACCCGGGCCATAATGTGGTTCCCCTCCACCGGAAGGGTCAGGTTCTGCACCGCCTCCGGATGTTCAAAGCCGCGCCAGGCCCGGATCATCAGTTGCTGACCCTCCAGAAGAAAGATGGACGCGCTGTCGTACGGAACGACCTGACTCAGGGATTCCAGGATGAGAGGGAGTACCTCATCCAGATCCAGCGTGGCCGTCAGAGCGCGGGCAATATCGCGCAGGGTATCCGCCAGATGGCGACGCTGCTCCTCGGCGGCAAACAGCCAGGCATTTTCCAGCGCCACCGTCGCCTGATTGGCGATAAACTGCAGCGCCCGCAGGTCCGTATCGTCAAAGTATCCCGGCTGAGAATGCACGCAGGTCAGAACTCCCATGGCCCGGCGGGGAGAAATCAGCGGCACACAGAGCACGGAACCGGCATCAGCGGTGACATCAGGTTCCGACAACCGGAGCCAGCGAGGGTCCTTTTCCGCATCATCCAGCCGGGCGGCCTGATGATTCCGCAGGACCCAGCCCCCCAACCCCTCCGCCAGCACCTGCTGTGCCCGGTCCAGGCTGCCCCGATGGAATCGCCCCTCGTGGAGCAGAAGGACCATGACGGGCCGTCCCCCCTCATTCATAAGAATCAGGCTGCCCAGTTCCGCCTCCACCGCCTGCAGGCTGAGCGCCAGCGTCCGTCGCGCCACGCCGTCCAGGTCCAGCCCAACCGCCAGTTCCTGGGCGACCTCAACCAGCCAATCGTATTCTTTCACCCAACTTCGTCTACGCCGCCTCATATGGATGCCCACTCCGTGTTTCGCTCTGCTCCCACCTGCCGCAAAGCGACCCATGCCCCATTATTCGTCAAACTCCACCACCTCCCGCCCCTGCAGTTTCTCCAGCACCTTTTCCACAATCAGGTCCAGGTGATGGGAATTGGCTACGAAATCCAGCCGGTCCGAGGGGACGGTCAGGACCGGGCAGAGGTTGAACCTGCCGATCCACTCCTCGTACAATTCGTTCAACTGCCCCAGATACTCGGGCGTGATGCTCCGCTCAAAAGGGCGTCCTCGCTGGGCAATGCGGGCCATCAGCGTTGGTACCGAAGCTCGCAGGTAGACCACCAGGTCGGGCGGCGGCAACAGGGCGCTCAACACTTCATACAACTCCCGATAACTGCGGTAATCTCGCTCACTCATCAGCCCCTGGCGGTACAGATTGCAGGCAAAAACCTCCGCGTCCTCGTACACGGTCCGGTCCTGCACGACGGAGTTGGGACGCTGCAATAACTGATGATGGTGGCGAAGACGCCGGGAGAGGAAAAAGACCTGGGAATGGAAACTCCAGCGGGCCATGTCCCGATAAAAGTCGGCCAGGTAGGGGTTGTCCGAGACGGCCTCAAAAAAGGGCTCCCAGCCCAACCGTTCTCCCAGCATTCCGGTCAAGCTGGATTTGCCGACACCGATGTTCCCCGCGATGGCAACAAACCACTTTTTCATCCCGGCTCCCCTAACCGGGGAAATGAGAGCACGAAAGTGCTCCCTTTTCCCACTTCACTTTCCACCCGGACGGACCCGCGATGGGCTTCCATAATTTCCCACACCAGCGCCAGACCGATGCCCATCCCCCCAAAACGGCGGGTGGTAGAACCATCTACCTGATAGAAGCGCTCAAAAATATGGGGGAGATGCTCACGCGGAATCCCAATCCCCTCGTCCTGAACGGACAGGTTCACCCACTCCCCCTCCGACCATATGCGGATCCGCACGGTTCCTCCCTGCGGGCTGAACTTGATGGCGTTATCCACCAACTGCGAAATGGCCAGGAGCAGATGCTCCCGATCGGCCAGGATGGGGGGTACCCTATCGGGGACATCGGTTACAATCGTGATGCCGGCGTCCTCAGCCCGATGACGATAATGCTCCACCACCCAGTCCAGCGCTTCCGAGAGGGAGTGGGGAGCCATAACCATAGATTCAGGTCGGACGGTGCGCAAGGCGGTAAGATTGCCAATCATACGAGCTAGTGCCTGAGCCCGTTCATGGATAATTTGGAGGGCGGAACGCTGTAACGGCTGAACGGGCCCCAGTTCACCGTTCAATAGCAGTTCCACATACCCCTGCACCAACGTAAGGGGCGTCCGGAGTTCATGGCCAACATTCTGAATCATCTGCTCCCGCAGCCGGTCCAGGTTTTGTAACCTCTGCAGGGCGGCGGCTAGTTGGGCCGACTGCTCCTCCAGTTGTTCGTACAGGCGCGCGTTTTCCATTGCGATGGCCGCCTGTCCGGCAAAGGCCAGCGCCACCCGGGCATGCTCTCGGGTGTAGAAGCCCGGCTCCTTCTTGTCCAGTGTCAACATCCCGATGACCCGATCTCCGTAGAGGAGCGGGATGCCCATCCAGGCCCGAATCCCGGCCTTCACATGCGGCTCCCGCCGGAACTCGGGGTAAACGGCCGGGGCATCTTCCAGAATGACCGGGGCACGGGTCCGAACAACCTGAACATTGGGATTTGCGTTGGTCATCAAGTCTATCGTCGTCCCCAGAATCTCCTCGGGTTGAGGGAATCCTCGCCCGGCAATGATCTCCAGTCTCCCCTCCCGAAGCAACTGCACCGAGGCGCTGTCGTAGGGAACCACGTTCTGCAACTCGCTCAGAATTCGCTCCAGGACTTCTTGGAGGTCCAGCGTGGTCGTCATCGCCTGAGCGGCGCGGTAGAGGCTTTCGGCTTCTTCCCGTCGGCGCTGTTCCTGCTGATAGAGGCGGGCATTCTCCAGAGCGATGGCCAGTTCTCCGGCGATGGCGGTGAAAAAGGCCAGGTCCTCTTCCTGGAACGCGTTGATCCGCCGGCTTTCCACATTGAGCACCCCGATTACCTCATCACCCACCCGAAGCGGGACACACAATTCCGAGCGGACATCCGGATGCCCCGGATAGTAAAACGGGACCTCCCGAACATCCCGGATCAACATCGCCTTTCCGGACTGAAAGACCAGCCCACTGACACTCCCATCCAGCGGCAGGCGAACTTCCTCCACCGGAGCATCATAGCCAATTTGAGAGGGATGGATTCGCAAAAACTCGCCGGATTCGTCCGGCAAAATGACGGCAAGAAACTCTATCCTGAGAGCAGACCGTAAAGTTTGGATTGTTCGCTGCAGAACCTGGTCAAAGTCCAGAGCGGACGCCGCCGCCAGCATCACCTCCCGCAGTACCCAGGCCTGGGCCTGGCGGTGAAGGGTTTCCTGGTAGAGATTGGCATTCTCTATGGCCGTCGCCAGTTGGTTGGCAACAATCTGCAAAACGGTGACGTCCTCCGGGGTAAACGCGGCGGGGCGGTCGGATTGAACCGTCATCGCGCCGATGACCCGCTCCCGACTCATCAGGGGCAAGGCCATCTCCGAACGAGTGTGCGGCAAGAGAGGATTATCAAACCGGATGGCTTCCTTCCCCACATCCAGCGCGATGCGGGGTTTGCCATAGGCGGTGCACCAACCAACCATGGAGGGGCCGCCCACTTCCAGTTTGTGGCCCATCTCCAGCATCTTCCGGCCCGCTTCGCCCGTGCCCGCCCGCAGGACTGCCCAGCGCCCCTTCTCATCCAGCAGGAAGATGCCCACGTAGTAGAGGTTGAATTGTTCCCGAACCAGTTCGGCGGTCTCGGAAAGCAACCGCTGGACATCCAGGATGGACGCCGATGCGCGGGCGACCTCGGCCGCGATGGTCAGTTGGGCCGCGCGCTGTCGGCTCTCCTGGAGCAAACGGGTGTTTTCAATGGCGATGGCTGCCTGTGTCGCCAGCCCCTCCAGCAATCGCCGGTCCTCTCCGTCAAAGGCGTAAGGGATATAGGACTGAACGGAAAGGACACCGACCGTTCGCTCCCGCACCTGCAGCGGCAAAACGGCCAGGGAACGGGTGGGGTCTCCGATCTGGACGGCCGGGACGGGGAGCGCCTCCTTCAGAGCATCGTTGACCCAGAGGGACTGGCCGGTACGGATGACCCACCCGGCCAGCCCGGCCCCCTCAGATATTTTCCGGCGCAACGGTGGTTGCTGCTCCCCGCGGTCTATCATCACCGGGATATAGACCTCGTCCAACAGGGGGTCATAGAGGCCGATATACAACGTGGAGATGCCCAGGATGCGCTGCAGCGCTCCAGCAATGGAGAGCAGAACGGTCTCCAGGTCCTGAGCAGAGAGAATCTGGCGGTCAATTTCCTGGAATTCGGCCAGCAGGTTCGGCCAGCGGGAGGCCCGATGGAACATTGCTTCCTGGGACACCGCGACAGCCGCCAAGTCGGCCAGGGACTGGTATCTCTGCACCTCCTCCGGGTTCCAAGCGCGGGGCTGATTCCAGTAGAAGACCATCGCGCCCAGGGGGCGCTGACGATAGCGCAGGGGGAGGACAATGTAGGAACGGAATCCCTCTCGCCGCGCGGCCTCCCAGAGCGCCTGAGCTGCCGGGTTATGCCAGGCATCCTCAATCATAATCGGGCCTGGCTCCTGCAAGAGCCGGGAGCCGGGAACCTGCCGGAAAATCTGGGTCAGGAACGAGAGGTATTCTTCGGAGAGCATCCGGGCACATCCCACCGTCAGGCGGTCGCGCTCACCATTATAGAGGTAAATGGCTCCCCGGTCGGCGCCGACGCCGGCCAGCCCCCTCTCCAAAATCGCGGCCAGCACTTCCTCCAGCGGGGTACCGCTCAGCAAGTGCCGGATGAGATCCCATACAGGGGAATCGTCGGTCGCCTGATGTTCCGGGAAAGCAGACACCTGCGGTTTGCCCACCTCAGGCCTCCTCTATCACTGATCCTCCGGTAGCGGAGACCCTCTCCATCCGTTCCAGGCAACGGCGGGAGAGGGCCAGCGCCCGGCGGAAATCGGGGGAAGTCCCGGTCGGGTCGGCAGAGAGGGCAGCGCCCAGGGCACCAACCGCCTCGGTGAGAGCTAGGAAATCGGTCACCAGTGTGCGCGGCGGGGAAGGTCGCGGTTCTTCGGAAATATCCGTCGGCGCCTCCGCCAGGCGCGCCCGAACCTCCGCCGCGCTCAGCGCCGTCCGAATCCGCCCCTCTATGTAGGCCAGGTCCTGGGGATTGCGGACAAAGTCCAGGCCATCGGTATTGATGACCAGCAAAGGGGTCGCGTCGTAGGTGGCAAAATGGCGCTCATACGCCTGGCGCAGGCTCTCAATGTAGGCCGGGTCCATCCCCCGCTCATAGGGACGGTCTCGGGTGGCGATGCGCGCCATCAACACATCCAAGCTGGCCTGGAGGTAGACCACCAAATCGGGGAGGACGACCTTCTCCGCCAGCGCCTGATGGAGCCGTTCGTAGGTCGCCAGTTCGTCCCCGGTCAGATTCAGGTGGGCGAAGAGACGGTCCTTTGCAAAAGTGTAGTCGGCAATCAGCGGGCGGTTATCGCGCCGGATTTCCTGCTGCTGGCGATACCGGCTGAGCAGGAAGAAAATCTGGGTCTGAAAGGCGTAGCGTTGACGATCGGCGTAGAAATCGGAAAGAAACGGGTTTTCCTCAAAGACTTCCAGTAAAAGGTCGGCCTGGAAACGGGGCTGCAACAGACGGGCCAGGGCCGTCTTGCCCACACCGATCACACCTTCAATAGCCAGATAGAAGGGACGGGGCACCGGAATCCTCCCGCAATGGGTGGTCGTCATCTATTAGGATACTCCGAGAAGGGAGAAAAGTCAAGAACTGCGCTCTTTGGAACCCAACCCAGCAGATGGGCATGGCCCATTCTTGACGAGAAGGGGTCGGTGCGCCCCGGCGCCGATGGGAAACCGGCCGTTCTGGGCACTGGCGGCTTCGCTGCCAACGTAGCGCAGGATGTTAGATTGTACCCATACCGGCCTGGCGGCCGGCGCTACAGCGTAGCGTAGGTTGAGATTCGGACATAAGTTGGACAGGGGGGCATCCTCATCCCACCCCCGGCCCTTCGGGCCAGGGGTAGGGTGAGAAAATCTCGCCAACACCCTTGCCCAACTCCTGTCTCAACCCCAAGGATAGCGCTCTTGACGACATGGCCAGGTATGCTAAAATCTTCCATCGTGGAACGCCAACAGCGACCTCCGGACTTTCTGAGCTGCCTGGTCTTCGCCATAGACCGGTACATGCGGCGGCGGCTGCATATCTGGGAATTCAGCGACGACCCCGATTGCATCCTCCGGGTCGGGCTGGCCCGCTCCCGCTGGGAGATAACGCTGAATGATGGAACGGTCATCCGGCGGGGGGAGCCTCTGGGGATGATCCACGCCTGGAATGAGCGGGTACCGCCGATTCCCCCGACCGGGGCCGATATGGCCTGGGCGCGAGAACTGCGCCGACGGTTGATCCGGTCCATGCAACTGCTGGCCCAGGCCACACAGGAAGACCCCCGCCTCCAGGCCATTCGGGGATTCGGAGGGTCCGGTGTGCTGCATTTCTCCCCGGCCATTCTCCGCTTCCTGGAACGGTTGGGATTGGAGATTTACGAACTTCCACCGCAGAGCCTGTGGGACCGGCTGGAAGAGCAATGGGGCCGGGTATGGACCTGGCTGATGCGCCGTGCGTTCAACCCGGTCAGCGTGGAGGGTCGCGGGTTGGAAGTGCTGAGCCGCCGCTTTTACTGGATCAGTCGGGAGAAATTGCTGCAAATGTACGGGGAAGGAGAAAGCCATGAGCGATGAATTGCAACTTCCACCCCCTCGTCTGGACGGGGCGCGTTCGCTGGAGGCCGTCATCGCGGCCCGACGGTCGGTGCGCTCGTTCACCGCACAGGCGTTGACCCTGGAGGAGATCGGTCAGTTGCTCTGGGCGGCGCAGGGAATCACCGGCTCCAAAGAATACCTGCGGGCGGCCCCCTCGGCAGGTGGTTGCTGCCCTCTGGAGTTCTACGTCTGCTGGAAAGAGGGAATCTGGCGGTATCAACCCCAGGGGCATCGTCTGCTCCTGCACCGTCCCGAGGACGTGCGGGCCCAACTGGCAGAGGCGGCCTGGAACCAGCGCTATCTCGCCCAGGCGCCGGTGGTCTTCGCCATCAGCGCGGTCTTCTCCCGCACCACCCGCCGGTACGGGGAACGCGGGCGGTTTCGCTACGTGCCGATGGACGTAGGGCACGCGGCCCAGAATCTGTTGCTCCAGGCCGTCGCGCTGGGACTGGCCAGCGTGCCCGTCGGCGCGTTTGACGACGCCGCCGTCGCCCGGGTACTGGCTCTGCCTCCCGAAGAAGAGCCCCTGTATATGCTGCCCGTGGGGCATCCGCGAAGGGGATAGCAAATATGCTGGTCATCCCCCGCGTCCTCTGCTTCATCACCCACGGGGACGACGTGTTGCTCCTGCGCGGAGCGCCCGACAAGCGGCTCTGGGCCAACCGTTACAACGGCATCGGTGGACATGTGGAGCCGGGAGAGGACGTTTACTCCGCCGCACGGCGAGAGATTCAGGAAGAAGCGGGGATTCCCATCACGGAACTGCGGCTGCGCGGCGTCATTTCCGTAGCACCGGACGGGGAAGACCCAGGCATCCTCCTCTTTGTGTTCACCGCGCGGGCCCTCTCCAGGGATGTGCATGCGTCCGCCGAGGGACAACCGGTCTGGATCCCACGCAGTCAAATCGGTACTCTGGACGCGGTGGAGGATGTGCCGCTCATCCTGGAATGGGTCTCGGAGATGGGGTCGGACGACCCGGTGTTTTCCGCCCGCTCCACC
>JACIWQ010000051.1 GCA_014360895.1 Thermoflexales bacterium | reverse complement strand
GCGGGTCGCTGGCTGGCGGGGTCGGAGTGACCACCGCGCAGGCGGAGAGGAGCAGGGCCAACAAGACGCAGGTTGCAGGGCGCATGGCGCAGGTCGCAGGGCGCATGGCGCAGGTCGCAGGGCATTAGACGCCACTCCGCTGCGCTCCGTGGCTGACTACAAACGGCTTCGTGGCTTACCACGAACGGGCGCTATTCCTATGCCGCAACGACTTTGACCAGGACCCGGCGGCGACGGGGGCCGTCAAATTCGGCCAGAAACACGCCCTGCCAGGAGCCCAGCACCAGCCGACCCTCGCTCACCAAGAGGGTCAACTGGCTGCCAACCAGTGCGGTTTTGACATGGGCCGGTGCGTTCCCCTCCGCATGCCGGAAGTCGGGCCGGTCCGGCACCAGCGCGTCCAGCGCGAGCCCTATGTCGTGGCGGACGGTGGGGTCCCAGTTCTCGTTGAGAGTCAGGCCGGCGGTGGTGTGGGGGCAGAAGAGATAGCAAAGCCCCTCCCGCACGCCGCTGCGCCGGATGACATCCTGGACCTGCGGGGTGATGTCCCGGAATTCCTGGCGGGATTGGGTGGAGATCTCTATGGTGTCCATATAGTTGGTAGTTGGTAGTTGGTAGTTGGTAGTTGGCAGTCGGTAGTTGGTAGTTGGCAGTTGGCAGTCGGTAGTTGGCAGTTGGCAGTTGGCAGTCGGTAGTTGGTAGTTGGCAGTTGGTAGTTGGCAGTCGGTAGTCGGTAGTTGGCAGTGGCAGTTGGTAGCCCCTTCCGGCTATCGGCTATCCCCTTCCGGCTACCCCCTTCCGGCTACCAGCTATCCCCTTCCGGCTACCAGCTATCCCCTTCCGGCTACCAGCTATCCCCTTCCGGCTACCAGCTATCCCCTTCCGGCTACCGGCTGCCCCCTTCCGGCTATCCCCTATCCTTTGATCACCGCCAGGGGGCGCAGGCGGGCCACCTTACGGGCCAACCCCGCGCCGTGGACCACCTCCACCACCTGGCTGACGTTCTTGTAGGCCGCCGGGGCCTCCTCCGCCAACCCCTTGGTGCTCCCGGCCCGGATGACCAGCCCCTGCTCCTCCAGTTCCCGCTTCAGGTCCGCGCCCCAGATTTTCTTCAGCGCCTGGGAACGGCTCATCACCCGTCCGGCCCCGTGGCAGGTGGAGCCGAAAGAGAGTTCCATTGCCCTATCCGTCCCCACCAGAACATAGGATTCGGTGCCCATAGAACCCGGAACCAGCACCGGCTGGCCCACGTCCCGATACGCCTTCGGGACCTCCGGGCGGCCCGGGCCGAAGGCGCGCGTCGCCCCCTTGCGGTGGACGCAGACCTTCACCCGTTTCCCGTCTATCTCGTGCTCCTCAAACTTGGCGATGTTGTGGGCCACGTCGTAGACCTGGTAGAGGTCGTAGTTGCGGACCTTGCCCTGAAGGACCTCCCGGAAGGCCTCCCGGACGCCCATGGCCAGCACCTGGCGGTTGACGAAGGCGTAGTTGACCGCGCAGGCCATCGCGCCGTAGTAGGCCCGCCCCTCCGGGGAATCTATCGGCGCGCAGACCAGTTCCCGGTCGGGAATGGAGATGCCGTACTTCTGGACGGCGGTCTGGAGGCTCTTGACGTAGTCGTCGCAAATCTGGTGGCCGAAGCCCCGGGAGCCGCAGTGGATTTGGACGACGATCTGGTTCTCCCGCAGGCCGAAGGCCTTCGCCACTTCGGGGTCGTAGATTTCCTCCACGACGTCAATCTCCAGGAAGTGGTTGCCCGCGCCCAGGGAGCCGATCTGGTCGCCGCCCCGCTCCCGGGCCCGCGCGCTCACTTTGCTGGGATCGGCGCCGGGAAGGGTGCCCTCCTCCTCGGTGTGGGCCAGGTCCTCCTCCCGCGCCTGCCCCCGCTTCAGCGCCCACCGGGCCCCCTCCACCACCAATGCGTCCAGTTCGCGCGGGGAGATGCGGATGCGTCCCGGCTCGCCCACGCCGCTGGGGCAGGCCCGATAGAGCGCGTTGGTCAGGTCCCGCAGGTAGGGCGCCACCTCCTCTTTCTCCAGATGCGAGGCCAACAGCCGGACGCCGCAGTTGGAGATGACGAAGCTGTTGGCGATGAAGTTGTGGTCCGGATGGGCGACGGTGAAATCGTAGACGTCGTCCTGGAAGTCCGCCAGCGGCTCTATAGAGGCCACGCGGGCCCAGACCATGCCGCTCTCTCCCAGGCCGGCCGTCGCCTCCTGCCGGTAGGCCTCAAAGTCCAGGAAGTTGACGGCCACCCTCGGGGCCGTCTTCCGCCCCTCGTAGAGGGAGCGCTCCAGGAAGCGCCGGTTCACCGGCCCCTCCAGTTCGGCGTAGATCCGGGCCGGGGCTACGCCCGCCGCGCGCATCGCCACGGCCGCTTCCGCCAGCGCCTCCCGTTGGGCAACGGCGCGGAGTTTCTCCTTCAGGTACTGGACGGCGACCAGGCCCTCCCAGCGGCGGCGGTGGTTGTATTCAAACCCCACCCGGCCCCAGAGGCGGATGAGGTTCTCCGGCCGGGAGGAGATGACCAGCCGCAGCCGGACGGACCGGGAGCCGTCGGGGTTGGTCTGCTCGGTCCGCCGGGAGATGGTGAGGGTCTCTACGCCGAAGTTCTCCAGGAGCCGGGCGACTCCCTCCAGGAAGGCCTGACCACTCTCCACGAAGCCCTCCCGCTTACTGAGGGAGAGGACGGGCGTGTAGAAGTTGGCGCCGTGGGCCTCGTAGGTGGCCGGCGCGGTCAGTTCGGCGCCGAAGAGACCGGCCAGGAAGAGCCGCTGCTGCCAGCGGGGGGCCGCAAAAAGCCAGGGCGGGACGGTGAAGTTCTGGGCGGCCCGGGCCCCCACCGGCGCGCCCAGCGCGACCAGCAGGACGGCGAAGGCGCTGCCGACGACCTTGAAACTGTGCTCGTCGGTCTCAAACTCGTACTCGTCGTAGGTCGTCCGAATCCGATGTGCCCGCCGCCGGGCGTAGACCCGGGAGGGGGTGAAGCCCAGCATGGCCACGTCGGATCGGATGGCCTCCAGGTCCTCCGGCTGGCCGTAGAACCAGACGACGCCCTTGCCGGCGCCGCTGGTGAAGTAGAGGGTGCCGTCCCCGAAGAGATACCCCAGTAGCCGGAGCAGATACGGCATCGCCGGGGAGTTCAGGCGAAGGGGAAGAAGTCCCAGCCGACACAGTTGGGCCCGGACCTGGGCCGGAGCGTTCCCTCTGTCCTTCCCCAGCGCCCGCATCACCCGCTCCACGTCGGCCTCATCCACCAGGACCCGGTCGTCCGGCTCCTCGTACTCCACTCCCTCAAAGGGGTAGAGGGCCACCCGGTCTCCAAGCTGAAGAGACTCCAGCGGGCGCATCCCGTAGGGGGTCCAGAAGGGGTGGTCGGCCGTGGCGACAATCTCCTCCCCGGTCTCCGTCCGCAACCGGTAGACGGGGACGTGGGGCCGGCGGCGGAGGTAGAGGACGACCGGGGTGGCGGCCTCCCGTCCCGCGCTGAAGTCCTGGCAGCGCAGGCGGGCCCGCTCCCACCCCTCCTGCATCCGGGCGATGGGGAGGGTGTAGCCGAACTCGTGGAGGACGCGGCTGTCACCGGCAATACAGTTTATATCGTAGCCTACCCCGCCGGGGGAGATGACCCCCGTCTTCACGTCCATCGCGGCGACGCCGCCGATGGGGAAGCCGTACCCCTCGTGAAAGTCGGGCATGGCCATGGCGTACTTGAGGACGCCGGGGAGCGTCGCCGTGTTCACCAGTTGCTCCACCGTCCGGTCGCGGAAGGCGGAATCCAGCATCTCCGCGCTGGCGAAGATGCGGGCCGGGACCCGCATATCCGGACGGGTCTCCTTCGGCAACTCCCAGATGAACTTATCCACGCGACGGAAGTCCTTCTTCTCCACCATGATGTCACCCCCTACACGTCAAACGTAATCGTCGTCTCCAGGCCGCGCTCGGTGGGGCGGATGGCGAGGTTGCTGAAAGTGGCAGCTTTGACGAAGCGGTGGACTTCCCCCGGCCGTCCGCCCCGGACCGTCCCCCGCAGGTGGGTCGGCGTGACTTCCTCCAGGTCAAATTCGGTGAAGACGGCGCCGTCCCGCTCGTTCAGGTAGATGAGTTCCCCCAGCCAGGTGACCAGGAGCGTCTCCACATCCGGCGCGCTCAGGTCCAGCGGGACTTCCTTTTCGGGGCGGACGGTATCGGGGTCGGCCATCAGCCAAGCCAGGCCGCGCGCGGCGTTGATGAAGAGTTCGGTCAGGTCCCGCCCCCAGACCCGGAGCGCGGCGTCGGCGGTATGGGGAACCTCCTCAAAGCCCTGGGGAGTCAACTTCCACCTCCAGCATCCCGGGTCGGATGTCTCTTATACTTTACCATTTTCGCTGAAGGATGTCAAGGAAATCCGACCGCGCCGGCCTTCTCACCCCAGGCGGGGCTTGGCGATGATTTCCATCACCCGCAGGTCAAAGAACGCCTGGGCGTTGGCGGGCCTCAGAACGAGGGCCGTATCGGCCCCCCGACCCGTTCCGGCGATGGCGATGCAGGGCTCCCCCACCCGGACCAGCCCGGCATCCGCCGCCATCAGCGCAATCTCTATGCAGACTTTCGTCCCTTCCCCAAAGTTGCGCAGAGTGAACGCGATGATTTCGTCGGTCAGGTAGGTGTTCAGTTTGCGGCGCACGGCCCGGTTGATGCCGCCGAAGGCATGCTGGCAGGTGAGAATGCGCCCCCCACCCGCCTCTATCGCCGCGCGGTATTCGGGCAGGAGTTCCTGGTCGTTCGGCGCCCGGAATCCGGTGGAGTGAGTGACCACCACCACGTCGTACCCCCGGAACACCTCCACCGCCTTCGCGCCGGTCTCCCCGGTGGTGCTGGCGACGAGGACCGTCCGGATGCCCAGTTCGTCGGCCCGCCGCCGGGCCGCCTCCAGCGTCGGATCTGTGTTCTGAGGGCCGGGCTGGTCAAAGTAGAGAGTGGGAACAGAAATGGCCGTCATCTTGACCTCCTTGTCAGTCTTTCTTCCTCATCCGCTGCAGGCGGCGAAGGATGACCCGTTCGTAGCCGTGTCCTTTGGGGCGAAACCATTTGCCCTCCACCCCATCCGGCAGGTACTGCTGCTCCACCCATCCCTCCGGGTAGTCGTGGGGGTAGCGGTAACCGGGGTGCTCACCCATCGTCCGCCGGTAGTGCTCTCGGAGCGGGCCGTGGAAGAGGTCGGACTTATCCCGCAGGTGGAGGGGCACCGGACCGGCGCCGTGCTCCTCAATGTGGGCCAGGGCCTGCCAGTACGCGCCCACCGCGTTGGACTTGGGCGCCGTGGCCAGGTAGAGGGTCGCCAGGGCCAGATGGTACTGGCCCTCGGGCAAACCCACCCACTCAAAGGCCTGCGCACAGGCGTTGACCACCACGACGGCCTGCGGGTCCGCCAGTCCCACATCCTCCGCCGCCAGGATGTAGAGCCGCCGGAGGATGAAGCGGGGGTCTTCCCCCGCCGCGACCATCTTCGCCAGCCAGTAGAGCGCCGCATCCGGGTCGGAGCCGCGCACCGATTTGATGAAGGCGGAGATGGTGTCGTAGTGCTCGTCCCCGGCCCGGTCGTAGCGGAGCGCCCGTTGCTGGATGGACTCCTCCGCCACCGTCAGGGTGATGTGGACGGTTCCGGTCTCGTCCGGCGGGGTGCTCTCCACAGCCAGTTCCAGGGCATTCAGCGCGGCCCGGGCGTCCCCACCGGCGATGCGCACCAGGTGGTCCATCGCCTCCGGGTCCACGCGGACGGCGCGACGCCCGTAGCCGCGCTCCGGGTCCGTCAGCGCCCGCTCTATCACCCGTCGGACCTCGTCGTCGGTGAGGGGTTTGAACTGGAAGACGCGGGAGCGGGAAAGGAGCGGCCCGACGACCTCAAAGTACGGGTTCTCGGTGGTGGAGCCGATAAGGGTAATGGTGCCGTCCTCCACGTGGGGGAGAAGGGCATCCTGCTGAGCGCGGTTGAAGCGATGGATTTCGTCAATCAGGAGGATGGTGCGCCGCCCGTACATCCCGCGCCGTTCCTTTGCCTCCTGGACGACGCGCCGGATGTCGGCCACACCCGCCATCACCGCGCTGAGCGTCTCAAAGTGGGAACGGGTGGTACTGGCGATAATCATCGCCAGCGAGGTCTTGCCGGTGCCGGGCGGGCCCCAGAAGATGAGGGAAGAGAAGAGACGGTCGGTCTCAATGGCGCGGCGCAGCAACCGCCCCTCCCCCAGGATGTGCTCCTGCCCCACGAACTCCTCCAGGGTGCGGGGGCGCATCCGGGCCGCCAGCGGCGCCTCCTCCCGCGTCCGTTTCTGACCGAAGTGTTCAAAGAGGGTCATGGGCCGCCTCCCGAGGGTAATATAACACAGATGTCCCAACCCCACAAGGGGAGTGAGGCCGGCCATCACTCGCGATTTGACAATCTCTCTCCTCCGTGCTATTATATAAACGCCCGTTTATTAAGCGTTTGTTTATGCATCCCCGTTGCTCACACGGGCAATTGCCCGACCCCCGGCGTTCAGGAGGGCAGGTATGGAGGCCAGCAGGGACATGGAGGCGCGCCTGCGCCAGTTGGTTCGCTTCTTCTATGCGCTGAAAGACCCGGTGCGGCTGCGCATCCTGATGGCGCTGGCGCGGGCCGGGGAGATGACCGTCACCGAGATTGTGGAGACGGTCCATCTGGCCCAACCACTGGTCTCCTGGCACCTGGCCCGCCTGCGCGCCGCCGCGCTGGTGCGGGTGACCCGGGACGGCCGACTCGCCCGCTACACGCTGGACCGAGACGCGCTGGAGCGCCAATGGGCCGACTTTCTGGCCCTGGTGCAGGAACCATCTCGCTGAGGAGGTCAGAATGGGAGAAAGCCGCAAGGTACGTGTGGCCATCATCGGCGTCGGCAATTGCGCCTCATCCCTGGTACAGGGGGTCTTCTTCTACCGGAACGTGCCCGACGACGGCGTGGTCCCCGGCCTGATGCACCCCGTCCTGGGGGGATACCACATCCGGGATATTGAGTTCTCCGCCGCGTTTGACATTGACGCCGAGAAGGTCGGGAAGGACCTCTCCGAGGCCATCTTCTCCGGCCCGAATAACACCGTCCGCTTCTGCGAAGTCCCCCATCTGGGCGTGCCGGTCAGCCGGGGGATGACCCACGACGGCCTGGGGCACTATCTCCGTCAGGTCATCCGCAAGGCCCCCGGCCCCACCGCCGACATCGTCCGCATCCTGAAAGATACCGGCACCGACGTGGTGGTCAACTTCCTGCCGGTGGGCAGCGAGATGGCGACCAAGTGGTACATTGAGCAGATTCTGGAGGCCGGATGCGGCTTCGTCAACGGCATCCCGGTCTTCATCGCCCGGGAGCCGTACTGGCAGAAACGGTTCGCCGAACGGGGGCTGCCGGTCATCGGGGACGACGTGAAGAGCCAGGTGGGGGCCACCATCGTCCACCGGGTGCTCACCCGCCTGCTGCGGGATCGCGGCGTGCGGATAGACCGGACGTACCAGTTGAACTTCGGCGGCAATATGGACTTCTACAACATGCTGGAGCGGGAGCGGCTGGAATCCAAGAAAATCTCCAAGACCAGCGCAGTCACCAGCCAGTTGGATTACGAACTGCCGCCGGAGAACATCCATGTGGGGCCGTCGGACTACGTCCCCTGGCTGACGGACCGGAAGTGGTGCTACATCCGCATTGAGGGGACGACCTTCGGTGAGGTGCCGCTGAACATTGAGTTGAAACTGGAGGTCTGGGATAGTCCCAACTCCGCCGGGGTGGTTATAGACGCCATCCGCTGCTGCAAACTGGCGATGGACCGGGGGCTGAGCGGGGCGGTGCTGGCGCCCTCGGCCTACTTTATGAAATCGCCGCCGGTGCAGATGAGCGACGACGAGGCCCACCGCGCGGTGGAGGCGTTCATCGCCGGGGAGGACCGGCAGACGCTGCCGTAGACGGTGGGTAGTGGGTAGTGGGTAGTGGGTAGTCGGTAGTGGGTAGTGGGCAGTCGGTAGTGGGCAGTCGGTAGTGGTCCAACCAGGAGGGCTCATGAGCGTAGAAAAAACGCAGAGCCGGAAATCCTCGCGGGTATACGAATCGCTGGCCGAGTGGGCGCGGGACGCCGCGCAGGTCTTCACCGTTCCGGCGGCCCGGGTGCTGGCCCGCTGGAAAATCCACCCCAACACGCTCACCCTGCTGGGATGTCTGCTGACCATCGGGGTGGGCGGGGTCATCGCCAGCGGGCGCCTGACGCTGGGCGGCTGGTTGCTGGCAGTCGTTGCCCCCATAGACGCGCTGGATGGCGCGCTGGCCCGGGTGACCGGTCGCAGCACCCGCTTCGGCGCATTCCTGGATTCCACCTTGGACCGGGTCTCCGAAGCCGTCCTCTTCCTCTGCCTGGCGGCCCACTACCTCTGGCGCGGGGCCACGACAGAGGTCCTGCTGGCCTTCTTGGCCCTGATCGGAGCCAACCTGGTCAGTTACGCCCGCGCCCGGGCCGAGGCTAACGGCTACTCCTGCAAAGTCGGCTTCTTCACCCGCCTGGAGCGCACGTTCGTGCTGGCCGCCGGCCTGATTCTGAATATTCCCACCGTCGCTCTGTGGGTGCTGGCGATTGGCTCCAACCTGACGGCCATCTGGCGCATCCTCCACGTCTACTTCCAGGCCCGCAAGGAGGGTTGACCCGGGCGGCCGATCATCTGCTGGGGAAATGTCGGGGACCTTCCGGGAGACCATCCGCGTCCGCCGCAGTACCCGCCGGTACGCCGACCGGCCAGTGCCGGATGACATACTGGCCCATCTGCTGGAGTTTGCCGCCCGCACCCCGCGCCTGACCGATGTCCCCCTCCGGGTGACGGCCGTCAGTGGCCGGGAGCGGGTGGCGCGTATCCTGGCCCGCTATCTGGGGGTCTACGGGTTGGTCCAGGGCGCGCCGCACCTGCTGGTGGGGCTGATCGCGGAGGATTCGGACCGGGCCCGGCTGGACCTGGGGTACGTCCTGGAGCCGGTGGTGCTGGAGGCGACGCGGCGGGGGCTTTCCACCTGCTGGATGACCGGCTCCTACCACCCGGAGCGGGCCGCCGACGAGGTGGAGCGGGGGCCGAACGAAGTCGTCGCCGCGACGGTGGCGCTGGGGTACGCCCGCGAGGACCCGCTCGCCCGCATCCACGACGGCGCGGTCCGGCGGCTGGTGGCAGCTCACCGTCGCCGCCCGCTGGAGGAGATCGTCTTTGCCGGAAAGTGGGGGGTCTCCTGGTCGCCGGAGGGGGCCGACCCGGCGCTGGTGGAGGTGCTGGAGTGTGCCCGGCTGGCCCCCTCGGCGGAAAACCGCCAGCCCTGGCGGTTTGTGGTGGAGAGCGGCGCCGACACGCGCCTGCACCTCTTCCTGACCTACCCCTCTCCGATAGACGCGGGGATTGTGATGGCCCACGTGGCGCTGGCCGGGGCGGAGGTGGGGTGGGACGGGCACTGGGCCCTGCGCTGGCAGGACCCGGCCCTCTCAGGGGCAGTGAGTGCCCCGCCGGGTGCGCTCCCGGTGGGGACGTTTTCTGGTTCACCACGAAGACACGAAGACACCAAGAAAAACCGATAATTAAAAACTTCGTGTCTTGGTGCCTTCGGGGTTTAAATAAAGAACCTTGTGTCTTCGTGGTTCACGACCTCGTGCGCAGGAATTTTTCCTCAATCAGGTCCGCCAGACCGACCACGTCGTCCAGACCGAACTGGGGGACGTCCAGGTCGTAGGGCTGGTCGGTGGCGACGGCGACCAGTTCCTCCGGCGTACAGAGCAACTCCCGGCTCCGCTCGGCCCGGCTGACCTCAATCTTGGGCGCCGGCCCCCGCTTATACCCCTCCGTCAGCACAATATCCGCATCCTGAATGGTGGCGACAATCTCCGGCAATGTCAGTTCTCGCTCCAGCCGCTGGATGTGGGCAATGCGGTTGGGAGAAGCGATAACGATGTGGTCGGAACCGGCCTGAGCGTGTCGCCAGGTGTCCTTGCCGGGATGGTCAATCTCAAAGCCGTGCACGTCGTGCTTGACGGTCGCCACCCGATAGCCGCGCCGTTTCAGTTCGGGGATCAGTTTCTCCAGCAACGTGGTCTTTCCGACCCCGGATTTGCCGACGATAGAGATGACAGGGGGCATAAGGCCTCCTGAAGGGTGAAATGGCGTGCCAGGCACTTCCTGGAAAGTACCTGGCACGTAAGGTTGATATTACCGGACCAGGAACGGCACTTCCTTCCGAATGACCCGAATCCAGCGCTGAAAGCGGTCCCGGAGGAGGGCCGGTATCGCGGACGGCCGGGGGTTGAGGGGCCGATGGGAGGCAGTCTCCCAGAGAATGTCCGCGACCCGGCGGGCGGCCTCCGGCGACGCCAGGCGGAGGGCCTCGCCGGCCGCGACCCGCCGCGCGGCGGGGTCGGCGATCAAGCGGGCCACGGCCGCGGCGGCCCGCTCCGGCCCCGGCGCCCATATCCCCGCCCCCGCCCGGGCCACCAGGTGGACGTTGGGGGTCTCCTGCGCGGGGATGGCCCCCCACAGGACCATCGGAACGCCAACGGTGAGAGCCTCCGCGATGGTGGTAGGTCCCGCTTTGGTCACCAGCACATCGGCAGCCCGCATCCACTCGTGGATGTTCTCCACGAACCCCTCAATCCGCGTCGGCGCGGGCCAGGGGATGGCCGAGAGGCGGACCCGCAGCCGTTCGTTCTGCCCGGCGACGACGACCATTTGGGCCGTCGGCGTGGCAGCGGCGACGGCCCGGGCCACCGCCTCCAGCGGCTCAAACCCCACGCCCCCGCCCATCAGCAGGACGGTGGGCCGGTCGGGATCCAGGCCCAGTCTCCGGCGGACGGCCACCGGGTCCTCGGCGGCGACCCGCTGGAACTGGGGGCCGATGGGCAGGCCGGTCACCTCTATCCGCTCCATCTCCACCCCGTGCTGGAGCAGTTGCTCCCGCGCTGCCTCCGTGGCAACCAGGTACCGCTGGACGTTGGGGGCCACCCACGCCGCGTGCATCACCACCAGGTCCGTCCCCACGGCAATGAAGGGCGTAGGAAGCCCGGCCCACTCCAGGGCGCGGGAGATGGTGTAGACCGGGACGGGGTGAAAGGAGACAATGATGTCGGCGGGGTGGTCCCGGAACAGGCGCAGGACCCGGGGATAGGTCAGCGGCCACGCCAGGTGGCAGATGGCCTGAACCCGCCGTCGGCCGTTCAGCAGACGGAACCCCCACCCGTACATCCGTCCGCCGCCCCAGAGAGCGGTCGGATACCAGTTCGGTGCCCGGGAGAGAGGCCAGGGGGCGTATTCCGCCAGCACGTCCACCAGCGTCACCTGGGCCATGTCGCCGTAGCGCGCGGTCAGCGCGTCGGCGACGGTTCGGGCCACCCGCAGGTGCCCCCCGCCGGTGCGGGAATGGAGCAGCAGGAACCGCAGCGGGCGCGTTTCATGGGCCATAGTTTCCCTCCGCAGGCATCGGTCCCAGGATTTTTTTGACGTCTTTCTCAAAGCGGGAACGGGGGAGCATCACCCGCCGACCGCAGGTCAGGCAGCGGATGCCAATGTCGGACCCCACGCGGGTCACCACCCAGCGGTACCCGCCGCAGGGGTGGGGCTTGCGCATCTGGACGACGTCGCCGATATGGATTTCCAGTGGTGGCCTCATGGTTTCCGAACAGCCCCGGCGGCCGGCGTTACGGTGAGGGCCGGATCAGGCGGACCCGGGCCACCCGCAGGCCGTCCATCTCCTCCACCCGCAGCCGCCGCCCGTCCTCCAGGACGACCTCATCCCCGACCGCAGGGACCCGGTCCAGGCGCCCCATCACCAGCCCGCCGACAGTGGTGTAGAAGGGGTCGCTCAGGGCCAGATTCAGAGCTTCGTTGGCCTCGTCTATGGTCATCAGCCCGTCCAGCAGGACGCTTCCATCGGGGAGGTGCTGGACCTGGGGAGAGGAGGCCTCAAACAGGTCACCGATGTCCCCCACAATCTCTTCCAGCAGGTCCTCCAGCGTCACCAGGCCGGCGGTGCCGCCGTACTCGTCCACCAGAATGGCGATGTGCTGGCGGGCGCGCCGGAAGTGGGCCAGCAGGTCGGCCACGGAGACCGTCTCCGGCAGGAAGAGGGCATCCCGCATCAGCGCGCGGGCGGTCAGGTCGGACTGGCAGGCCCGGATGGGCCGCAGGAGGTCTTTCAGGTAGACGACGCCGACGATGTGGTCCAGGTCGTCCTCAAAGACCGGGAATTTGGTCAGCGCGGTCCGTTCGGCCAGGTCGGCCAGTTCCTCTACGGTGGCGTCGGCGGGGACGCAGACCATCTCGGTGCGGGGGACCATCACTTCGGCGGCCCGGCTGGAGCGGAGGTCAAAGACGGCGCGCAGCATCTGCTCCTCCTCGGCTTCCAGGACCCCCTCCTCCTGACTGGCCTCAATGAGCATCTTCAGTTCCTGGACGGAGTGGACCCGCTCATGTCCGCTCGCCGGACGGATGCCCAGCAGACGGAGCAGGCCGTTCCCGGCGCCGTTCAGGGCCCAGATGGCGGGCCGGAATATCTGGAAGACGACCAGCATGGGCCGGGCGACGAAGAACGCCGTCCGCTCCGGATTCTGGAGGGCGATGGACTTGGGAGCCAGTTCGCCCGCGACAACGTGGAGGAAGGTGATGCAGGCGAACGCGATGGCGGCGGCAATAGAGTGCGCTGTCGGCCCCACCCAGGATTTGGGGAGGAATTCTAACAGCGGGACAAAGAGGTGAGCCAGGGCCGGCTCGCCGATCCACCCCAGGGCCAGGCTGGCGATGGTGATGCCCAGTTGGGTGGCGGCGATGAAGCGGTCCGGGTCATCCAGGGCCCGTCGGACAATGAGGGCAGTGGGATGGCCCTGGGCAACCAGTTCTTCCACCCGCGTCCGCCGGACGCTGACCAGCCCGAATTCGGCGGCGACAAAAAACGCGTTCAGCAAAACGAAGAAAAGGACACCCAGCAACCCGGTGAAAATAGAAAGCCAAAGGCCGTTCATCTATTGTTTCGTACTCCGTGTTTCGTGTTCCGTAACCCTACCAGAGCGATGGGAAGGGCCAGAAGGAAGCTCAGGCCCCAGAGGGCCAGCCCGGGGGCGTTATCCGCCATCCATACTATCCACTTCCCCACGCCGCTCAGGTCGGCCCGCCAGGCCCGCTCCAGTTGGTCCAGGGTGACGTGGAGAGCTCGCTGGACTCCGGCCTCGCAGTCCGCGCCGTCGGCATAGGCGAGAAGCAAGGAGCGGATGCCGCTATCGCCGTACTGCTGCCGGATGTAGCGGACCAGGCTCCCGCTCTCCGCATAGGCCAGCAGCGCCTCCGCCGGGTCCGTGGAGAAAGGGGGGCAGAGGTTCCGGATGGGAATCAGACGCCCTTCGTTCCGGGCCCGCTCCAGGAGAGAATCCAGGTTGGGGTCCGGGCGGGCCTCGTTGGCCGTAGCCAGTCCCTCGTTCAGCCAGGCCGGAATGTAGAGGTACCCCTGCGGGCCTGCCAGGCGGTAGACGAGGAGGTGGGTGAGTTCGTGGGGAATCTCCCGCTCCATTTGGGCCATATATGCATCGTCGTGGGGGACGGCGACCAGGATGACCCCGAGTTCCGGACGGGCCTGCCCGCCCATCCAGTCCCGACCGGCCATCCGCAATGCGGCCTGCAGGTCGGCCAGCGAGGGGTACAGGTAGACCTCCACTTTCTCCGGCAGCGAGGTGTTCAGAGAACGGGCGATCCGCTCCAGATTGGCGGCCGCGATGTCCAGCGCGGCCTGCATGTAGAGGGGGTCATCCACCGGGCTGTAGACGGTTATGGGGCCCGCCGTCCGGCTGGACCAGTCCCATCGGTTGTCCTCATACCGGAAAGTGGAGGCGGGGGTGGTCAGTTGGTGGCCCGCCGCATCCCGCACCTCCCACCACCAGCGGACGATGCCGAACGGGGGAAAGGGAAAGAGGCGAAGGTCCCGGGTGAACGTCGCCTGAACCGAGGGGCCCGGGTCCACCGGGACAGGGGTGACTTCTACCCGCTCGCTGCCTGCCAACTGGAGGTAAAGGTAGAGGGCAGTGATGTCGGCGGACGCGGTGGCCCGGATGGAGAAGACGGCCTGCTGGCCAAAGTTGTACGTAACGGAGGCCTCTCCGACGGTGATGGGTGTTTCCTGGAACGGCGTTCGTCCCGCGATGACTGCAGAGGGAAAGCACAGCAACAGGACGGGAAGCAGCAAAATGGCAAGAGCCAAGAGGGCCCGAAGCGGCAAATCCCCCCTCCCCCCTGACTTCATACTCCCGAATTCATCCTCCCTACTCCCATTCCTCATCCCAGTCCTCGTCCCAGTCCTCTTCGTCTTCCTCCTCGTCCTCAAAGAAGTCAAACAGGAGAAACGCGCCCAGGT
Source organism: Thermoflexales bacterium (assembly GCA_014360895.1). Lineage (GTDB taxonomy): Bacteria > Chloroflexota > Anaerolineae > B4-G1 > DUEL01 > SpSt-77. The sequence goes on along the minus strand of JACIWQ010000051.1, from coordinate 6,864 downwards.
CGCCGTGGAGGAACTCCAGTTCCCGCAAAGCCTCCCGGGCGGCGCCGCGCAGGGCTTCATTTTCGGAACGGCGGCAGGTATCCAGGGCCTGACGGGCCTCGTCGCCGCCGATTTGTCCCAGGGCCCAGATGGCGGCCTCCTGGACTTCCGCATCCACGTCTTCTATCAATTCCAGCAGCGCGGGGACTGCATCGCTCAGTTCCAGTTCACCGCAGGCCCGGGCGGCCTCGTAGCGCATCTGAGGGCTGGGGCTGTGGAGTTCCCGCATCACTTCGGCGGCCCAGCGGTCATCGGCGCTGCGGCCCATGGCGAAGACGGCGCTGACGCGCATCCGCTCGTCGGGGTGACGGTAGGCGGCGCGGATCAGGTCGGCGACGACGGTCTCGCCGGAATAGGCCAGGGACTCCAGCGCCCGCCGCCGGACCTCCAGGTCCTCTTCCTCATTGGTACAGGCGGCCAGAAGGGCTTGGAAGGCCTGCTGGTGGGGGCGGGGGCGGATTTTGCCCAGTTCACCGGAGAGCATGAAGCGGCCCAGGGAGGAGGCGGCCGCCGCCCGGACCTCCGCCGCCGGGTCTTTCAGCAGCACGTCGGCCAGCACCGGCACCAGGCGGATGTCCTCGTTCTCCCAGAGGCCCTCCACAGCGGCCAGGCGCACCGTCGCATCCGGGTCCTCCAGCACCAGGCGGAACACCTCGTCAAAGTTCACCTCAAAGTCGCTCTCGGCGATTTCCACCATCATCTGGGCCATCTTCCGACGGGCCGCCACCGGCAATTCGCTCCAGACGGCCCAGACCTGCTCGGCCTCGCCCCGTTCCAGATTGGAGAGGCCGTAGAGGGTCCGGCGGCTGGTCTGGCCGGATTTCAACGATTCCAGAATTTCAGTCAAAACGGGTGTTTTCTTCTCAGAACGAGACGAACGAACCACGGCGTCCAACTTCCTCCATACAAATCGTCCTCACCAGAGGCTTGAACCCCAGCGAGCGCATCGCGTGGGGGTTGGCCTCCAGCACTCGCTGAATGGCCTCCTCGGGGGTCAGTCCCTGATAACAGGCCAGATAGGCGGCCAGCACAGCTCCCGTGCGGTCATTGCCCCTGCGGCAGTGGACCAGGGTGGGGCGCCCGGCGGCGACCTCTTCGGCGACGAAGTCCACAACGGGGCGCATCCGCCGCGCCAGTCGGCGCCGCAGATGGGGCAGGAAGGCCAGCGCGCCGTCCAGCGGCACGTAGAGGTGACGGAACCCGGCGGCCCGGATGAGCTCCCCGTCCACCGACACCAGCGAGACGATGGTTTGGAAGCCCATCTCCCGCAGTTCGGCCAGGTCCCAGGGGACCATTTGGGGCCCGGGCCGACCGGCCAGGAGGCCGGGCAGAATCCAGTACAGAGCTTTCATCCAGCACTTCGCCTGCGGCAACAGGTTTTCCCGATGTCAGTTTAACATTACTCGCTGGAGTTGTCAAATACCGCGCTACCGCTGAGCATAGACGATGTAATTCCGGTCGGCGGCGACGACGGCGGGGTCGGCCCGCAGGCGGGCCAGGACCGCCTCCTCCTGCCCCACCGGCACCCGCAGCCGCCAGACCTGCACGCCGGAGCGGTCCTGATAGAGCAACTCGCTACCGGAGGCCAGGCCCTGCACCCGGAAAACCCCTTCCGCCCGTGCCCTGGCCCTCAGGGTCACCACGACCTCGCCGGGCACGTACTCTCCCGCTCCCCCGCCCCCCTGCCCCTCCGCGCTCCACACCCGCGCGCCCAGGCAGACCGGGTAGTTCCCCTGCGCGCCGTCCCATAGGGCCTTGAAGGCATCTATCCGCCCGCAGCCGTAGTCCATATCCCAGCCGGTGCTCCCCAGGTCCTGCGCGTTATCCAGAATCGCCGAGGCGACCTGGTCGGGGGTGTAGGTGGGGAAACGGGCGTAGACCAGCGCGGCCAGTCCGGCGACGAAGGGGGTGGCCATAGAGGTGCCTTGCATGTAGCCGTATCCGCCGCCCCGCAGGGTGCTGTAGATGTCTGTCCCCGGCGCGGCCACGCTGACATGGTCGCCGTAGTTGGAGAAACCAGCCCGCGTATCGGATGACGTTGTCGCCGCCACGCCCAGCACGTGGGTGCAGTTGGCCGGAAATACGGTCTGGCTTTTGCCGTCGTTCCCCGCTGCGGCCACCAGCAGGACCCCCCGGCTGTAGGCATAGTCCACCGCGCTCTGGAGGTCGGAAGGGCAGGCAGCAGCACCGCCCAGGCTCATGTTGATGACTTTCGCGCCCTTGTCGGCCGCGTCGCGGATGGCCGGGATCAGTTCGGCCGTGCTCCCTCTGCCCTGATTATCCAGCACCTTCAGCGGCAGGAGGGTCGCCTCCCATCCCAGGCCGGCCACGCCCTTGCTGTTGTTCGTCGCCGCCGCCGCGATGCCGGAGACGTGGGTCCCGTGGCCATGGTCGTCCATCGCATCCCAATCGCCGTTGATGTAGTCGTAGTCTATATCCGTGCGGACCTTGCCGGAGAGGTCGGGGTGGTTGTAATCGGTGCCGGTATCCAGGACGGCGATGAGGACGCCCGTGCCTTTGGAGAGGGCCCAGGCTTCGGGGGCTCGGATTTTACTTAAACCCCACTGGGAACTGTAGTACGTGTCGTTGGGATAGACGGGCGGTGGTGGGGGCGGGCGGTAATTGCGCATGACCAGGGGGAGGTAGAGATAGACCTCGCTGGCGTGGTCGGCGTAGAAGTCCACCCGATACCGCCAGGCCTGACCCACCGCACCGCCAGCGGGCAGCGGCCCAAAAGCCAGAGGAACGACCAGGAAGATTGTCAGGGCCGCAATGAGGATACCTACAAGGAGTTGGATGACATCGTCTTTCCGAGACACTGGAACACCTCCGAGTCTGGATTCGTCATTACCTGGCGATGCGGCGCTGGAAGGCGACCGCGCCCCAGGCCAGTCCGACCGCCGCCGCGAAGCCCAGCGCTTGACCGGGAACGGTGGAGGCAAAGAAATTGTCGGCCACAGTGATGTAGTGAAGCGTGGGCGGAGTAAGTAGCAGGTAATGCGCCAGCGGGAGCAGAAGATAACTCAGGCAGAACCCGCTCACCAGCAGGTGGGATCCCCGCCAGGCTGTCCCGCGCCGCCGGGCATAGACGCCCGCCAGGGCCAGGGTCCAGAGGGCCCCGACCAGCGTCGCCGCAATGGCCGCGCAGGCATCGGGGACAGCCTTCTCGCCCTGGGGGAACCGTTCCACCACCCGCAGCAGGAGTAGGGCCGGCACCAGTCCGGCCCCGGCGCCAGCCAGCCAGAGGAATTGGCCGGGCTGTGCGGTGGCCATGCGGGCGGGTATCAGGGCCAGGAACAGGCCGACGACGGCTACCACCGCACAGGCCGCCGCCAGCGGAAGGGGAAGCACCGGCCAGTTCAGGTGTGTCGTGATCCAGAGGACTCCTGGCACGATCAGGGGGAGCGAAAGTAGCCAGACTTTCGGGCCTTCCGGCGGGACATATCGGCGTCCCCGAATCCCCTGGATGCGCCCCCAGAGCCAGTTTCCGTAGGTGTAGACGACCAGCACTCCCCCGGAGGCCACCAGCCCGGACATCCAGTAGCGGCTGACGGTGCGGGGGTCAAATGGCCCGGCCCCGAGGTGCTCGTAGAGGAAAATGGCGTACCGATCGGCGATGCCAAACCAGTAGTAGAAGAGGGCCAGGATGAGGGAAGAGACGATCACAGCATGGGCAGAGGCCACTCTCCAGAAGACAGACCCTCCTTCCGGCGAGCCCCATACCTTCCCGCCGCCCGGGTCGGATTCGCGGCTACAAGGACGGGCCTGGCTCTGCTCCCGCACCGGTGGACCTGCCCCAGATTTGATGGCCGATGAGGCCGCCCACTGCGCCCAATCCGGCCCCCAGCAGAACACCGAGCAGCGCACAACAGCAATTGCCGCCCAGCAGATATGCCCAGTACTGGGCAGGCTGCGGGTATTCCAGAGGGAGGCCCAGTTGGCGCGCCAGTTGGGTGACCCTCTCCGGTCCCATAAAGATACCGTTCAGAACCGCCCCGACCATCTCCCCCAACAGGCCGCCGGTCATCGCGATGGCACCGGCTTCGGCGCCCTTCAAAGCGCCATCTCCACCGGTAGCCGGGTGCTCCCAGAAGGCGGCCAGAATCCCCGCGCCTAACCCAATGAAGAGGGCCGCGCCGGGATTACAGAGAGGGGTAATCAGGGTCAGGATCAGGACAACGACAAAGCCAACAGCAGCGCCGATTCCTCCGGCTTTCAGCATGGTTCACCTCCCCGATGAGAATTGCCCTAAAGTATAGCACAATCTCCGCAGGAGAAAAGGGGAGAATCGGGAAGAGTGTCACTTGACCAAATGGCCGTTTTGGAGTATCCTTGCATCCTGGCAGGTCTGGAAACCGCAAAGGACACGTTTGTGACCTTTGTGACATTCATTTGAGCCCCGAAATCCCTGAGGAGGTTGAACGTGTACCGGATTCTGGAGAAACAGGTCCTCAGCGACGTCACCAAACTGATGGTGGTGGAGGCCCCCCACGTGGCGCGCAAGGCGCGGGCCGGACAGTTCGTCATCGTCCGCATAGACGAACACGGCGAACGGATCCCCCTGACGGTCGCCGACTACGACCGGGAGGCCGGCACTATCACCCTTATCTTCCAGGAGGTCGGCAAGTCCACCATGCACCTGGGTACCCTGAACGTGGGCGACGCGCTGGCCACGCTGGCCGGCCCCCTGGGCCACCCCACCGAGATCGCCAACTACGGGACGGTGGTCTGCGTGGGCGGCGGCGTGGGCATCGCCCCCATCTTCCCCATCGCTCGTGCGCTGAAGGAGGCCGGGAACCACGTCATCTCTATCATCGGCGCGCGCACCCAGAGCCTCCTCTTCTGGGAGGACCGGATGCGGGCCGTCTCGGACGAACTCATCGTCTGCACCGACGACGGCTCCTACGGGCGCAAGGCGCTGGTCACCGAGCCCCTGAAGGAACTGCTGGAGGCGCGCGGGAAGGAGATCGCCCGCGTCTGGGCCATCGGACCGGCCATCATGATGAAGTTCGTCTCGCTGACGACGAAGCCCTTCGGCATCCCCACCATCGTCAGCTTGAACACGATTATGATTGACGGGACGGGGATGTGCGGCGGCTGCCGCGTCCTGCTGGAGGAGGGCGCACAGTTCGTCTGTGTAGATGGCCCCGAGTTTGACGGCCACAAGGTGGACTGGGACAACCTGCTGGCCCGCCTCTCCTTCTACCGGGAGGAGGAACGGCTGGCCGTGGAGCGCTGGGAACACGAATGCCGATTGGAAGGCGTGTTGAAGGAACAGGAGGCGACCCGATGACCCCCCTCACCCAACGAGAACGGACCAAAATCCCCCGCCAGAAGATGCCCGAACAGGACCCCGTCGTCCGGCGGGGCAACTTCAACGAGGTCGCGCTGGGGTTCACCGAAGAACTGATGCTGGCGGAGGCGAACCGCTGCCTCCAGTGTGAACGGCCCCACTGCGTGGAAGGGTGCCCCGTGGGCGTCCTCATCCCCCAGTTCATCCGCGCGCTGCGGGAAGGGGACATCGTGGGCGCGGTGGCGGCGATGAAGGTCAAGAACAGTCTCCCCGCCATCTGCGGCCGGGTCTGCCCCCAGGAGACGCAATGCGAGGCCCGCTGCGTCCTGGCGAAGAAGGGCGAGCCCGTTGCCATCGGGCGGCTGGAGCGGTACGTGGGCGATTACGAACTGGCGATGCGCACCTGCCCGCTGGAGCGCAAGCCGTCCACAGGCAAGAAGGTCGCCGTCGTCGGCACCGGCCCGGCGGGGCTCACCTGCGCGGTGGACGTGGCACGGGAAGGACACGACGTGGTGATGTTTGAGTCGCTGCACGCCCCCGGCGGCGTCCTCATCTACGGCATCCCGGAGTTCCGTCTGCCCAAGAGCGTCGTCCAGGCGGAGATTGACTACGCGGTGGAGTGCCTGGGCATCCAGATTCACACCGACCACGTCATCGGACGGACGCTGACGCTGACCGAACTCCTGGCGGAATACGACGCCGTCTTCCTGGGGACGGGCGCCGGTCTGCCTTCGTTCATGCGCATCCCCGGCATCAACTACAACGGGGTGATGAGCGCCAACGAGTTTCTCACCCGCGTCAATCTGATGAAGGGCTACCTCTTCCCGGAGTACGACACGCCGGTGAAGGTGGGGAAGAAGGTCGCGGTTATCGGTGCGGGGAACGTGGCGATGGACGCGGCCCGCTGCGCGCTCCGTCTCCAGACCCTGCAGGGCAAGGGCGGCGAGGTGCACATCGTCTACCGCCGTTCCCGCGACGAGGTCCCGGCGCGCGCCGAAGAGGTCCACCACGCCGAGGAGGAGGGGGTCATCTTTGACTTCCTGACCAACCCGGTGGAGATTCTGGGGGACGAGAAGGGGAACGTGGTCGGGATGCGCTGCATCCGGATGGAACTGGGCGAGCCGGACGCCTCCGGTCGGCGCTCCCCGGTCCCCGTGCCCGGCTCGGAGTTTGAGATGGAGGTGGACATGGTCATCTTCGCGCTGGGGACCAGCCCGAACCCGCTGGTCTTCGTGGACGCGGAGGGGCTGCAGCGGACGAAGCACGGGACGGTGGTGGTGAAGGACGAGGAGACGGGCCGGACGACGATGCCCCGGGTCTGGGCCGGCGGGGACGTGGTGACCGGTGCGGCGACGGTGGTGAGCGCGATGGGTGCGGGCAAGCGGGCCGCCGCCGACATCAACCGCTTCCTGGCCGGTCAAGGGACGGACTGGTAGGTTCGCGCCGATTCGTTGCAACTTGAAAAAATGAATCCGGCAATCTGCCGTTTTTCCCCTCACCCCTCCCCCGGCCCTTCGGCCACCCCCTCCCCT
>JACIWQ010000050.1 GCA_014360895.1 Thermoflexales bacterium | reverse complement strand
TTGTTGCAGGGCGGCGCGGATGCTGGCGCGGGGGGTTGGGTGATCGTCGGCGAAGACGACGCGGATGGGGTGGTGGGGCTCGTGCATCGCATCCCCCGCCACCAGGGTCTCCCGCCGGGAGCCGATGTAGGAACGGGGTTACCCCGTCCCTACTATGGCATCAAGGTCGGGCGGAGGCATTGCTAGTAGCACCACTGCGGGATCACACCCAGCAAAAAGCCATCCTCAACGACCGTCAGGAGACCCCAACGGCCATCTGCCCTGACGCGCCAGATGGGAGAGGTGCCTTCTCCATCGTCGAGAAACAGGTATTGGCCATCGAGCGACCAACTGACCATGGCCACTCTCCACGGGATCTCCCGCTGCGACAATACCTGGCCTGTCGCTGCCTCGACCACTCTCAACAGACTGGGGCCGGTCCACGAGGAATCGTCGGGAGAAGACGGCCCCAGGGCAATTTGTTTGGTGCCATCGGGTGATACAGGCCCTATGAGCGGAAAGGCGGCGAGCCTCAATTTCGAGCAACGGGTGTCCTGGTCCCCATCTGCCAACTCTTCGGCGGCGGCCAACTGCCCTTCTGCAGTCCAGCATAAGGGGTTGCTCTTCGCCACATAAGCCCTGATCTCGCCAACCCTCTCCATCTGCCTGGTGGCATATTCCAGTTTCCATACCTGGCCTACCCAGGCATCCGGTTCTTCGGGTGCAGGTGCGAAGCAGCAAGCAAAACCGATGAAGCGGCCATCGGGCGACCACACGACTTCCCTGACATCGGCCTCAGCCCGGCCGAGCATCGGCGAGTCCACCAGCCGGGTCGTCCCGTTCTGTTGGATGTTGTAGAGGTACAGGCCCTCGTCGGTGCCATAAGCAAAGTAACGGGAATCGGGCGACCAGTCGCCGGTCGGAGCATGAGGTGCCGGCAGGGCATGAAGTATCGGCAGGCCCACCTCGGTGCGCGTTCTCACGTCAATCAGAAAGCGGGTATGCTCTCCCAGAAAGGTGAGCCAGCGTCCATCTGGCGAAACCTGGACCGGGGCAGAGAGGGCATTTACCCACCAATCATCTTCCCCGGGCTCCCAATTCAACCGCTTCCCCTCAGTCAGTTGTTCGACCCTGTCTCCATACAGGTTGGTGCGCCACAGGTCCCTGTCACGGGCAAAGAGAACAGCACGGCAGAGCGACGGGTCCTCAACCGCCAGGGGCCCTTCCACACCAGGGGCCAGCGGGATCCACATCCCATCCATAAACACCCAATCCATCCGCGAAGCGAACTCGGGGTCCTGCATCAGGAGGTCGTACGTTTCGGTGTGGACGTTCCTGCCGCGCTCCAGGGCAATGACCTGGCCATTCACCTGGATGGAGACGGGCGGTGGTTGAGATGGCACTACGCTAGGAGTTGGGGAGGGAACGGTCGTGGGAGTTGAAGGCGCGCCCGGGCTTGCCGGAGAAGGAGCACGTTCGCCTCCACAAGCGGTGAGGGCCAGGGCGAGAATTCCTACGAGATTAAAGGCGTATAGCAGTTTCTTGACAACAAGAGAACGGAGCGCCTCCATGTGAAGCCTCCTTGCTTTCGGGTAAAACACCCTACCGAATAATGCCAGCGAGTCTGCTGCCTTATACAGCAGCGGCCTCCTCGGGCCTTGTGTATGGGCAACTCCACGGCTGCCCAGGTGGTACTCCCTACTCCCTCTATTGAGTTATCACAGTAGGGTTATCACTGACGGCTCCCCTTGGAACCAAGCGATACGGGGGGCGATAAGCGTACTCCTCCACTGTAGAGGGAATCCAACCGGCGGCGGTATAGGTGGCGAGTGTCTTGGAAGTCGAACCATCCGCCGGATCATTGATGTAATAGCCACTGGGGTCGTCTATAGTCCACGTTCCGCACCTAACCGGTGTCCTGGTAGCATTTTTCCACGTAAGGGCCGAGGAGGCGAAGGATTTGACGGTGAACCGGCTGGAGGTTAAGAACCCGTTGCTGAACCCCACCCGCCGTGGGGATCAGCAACACATCTATCCCCTCAAACATCTGGAAGACACGGCGCATCGTGGGCCGCTGGGTGGGCTTGCCGACCTGGTCGGGAATGCTCTCTTCCCCCTCCTGCAAAGCCCGGCGCGGTTTTCGCTCGGCCAGTGCATAGACCAGCAACGCCAGCCCCATCACCATCACCAGCGCCATGATCCGCCCGGGGCTTTTCAGGAAAAGGCTGTCGGCAAAGAACCACGGGTCCTTGAGAAAGCGAAAGCCCCGCTCCGGCCCAACCCCTTGCCCTTTGTACGCCCCAAGCATCTCCTCCGCCGGCAACGCCCCCTCGTCCAACTCGTTCGTCGCCAGGATGAACTTGCCCAATCCCCTTTGGGCCGCGGCAACCGCCTCGGCCTTCTCCATCACCTCCCCTTCCCATCGGTAGCCCACCCGCTGGGGTATAGCCCCCGCCGCAGGACGCCCCCGCTGGGCATAGTGGGCCACCCTCTGCAGCCGCCCTTCCACCCGGTGATACCGCCAGCGCTTCTCTTGCTCCCGTACGGCCCCTTCGGCCTCTTCCGCCGTGGGAAACTCTCGCCGGCAAAGGGCTTGCCAGACCCTCTCCGCCTCTCGCTTCTCCTTCTCTACCCGCTCCCGGAGCGCGGCCCCCTCCCGTGCTTCTGCCTGAGCCGACCAGACCACCAGCCACCGCTGGCGCACCCCTCCGTAGACCGTGCACAACTCCAGGTAGCGATACCCCTCCTGGGTCGCCGGCTGCATCTGCTCCGCACTGACCGCTTCTATCAACCCCTTGGCCAGCCCAATGCGCTCCGGCACGCGGGTCAGCCATTTCACCTCCGAGAGGCGCTGAAGGTTCTCTTCGCTGTAGAGGGCGCTGTCGGCCACCAGGTAGGGCATCTCCCCTTCCCCCATCTGGGCCAGGTATGCGGCCACAATCTGGGGGAAAGCCCGGCTATCGTTGGTATTGCCGTCCAGGGCCTGAATCCAGGTGGGCAACGCCGAACGGTAGGTGGTCAGCAACGCCACCACGACTTGCTTCAGGTCAGGCCGATGGTCCCGAGAATAGCCATGGGTAATGCGAATGACCCCCGGCTCATCCGGCCGGTCATATTCCCCCTCCACGCTCAAGGAGGTGGTGTCCAGATGGACAAAGCGATGGGAGATGCCGTACACCCGCAGAGCGTGGGAAGCCACCTGGGCAAAGATTTCGGTCTCCCCTCGCTCGTGCAGGATGTCCAGCGCCCGGCCCAGACTATCGTCATTGAGCATCTCGGCCGTCAGCCCTGGGCGCAACAGGCGGTCCAGGGGCTTGTGGGCAAAGAACTCCGGGGTCAGGTAGAGAGGACGACTGGTAAAGCCCAGGGCGTTCAGAACCATCGCCTGCACAGCTTCCCCAACACTGACCTGCCGTTCGGTGGGCCCGACGATGCGGTCAATCTGCTCGGCCAGGCCGATTTCCTGGCAAATGCCAGCCACGATACCCAGGTGATCCAGGCGTTGAGTTGCATATCCTTCGGCCATCGGTATCCTCCTCTGCCCAGAGGATACCATAAAATCTCATTTCTCGCTTGTCAAGGTGCGGAATGTCGGCTACTATCATCCCCGAATTGGCCGTTTTTGGCAAGTCTGCAGTTGTTAAAGTGTCAACCTATTCTGAACCATCCCGGGTGAGTTGCTCTGAACAAAAGGGGGAACGTCGCATCTCAATGGGGCAGAGCCCCCGAATGCTCCAGAATATCCCGCAGTACTGGCGCGATTGGGTAAAACTCTACTTTCACTTCATCTTGTGCATCGGGCAAATGAATAGCAATGACCCCGACATCGTAATTATAGGTCACGTCCGCTAACAGCCACGGACCACTTGTTCCACTTTGCGGAAGTACATCATCTCGGCTGTAAAGATACAGACTCACCAGATAACCGCTGCCTTGTTGCACGGCCGGCGGGTCTGTAGAAGGCGTCGTTGACACCGCGCTCAATAACGTTGTCGTGATTGCCTGCAGGGTGGCCGGCTCGGTGATAACAATGGCGGATTCTACTGCCGGCACCCGCCCTGAGCAGTTAACTACTCTTACCTCTATTGCTTTAGTCTCTGTGGAGACGCGAAGGGGGTCAAAGAAAATGCTACCAGCCGGTATCGGGGTAGGAGTTGGAGGTAAAGATTTGGTCGGCGTTGCTGAGCAGCTCGCCCAAAACGCGCTCATGCCGGCGAGCAGAAGTATCAGACTTGTAGACAGAAAAGCGTGTCGCACCATGTATTTTTCACCTCTTTTCGGCCAAAGAAAGAAGCCAGGCTCTACGGCCTGCACTCTTTGCCTTCACCCATAGACCGGACTATGACTCTCGCAGCCATTGCAGGTAAAGCATCCGGTAAGGCGAGGGAACTACAACACCCTGGCACTCAGTCCCGGCCATTTGGGCTTTCTGGAGGGCAAAATCGGTGGTCACATCGAGCATATAGATTTGTGGCATCTCTGATAGCATCTGCAGGGCATCACCCCGATTCACGCTCCCTTCGATGACCATTACCCCATCTAGTTTAACCCCCTTCTCCTTCAGGACAGATTCCAAAGCGCCTAAACTAATTGCCGAGTTGACTCCATCGCTCAGAGTACCACCACTGTAGGGTTGGCCTTCCTTATCCCGTCCAACAATGGTCACCTGCTCCAGATCCAAGCCGATAGAATCAACGAGATTCTGCGCTTCGGCGATGGGTATAGGGGTCCGAAATGTTACCTTGACATAGACAGAGCCTCGCAGATTCGCGGATAACGTCCGAGCCTGAACAGCATTCCATTGCGTGTAGGATTGCAAAGCAACAGGATCAGAGAAATCGACCTCCACATAAGCCCGCATATGCTCACCGTCCCTGGCCACTTGGATGGTGAAGGGCACACCAGGTAGCGGAATAGCATGTACGTCCTGTCCCTCCAATGCGGGCAGCCCAGAGGCATAGGCCCTCGTTCCCAACAGTCCGACCCATCCGGCATTTGCCGGGTCAAAGTGATCATAGTTGTAGTTAACGTACACCGTCTTAGCCAGCCAATCGTGGTTCGGATCGCCGCAGGTGCCGGTACCACAAACCTTCGGATCGGACCCGCTGCTACGTTGGTATGTGTGGTTAACCTCCCCATTGGCAGAGGCAAGCTTCTTCTGAAAGATGACATCGGCTTCATAGTTGGTCACACTTGTAGATATACCATACTTATCGAAGAAAATCTCGCCTTCCTCTCTAATCGCAAGGTTACCGCAGTCATTCCAGCTCTGAAAGCTCGTCGCAGGTAGATTGGAAAACCAGCTGCTGACATGCAACTTGTCGCCACCTGCACCAGTACAATCCGCTGTAATGTCTATCCGTGGGTTGTTATCCCGTCGGACATAGTACACCGTATTCCATCGCATATCGAGTGTCCAGGCACGTACATCTGCACCATGTGTATAACCCAGTCGGCCATTTGAAGGCGCACCCGGCAGATATCCCTCATACGTTCTGTCAAACCAAGACAGAACAGGAATAGTGGCCCCCCCTATAAAAAGTATCACCAAAATAACCGTCAAAAGCAACTTCACTTTACGCATTTCACGCCTCCTGTAATCCGGGGTACTCACCAGTCCCTCCGGTGGCATCCTCAGTGTACCAGAAATCATGCCGCCTGTCTACTGTGGAAGTTACCAGTTTCGACCTGTGAATCTGCATCTCGCACCCCCTTCAGGCAATAAGGATGGAACGCTTTGTCGTTTATGTTACATCCTGCCTTCCCGTTCGTCAACAGGGAAATCCCTGCTTTTTTATCGCTAAAAGCGCATCTTTTGCGCCTGAGGTGATTCCCCACCGTCTTGGGCCGGATGCCGAGCATCGTGGCAATTTCCCTGTCCCTCTTCTCCTGCGCCGCTAACCGCAAGGCCTCGCGCTCTCGTTGGGTGAGGCGATTCCAGCGTGCGCCGACTTCCTGCTGTCAGCGGGTGGCGCGGGCCAATTAGCCGCTCGCAATGAAGACCGCCCCGCGGGCGGCGCGGCGTATCGCGTCTAAGGTGAGAAAGCCGGCCACGCCTGCCTCAATGGCCTGCGCGAGGAAGCAATCCCGGTCGTGGGCGGTGAGGACGAGGACGGTGGCGTAGGCGCAGTGGGTGCGCACCCAGCGCCCGATCTCGGAGGGGCGCGGGCCGGGCATAAGGAGGCGGAGGAGGAAGATGTCAGTCGGGCTCACTCCTGCCTGCAAGGGATAGCCGATGCCCTCTGGCACGAGTTGAGGCCCATCGGGGAATACCGGAGACCTGAACCCACAACCAGCAGGACAGCAACATCACGTTTCCTACTATGAACTTGTACGTCCATCCGTAACCGGGCACCCAATGACCGGTTGGTTCCAAGAAGGATAATGGTGGCAGAGGGCTCAAGAGATAGGCACAGAGACCCATAGTCACCATGAGCATTAGATTGGAGGCAGCAAAACCTATCCCCAGCCATACACGTTCAACGAGCACCTTGCTGCGATTGAGCGCAATAAGATAGAGCACAGCGCTGCTTCCTACGAAAAGCCAAGCTACTTGCTGATAGGTAACCTCAAAATAGTCATTCAGTTGCCTTTGCCACGTATCTTTTGGAGGGCGAAGGTCTGGCTCAATATCATCGTAAGGCACAAGAGTCCACTGGGTTATCTCGCGAAGCCACCAGAACAGCCCCACATAAGTCAATCCCAAGAACAGTATTACAGATACTAGAGCAACCCATTGTCTCAATCGAGAGCTATCCATCTACCACCTCACTTTCACCGTCCAGGTGTTTGCGCCTGAACCGTGCTTGGTACACAGATACGTTATGCACCGCTCATTTGGAGTGCACCTGAAACAGCCACCTAGTGCAGCGTTAACTGAGTAGTTGTGCGAAGACCCCGCCATACAAGAGGAAGAATCTCGCACAACCAGTCTGTTAAACCGGCACTAGATGCTCATTTAGGAGAAAGGGTTTCCACAGAACCCAGAATCATCTCTCCTAGTGGTACAAGGTGCTCTCCGTCCGGTTCGCAAAATACCGGATCAAAAAACGTAATCTGTCGGACCATCTCTGGGGTTGGAATATACACGGTGAGGCAAACGTCAGGATTCGACTTGTGCCAGACTTGTACGCCTTCCCACTGTTTGCCCTTCATGGGCACGATGGTAAATTCCTCTTCGTACTGGTTGTGCAGGTGAGATGTGAGGGCTTGTTGAAATTCCGGTAACCGGCGGGGCATTTCCTCGCAGCAAGAGGTCACGCTGATCCGATACTGACCACTGGCGGCAAAGATGTATCCACCGGGCATGTTGAGTTTCTCCCATTCGGCGGGGATGCGGATACGCAGACCTATGTCTGCCAGTTCATACTCTCGCCACGCGGTGTTTTCAGGAGGTAAAGTGGCCGCGGGAGGGGTAGCAAACGGCTGTTCCCCGCCGGGCGGCGTTGGCTTACCCTCTTCTGTCGGTCCTGGAAATGCGGTGGGGTGGGGAATGGGTGAGGTATTGAACTGGGGTGCGGTTTCAGCAGGTGGCGTAAGGGTGATGGGGAAGGGAGAAACTCCCTTCCCCATACATCCGGTGATCAATGATGTGAACCCGACTATCAGTAGACCTGCGACAAGGCTCTGGCGAACCATGCTTCATCTCCTACCAACTTAGCCATTGGTACCGGGAGATCGTCTCGTAGTAACCGCCCCCGTTGCCGTAATATCGCACGTGGCGAGGTTCTACGCTCTGACCTCCATAGATACCCCCATTGGTCTGATTCAGATATGCATTCAAGTAGAGACCCTGATGGAGATGGGAAGACCAGTATCCGTCCTGGTTGTAACCACTGCCGCCAGCATAACCGATGACGGTACTGATACCCACGTTCTGACCAACCGAGACGTTAATGCTTCGCAGGTGGGCAGCCATGCTCCAATATCCACCACCCAGGTCCACAATGACGACCCGGCCCAGGCTGGCATAGCCACCTCCGGTCCAACCGGCGTATATCCTCGGCCCGGCGCAGGGGATAGACAATGTCCCAGGTCTTGAGACGAAAGTCCAGGGCATGATAATCGTTCAAGCCGTTCGTGCGATTGCAGTATTGATGCAACCCTTCTCCATAGTAAGAGGGGCCTGCGCGAGACCATCCCTGAGGCCAGCCGCTATCGCCATTGGCAGTGGAAGCCCATGGCGTCTGGAGAAATTTTGATGTAGGCCAATCAACACAACCCGGTGCTGCCATTGGCTCCAGACCTGGAGACACCGCAGCGTCATCAAACGGTTCAATTGCAGGGCCTTTAGGCATAGGGGGCTCCAGATACAGGGGTGGCTCATCATAGAGAGCATCTTCGGCACTCTTTAACCCGAGTCCTTCCGGAAAGCGGATGGTCGGGCTAAAGGATATGGATTTGAGGAGTGTTTCACATACTTTGACGTTATCTTCTCGTTCTGGGCACACGATCTCGTACAGCCTGCCGTTGGCCGCCACATAGGTGTAGGTACTTGGGTCCACCCCCGGTGCGCCGGTGATCTTGATCCCCCGATAGGGGCCGATCCGTTTTGTGGTGCTGGGCTTCTGGTCCTCGTCACCGTCAGACAGTTCTGCCCGCACTATATCGCGGTACGAGCACAACCACGCCTCCGTGTCGTGGAGAAGACGCCGGGGACTTCCCCGTGATGTAGGCCCCCCTCCCCGCCGTGCCATTGCCCCGGACAGGCTCACGCCCTCTGCGCAGGGTTGCGGCTATTCGGGTACCATTGTCCTGGTGCCGCATTCAAGATATATCCTAACATGCCTCTGGCAATTTGTCACCTGGTAAAAATACCAGTTTTTATCCCGGTATTTTTACCAGGTTCTTCGGGAAGTGCTTGCGCACCCACGCTGCCGCTTCCAGCGGCAAGCACACCCCCAACTTGCTCAAGATGTTTGCCACGTGATACGCCACCGTCTTGGTCGTCACGCCCGATGCCTGTGCGATGGCCTGATTGTCTTTGCCTTCCGCCAGCAGGTACAGTACCTCCCGCTCCCGCTCCGTGAGGCTCGCCCACCGCTCGCCCACCTCTTGCCGCCAGCGCATGGCGCGGGCCCTCTGGCCTTCCACGATGAGGGTCTCTCCGTGGGCAGCGCGGCGCACCGCGTCCACGATCCTCGCGGCGCTCTCCGCCTTGGTGAGAAAGCTGGCCACGCCTGCCTCAACGGCCTGCGCGAGGAAGCAATCCCGGTCGTGGGCGGTGAGGACGAGGAGAGTGGTGTGGGCGCAGTGGGTGCGCACCCAGCGCCCGATCTCGGAGGGGCGCAGGCCGGGCATCACCAAGTCAGGAGGAGGACGTCGGGGTGGAGTTCGGCGACCAGGCGTTGAGCTTCTACGCCATCGGCGGCCTCGCCGACAATCTCGATGTCCGGGGCTTGTTGCAGGGCGGCGCGGATGCTGGCGCGGGGGGTTGGGTGATCGTCGGCGAAGACGACGCGGATGGGGTGGTGGGGCTCGTGCATCGCATCCCCCGCCACCAGGGTTTCCCGCCGGGAGCCGATGTAGGAACGGGGTTACCCCGTCCCTACTATGGCATCAAGGTCGGACGGAGGCATCGTTAGTAGCACCACTGCGGGATCCACCAAAGCCGTCTGTACCCACATCTCCCCCGCTCCGAGAGAAAGAGAAATGGGGGAATGAGGGAGCGCTCCATTCACAAAAAGCCACTGTCGCCGGGCCCTCAACGTCGCCCTATCATCACGGCACGATCCCGTGCTCCTTTGCCCACACGGCCGCCTCCACCCGCGAGGCCACCCCCAACTTCCTGAGGATGTTGCTTACGTGAAAATCCGCCGTCCGCACGCTGACGCTCAGAGCCCGAGCAATCTCCTTGTTGCTCAGCCCCTCCGCCACCAGCCGCAAGACCTCCTGCTCCCGCTCCGTCAACTTCGCCGGCCCTCTGCCCTCCAGAATGGCCTTCACCAAGTCGGCGACCCCGGGGCTGTAATACATCCCGCCCTGCATGGCGGTCCGGATGGCATCCACGATGGCCTCCGGCGCCTCCTCCTTGAGGAGATAGCCCACCGCCCCGGCCTCCAGCATCCCCCGGATGTAGTGGTCGTAGCGGTAGGCGCTGAGGGCAAGGACGCGCACGGGGAGGCCTCGCCGCCCGATTTCCCGCGCCACCTCCGGCCCTGCCAGCCCCGGCAACTGGCAGTCCAGGACGGCCACATCGGGCTGCAGGGCCAGTATCTTCGCCAGGGCCTCCTCCCCGCTCTCCGCCTCGCCCACAACTTCTATATCCGGCTGGCGGTCCAGGAGAACCCGCAGCCCCAACCGCAGGGTGGGATGGTCATCGGCCAGAAGGACGCGAATGGTCTCCGCCATAATCGGAAATTAGGACGCAGATGAACGCGGACGAGCACGGAATACGCAGTACGGAATACGGAGTACGTACTCCGTATTCCGTACTCCGTTAGCGCTTCAGTAACTCCTCAAACTCCTCCGCCGCGTCTATCAGGCGGCCCCGGGGGCGGCTCAGACTGAAGTTCTCCCACTGGGCATCCCCGGGCAGGTCGTCCAGGAACCAGCAGAGGGCCTGAATCTGGGGCTCACCGTTGACCACGGCGAGGGCCGAAGTTAGCCAGCCCCGAGGGTAGTTCTGGGCCGGAGGGACCCCCACGGCGGGGATGAAGGTATTGGCCGAGGTGATGTAGACGGGAAGCCCCCGGGTGGACGGGTAACCGTTGACGATGTCCAGCCACTCCCGGTAGACCCGAAATCCCGCCTGGGCGCCGTTCCACTCTGGCCACAGGAGGTCGGTTTGGGGCTCCGCGTGGCCGTATCCGCCCAGTTCGGGGGCGTCGGGGCGGCCCGGAGCCTGGACGGCGAAGCCGTCGGGGGCGGCGAAGGGGATCCCCGCCGCCGCCTTGACCCGCGCCGCCTCGTCTATGGCCCACACCAGGCTGTTCATGTAGTTGAGCCAGGGGACATCTATGCGGTACGTGTGGGCCCCATCCTGGTCGGTGTTCCAGGGCCGGACCGGGCCCACCAGGACCCGAACGCGCGGGTTCTCGGCCCGGACCACCTGGACGGCGTTGTCGGTGTGGTGGACCGGCTCGCCGTAACCGTTGAAGACCCGCGCGTACCACTCCGGGGTCACCGGACGGTCAGGGGCCAGCGCGTTCTGGTCCAGGCCGTTGTAACTGGTCCCCACAATGTAGCCGTAGACCTCCCGCAGACGGTCGTCCCGGGCCAGCCGCGCCAGGTAGTCCAGGTAATCCGCCAGGGCCAGGTGGTCTCCAGCGGGCGGGATGGACTGGTTGTAGTCGTAGTCCACCCGGACCAGGACCCGCAGCCCTTTGGTCCGGTGGGCGTAGACCTTCGCGGCCAAGTCGTCTATCCCCCAGTCGGTTTCCCGGGAGCGTCGGGCGTAGGTGACCTCCACGGCCCAACCGCTGCGCCCGTGCCAATCGCGCGCCGGGTTGGGGAAAACCAGCCCCAGTTTGGTGGGGAGCAGGGCCGGGGGTGGGGAGGGCGTTTCCCCCACGGCCATCCGTCCCCGTTCCCGGCATCCGGTATCGCAACTGTGGTAGAAGACGACCTCCGCAGGACCGGTGGGGAGGACAAAACGGAAGGTCCAGGTCCACTGTCCGCCCAGCCCGGCCTCCCACGATTCCGGATGAAAAGGAACGCCGTTGACGGTCAGAAGGACGTGGGCCCAGGGAGTGCGGTCGGTCACGTGGAGGCGGACCTCGTCGCCGGGGCGAGCAAAGGGGGGCTCCAGGCGCATCTGAGGGCCCAGCAGGGCAGGGATAACGGGGCCACTGCCCCCCGGCGCGATGACCACGTAGCCGGGGATGGGAATCAGCGCGCAGGCCAGAAGCGCCAGCACCAGGCCCACAAGCCACCCCCAGCGGCGAAGGGCAGGGACTACAGTCGTGAGGGCGCGGTCGGCAAAACGAACTGGACGCATGTCCCGGTTTCTCCCTCCGTCTGGCTGGAAATCTCCAGGCGGCTCCCGTGGCGACGCAGAATCTCCTCCACCAGCGCCAGGCCCAGCCCGCTCCCCTCTACCTCCTGCTTCGTCGCCCGATAAAAACGACGGGTGATGCGGGGCAAATGTTCCGCCGGGATGCCCGGTCCGGTGTCCCGGACCGCGCAGAGGACGCCGCCCTCCGTCCGCCGGAGGACGACGGTCGCCCGGTCGCCCGGACGGCAGTGTTTGAGGACATTATCCAGCAGGTTCAGGAAGACCTGCATCAGCCGGTCGGGGTCTCCCCAGACGGTGGGAAGAGGAGAGTCGGCCTCCAGGGAGAAGTGAATGTTCCGCTCCTCCGACTGGGCAGCCAGGGAGGAGATGGCCCGCTCCGCCAGGTCCGCCAGGTCCACCGGGCGCCGGTCAATCTCCGGCGAGGTCTCCAGGCGGCCCAGTTCCAGCATCAGGTGGACCATCCGGGCCAACCGTCGGGTCTCGGCCCGGAGCAGCCGGAGGGATTGTTCCCGGGTCTCCGCGGGGATGTCGGGGAGGGAAAGGATTTCCAGGTGGGTGAGGATGGCGCCCACGGGGGTGCGCAGTTCGTGGGAGAGACCGGCGAAGAGTTGGGTGCGGGCCTCCTCGGCCTCGTACTGAGAGGTGACGTCCAGCAGGAAGAGATAATCCCACCGCTCGCCGGACATCAGCCACCAGCGGACGGCCCGCTCGGAGGGGAGACGGAGGACCCGGTAGCGGCCCTCCGGGGCCCGTCCCCGCCGGACGTCGGCCCGGTCGTCGTCCAGCAGGAAACCCCACTCCACAGCCGGGACCGGGCCGGAGGGAGCTTTCAGTTGGAGCAGGCGGCGGGCGTACTCGTTGGCGTAGACGTACCGCTCCGGGCCCTCCAGGACCATCCAGCCAAAGGGGGCGCGCTCCAGAATGGCGTGGACGGCAGCGTTGGCGAAGGTCTCCGCCGCGCGCCGCCGGACGCGGCGACGGTCCAGCCAGAGGGCCAGGAGCGCCGTGGCGACGACGGCCAGAAGCAGGCCGAAAAGGAGCCAGCGTAGCGGGACGACCAGCATACCCGGTGCGAAGAGGGGTCCCGTTCAGGCGGATTCCCAGTCGGCGATGGCCTCCTGGAAAAACTGGCGCAGTCGCTCATCGGGCAACTGGTTGATGTCGGTGTAGCGCACACCGTTCACCCAGATTTCCAGGCTCCCATCCGGCGCGGTTCCCAGGTCAATCTTCAGAGAGCGCAGGAACGGGTCGGCTTCCAGCCGGGCGCGGAGGATGTCCTCAATCTGTTCCGCAAACGGCGCGGCGAGTTTCTCCCCCGCGTCATAATCGTAGAGCGCCATCCCTTCGCCCTCGGCCTGGGTAGCTATCGCCGTTTCCCGTGGCGGGGTGGTCAGCATCCACTCCGGTATCTGGTCGGGCGATTCCGGACGGGTCAGGTTGACCCGGCGCGCGGAAAAGAAAAGCCCGATAATGGCTATCGCCGCGATGAAGGCCGCCAATCCAACGATGATCCAAATATATCCAGGTATCTCCATCGTTAACCTCTCGGAAGCAAGGAATTTGTCCCCAAGTTCATCCCTTCAGTGCCCCGGCCAGGAGCCCCCGCATAAAGAAGCGGCCGAGGAAGATGTAGACCAGCAGGGTCGGGAGCGCGGCCAGGAGGGCCCCGGCCATCTGGACGTTCCACTCCACGATGTAACTCCCCGCCAGGTTATAGAGGGCCACCGTCACCGGACGGATGGCCGGGTTCTGGGTGAGGATAACGGCGAAGAGAAACTCGTTCCAGATGGAGGTGAACTGCCAGATCATCACCACGGCGAAGGCCGGCATGGAGAGGGGAAAGAGCACCCAGCGGTAGACTTTGAAGATGTTGGCGCCGTCAATCTTGGCGGCCTCCACCAGTTCGTTGGGCACCGTCGCATAGTAGTTGCGGAAGATCAGGGTGGTGATGGGGATGCCGTAGACGATATGGACGAAGGCCAGGCCGGTGATAGAGCCGTACCCCGGCACCAACCACCGCAGCGCGGCCGGGATATGCAGCGCATCCGCCGCCGCGTTGACCTTCTGCAGAACCTGCACCAGGGGGATGAGGATGCTCTGGTACGGGATGAACATCCCAAAAAGCATCACCGGGAAAAGGACCTCCGACCCCCGGAAGCGCCATTTGGAGAGAACGTAGCCGTTCACCGAGCCCAGAAGCGACGAGAGCAGCGTCGCCGGGATGGTCAGGTAGAAACTGTTGCGGAAGTGGGGGCGCAGTTGCTCAAAGGCGCGCAGGAAACTCTCCAGGCTGGGAGCAGAGGGGAGATGCCACATCTGGGCCAGATTGGCCTCGGCGTAGGACTTCAGGCCGGTCACCATCAGCACGTAGACGGGGAGGAGATAGAACGCGCTGGCGACCAGCAGGGCCATGTAGATGCCCGCCCGGCTGACGTGTCGGGCCCACCGATACTGGCGCGCGCTTTTCATCGTCCCACTCATACTTCCGCCTCCCGCCGAGTGCTGTAGATCAGGTACGGAACAACCAGCAGGCTGACGGTGACCAGCAGGAAGATGGCGATGGAGGCCCCTTCGGAGTAGTGGTCTCCCTGGAAGGTGGTCTCAAACATGAAATAGGCCGGGACGTCGGTGGCGAAGCCCGGCCCCTTCTTGCTCATCGCGGCCACCAGGTCAAAAATCTTCAGCGAGATGTGGCCCAGGACGATGACGACACTCAGCGTGACGGGGCGCAGAAGGGGGAAGACGATGTGGCGGTAGACCTGCCACTCGCTGGCGCCGTCCACCCGCGCGGCCTCCCGCATCTCCTCCGGGATGCCCCGCAGCCCAGCCAGGTACATCGCCATTACGTATCCAGACATCTGCCAGGTGGCGGCGATGACGATGGAGAACATCGCCAGGGGGATACCGAAGTTGGGGGTGGTCAGGAAACCCAGGCCGATCTGCTGGAGGAACTGCCCCACCGCGCTGGTGGGCTGGATGTGGATGACGGTGGGGTCGGTGTACCACTGGGAGAGGGGAAGGCCGACGGCGTTCAACAGGACGTTGATGCCGGTCAGGCGGCCGGTCGCCGGGTCACCGGGGGCCAGAAGCCACCGCCAGGTGACCCCGGTCACGATGAAGGAGATGGCCATGGGGAAAAGGAAGAGGCTACGGAAGAAGTTCTCCCCCCGAATGCCCTGGTCCAGCAGGATGGCCACTCCCAATCCCAGGACGATGCAGGCACCCAGGAAGAGGACGGTGAACACGACGGTATTGCGCAAATCAATCTGAAAACGGGGGTTGGCGAAGAGTTTGGCGTAGTTGACGAAGCCGGCCCAGGATAGGTCAGGACGAAGGCCGTCCCAATTGGAGAGGGAGACCCACCCGCTCCAGGCGATGAAGCCGTAGACAAAAATGGCGATGGCGAGGATGGAGGGCAACAGCAGCAAGATAGCGATGACCCGATCCCAAGAGAGTCGGCGCATTTTCAAAGGCTACCTCCCGAGGAAGGGGGTGCGTGCCAAGCACTTTCGGAAGTGCCTGGCACGTTTCACAGAACCGGAATAATCTGCGGCGGGGCGGCCTTCTGGGCCACCCCGCCGCATCGGAGCCGGAGCGATTACTTGCAGACCCCGGCGTCCTTGCAGGCCTGGGCCAGACCGGCCTGCGCCTTGACCACATCCTTGTCGGTGACGAAGGCGGTCATCACGTCGTTGATCTTCGTCACCCAGGCCTCGGAGGCCGCCGCGCCGTGGGCCAGGCTGGGCACGATGGCGTCCTTCGCCCAGTCCTCCATCGCGGTCTTCAGGTAGGGGCCGAAGAGGTCAGGGTTGCAGTCGTTGCGGGCGCAGATGGAGCCCTTGAGCGGGTTGAAGGCCTCCTGACCCGCCTTGGAGCCGCAAATCCGCAGCCACTCAATCGCCTGCTCCCGGTGCGGGGCGCCCTTCGGCAGGCCGAAGGTGTCGGAGAGGGCGATGAAGATGCCCTTCGTCCCCGGCGGCGGCGCCCAGCCGGAGTCCTTGAAGCCCTTCGCCAGGTTGTCGGCATCCACCCAGTCGCCCATAATGGTCATCCCGGCTTTGCCCTGAATCACCAGGTCGTTAGCCTGGTCCCAGGAGAGGGCAGAGTGGTCGGGGTTGACGTACTCCAGCATCTTCGCCATGGTCTCCAGGGCCTGCTTGACCTCCGGGCCGTTCCAGTCGGTCTGGCCGGTCCAGAGCCCCTTGTACTTCTCCGGGCCCATCGTGCCCGCCAGGATGACCTCAAAGAGGTGGGTGGAAGCCCAGATGCCCACGTCGCCCAGGGCCAGCGGGGTGATGCCCTTGGCTTTCATCTGCTCGGCCAGGGCGAAGAACTCGTCAAAGGTCTCCGGCGGCTTCCAGCCGTTGGCCTCAAAGACCTTCTTGTTGTACCAGAGGACGTTGGCACGGTGGATGTTGACCGGGACGGACCAGTAGTGGCCGTCGTAGGAGACAATCTCCAGCACGCCCTTGGGAAAGACGTTCTCCCAGCCCTCCTGCTTGTAGAGGTCATCCAGTGGCTCCATATAGCCGGTGGTGACCCAGGTGTCAATGAGTTCGTGACCCATATGCACCTGGAAGGAGTCCGGCGGGTCGCCGCCCAGCATCCGGGCCTTCAGCGCGGGCTTGGCCTCAAAGCCGGCCCCACCGGCGACGGTGGCGTTGATGATCTCCACATCCGGGAACTTCTGGTTGTAGAGTTCAAAGAGTTTCAGGAGCCCAGCAGCCTCGCCACCCGTCGTCCACCAGGAGAAGATTTCCAGTTGCTTCTTGGTGGGAGTGGGCGTGGGGGTGGGCTTGCAGGCGACCAGCAACAGCGCCAGCACCACAACAAGGCTCAGCATAGACCAGATGGTTCTGCGGGACATGGTTACTCCTCCTTGAGAGTAATGACTGGGGACTTTGAGGATACGATATATGGGAGTCAGGGTGGCTTTCTCCGTCATATGGACACCACCTCCTTTCGGAAACCCGGGCCGTTGGGAACACCCTGGGGTTGGGACATCCAGGGGCAAAAATAGTATACTCCTACCGGAGTGGCTGTCAAGTTTCTCGCTATCCCCGCATAGGACAACTGGCGCGAATTGCCGGAAAGAGGTACAATAGGACTCCGATTCACTGCCGGTCGGTGCAGACTGACCGGCAGCCCTTTTGAGGAGTCCGATGTCCACCGACCTGGCGATTGAGACCCACAACCTGGGGCGCGTCTACACGGTCCGCAACCGACGGGAGCGGCGCATCCGCAAAGAGATTGTCGCCCTGCAGGATGTGAACCTGCAGATTCCGCGCGGCGAACTCTTCGGCCTTCTGGGCCCCAACGGCGCCGGCAAGACGACGCTCATCAAGATTCTGACCACCCTGCTATCTCCCACCACCGGCTGGGCACGGGTCGCCGGGTACGATGTGGTGCGGGAGCCCCACAAAATCCGCCCCCGCATCAACATGGTCTCCGGCGGTGAGGCCTCCGGCTACGGCCTGCTCACGGTGCGGGAGAATCTCTGGATGTTCGCCCAGTTCTACGGCCTCCCCTCCCGGGAAGCTAACCGCCGCATTGAGGAACTCCTGCGCCGCATCGGCCTGGCCGACCGCATCCACACCAAGTCCTCCGACCTCTCCACCGGCCTGCGCCAGAAGATGAACATCGTCCGGGGATTCCTCACCGACCCGGAGATTCTCTTCCTGGACGAGCCGACGCTGGGCCTGGACGTCAATGCGGCCCGGGATGTCCGGCAGTTCATCCGGGAGTGGCTGGACGCTCATCCAGACCGCACCGTCCTCCTGACCACGCACTACATGGTGGAGGCCGACGAACTCTGCGACCGGGTCGCCATCATCAGTCAGGGGCGGGTGCTGGCCTGCGATTCCCCCGAGGCGTTGAAGCGCCGTCTCCAGCGGGAGGCCCTCTTTGATATAGACATTACTGCCCCCAACGGCCTGACGGCGGCGGCCCTGGAGGCCCTCCCCGGCGTCCGCAAAGCGGTGCTGACCGATGCCGACGGCGGTGCCCGGCTGAGCCTAGTCCTGGCGGCGGATTCCGTCCTGCCCGGCGTCATCGGCGTCCTGACCGAGCGCGCCGTCCAGGTCCGCCACCTGACCAAGCGGGAGCCGACACTGGAGGACGTGTTCGTGGAGTTGGTGGGACGCCCGCTGGCCGAGGAGGAGGGCCAGGATGAGCAGTGAGGCCCGCCCCTTCTTCGCGCCCGTCCCAAAAGCCAGCGGCTGGCGCCTGTTCCTGAAGACGGTGGTCGCCCGGGCTTACCCCCGGGTGGTCGGCCAGCAGCGGGAGCGGTCGTGGATTTTCTTTGACGTTTTCCTTTCCATTCTGGCCGTCTCCGCCTACGTCTTTGTCTACCGGGCCATCGGGGCGCCGGAGGAGTACGTGGGCTTCGTCGTCGTCGGCGGAGCGATGACAGCTTTCTGGCTTAACGTCCTCTGGAGCATGTCCAGCCAACTCTACTGGGAAAAGGAGTCCGGCAACCTGGCCCTCTACATCATGGCCCCCAACTCCATGATGGCCATCTTGCTGGGGATGGCCCTGGGCGGCATCATCGCGACGGCGCTCCGCGCAGGGGCTATCCTCTTGGTCGGCAGCCTCATCTTCCACGTCCAGTACGCAGTGGGGAATCTGCCCGCGCTGGTGGCCGTCTTCATCCTCACCCTGGCCGCCCTCTACGGGCTGGGGATGATGAGCGCGTCTCTCTTCCTGCTGTGGGGACGGGAGGCGTGGCATCTGGCCAATCTGGCCCAGGAGCCGATCTATCTTCTCTCCGGGTTTTACTTTCCGGTCAAAAACCTGGGGTTCTGGGTGGCGGTGGGGGCTTCCATCATCCCGTTGACGCTGGGGCTGGACGCGATGCGGCAACTCCTCTTCCCCTCCGGCGCCATGCTGGGATTTCTGCCAGTCCCGGTGGAAGTGGTGGTGCTGGCAGTCCTGTGCATCCTCTTCCTGATCGCGGCGCGGTGGCTGCTGGGGTATATGGAGCGGATAGCTGTCCGGGAGGGACGGTTGCTGGAGAGCCGAAGATGAGACCCCCCATTCACCAGTCTACCACTTTACCGACTACCAACTTACCGACCAGATGGGCTGCGGCCTGGCGGTCCTTTCGCATCGCCACATGGCTGGGATGGCAGATTGAGTCCAACTGGACCGACCCCTTCCTCTTCGCCATCTACTCCATGCTGAAGCCGCTGGCCTCGGCGGCTATCCTGGTGGTGATGTACGGCGTCATTACGAACGGCCAGTTCCAGAACCCCATCTTCCCGTACATCTACCTGGGCAACGCGTTCTACATCTACGTCGGCGCGGTGATGACGGGGGTCTCCTGGGCAGTGATAGACGACCGGGAGCACTACCGGACGTTGAAGTACATCTACGTCGCCCCCATCCGCATCCCTGCCTACTGGCTGGGGCGAGGGGTGGCCCGTTTCCTGACCGGCTCCTTCGCCGTCCTCATCACCCTGGCTGCCGGGGTACTCTTCCTCCACGTGCCGTTCCAGCCGGCCCGGGTGGACTGGCTCCTTTTCCTGGTCTCACTGACACTGGGGGTGGTGATGCTGGCCCTGATGGGGCTGGTGCTGGCCAGCATCAGCCTGATGATTGCCCACCACTTCTTCCTTATCGGCGAGGCAGTGGCGGGCGCGCTCTACCTGCTCAGCGGGGCGATTTTCCCGCTGGAGGTCCTCCCCCCGTGGCTGCGGCCGCTGGGATTCGCGATGCCCATCACCTACTGGCTGGAATTGATCCGCCGCTCCCTGCTGGGGGATATTGCCAGTGGTTTCCCTACCCTCTCCGGCTTCACGAACGGCCAACTGCTGGGCATCCTGGCGGGCCTGTCCGTCCTCTTC
The DNA here is from genome assembly GCA_014360895.1 of Thermoflexales bacterium. Classification (GTDB taxonomy): domain Bacteria; phylum Chloroflexota; class Anaerolineae; order B4-G1; family DUEL01; genus SpSt-77. The sequence continues at coordinate 1,765 of JACIWQ010000050.1, read as the reverse complement.
GGGCTGATGGCGGCCGTCACCTTTCGCTTCTGCGACCGTCGGGCCCGGGAAAAGGGCCTGATAGACCGGACGACGAACTACTGATTACGGCCCTTCCACTTTAGCGATGAAACTCTCCAGCGTGTCCGAGCCGCGAATGCGGATACGGTGGAGGGTGTAGAGGCCCTCGCGCGTGTGGATGCGGCCGTACTCCGTCGTCACCGCGCCCCAGTACCCGGCGGAGCGCACAACCGCAATCACGTCGGCGTCGTACTGCCCGGAGGGATAGCAGAAAAACCGCACCGGCTGACCGGTGTGGTACTCCACCGCCTCCTTGATCCCCAGAATCTGGTAGACCAGGAACTCGTAGGACTTCCCGCGCAGGTCCACGTGGTCCCGTCCGTGCCCCTGAATCTCCATCCCGGCGTCCGCCATCTCCTTCATCATCCCCCAGTCCAGATACAGCGGGCTCCCGTAGTGGGCGGGGGTCGCCAGAACGAAGAACGTCCCCACAAACCCATATTTCTGCAACAGGGGAAAGACAACCGTATAGGCGTCCCGGTAGCCGTCGTCAAAGGTCAGAATGATGGGCTTCTCCGGCAGGGGACGTCCCTCCGTCAGGTAGAGGTACAGGTCAGTCAGGGTAATGGTGTGGTATCCGGCATCGGCCAGGTACTGCAACTGGGCCTCAAACATTTCGGGGCGGACGGTCAGGTCCCGCCGGATGCGGTCCGCGTTGGGCGGCGGGTCCTCCACGTAGTGGTACATCAGGATGGGGACCTCCGCGAAATCCGGGAGGGGGCCGGGGGTCGGAGTGGGCGTCGGGGTCGGCGTGGGAGTGGGTGTTGGCGTTGAGGTCGGGGTGGGCGTAGGAGTTGGCGTCGGCGATGGGGTGGGGGGGGGGGGCACCGGTGTGGCCGTCGGCGGAGGCGTGGGGGTGGGGAGCAGATCCTCCAGGGAAACCGGCGGCACGCGGGCGACAAAAAAGGTCACCGCCGCCAGCACGCCGATAGGGAGCAGGAAACGGGTCAGCCAGGAGGCGCGCGTCATGAATCAGCCGATAGCCGGTAGCAGATAGCAAATAGCCGGTAGCGGGTAGCGGAGGGCAGGTGGCTACTTCCGGCTGACTCCTACCGGCTACCGGCTGACCCCTACCGGCTACCGACTACCCCCTACCGGCTAACCCCTGATCTAAATCCAGCCCTGCTTCTTGCAGAAGTCGGTCAGGAACGGGATGGTGACCCACTTGCCCTGGTAGGACTGGATGGCCAGGACGATGACGTAGATGAGCCAGGCGACGCCGATGACGCAGCCGACGAAGATGAAACTGAGGACGAGGGACAGCACCCAGCCGACCACTGCCAGCGCCAGGGACTGGACGGCATTGTAGCGGATGAAGGGGCGAGACTTTTTGTCTTCCATTAAGAGGGCGATCAGGGCGACGATCCAGATGAGCCATGAGAGAAGGGCCCACAGTTTATCGTCCTGGGTGACCTCTCCATATCCTGCCTCGGCCATGGGGTTCTCCTTTCCCTGAGAGATTGGGGGAAACAATAACATTCCTCATTATAAAGCCTCCGGCCAATTTGTCAACTCGCGGGTAGTGAGGTTCGGACGTGAGTTCGGACAGGGGGATTTGCAAGATTTCCTCACCCCACCCCCAGCGGCTTTGCCGCTACCCCCTCCCCTCTCCTGACCCTCGGTCAGGAGAGGGGAGGGGGTGGCCCGAAGGGCCACGGCCCGAGCCAAGTCATCGCGAGCGGAGCGAAGCGACCTCGGCCCCGAA
>JACIWQ010000005.1 GCA_014360895.1 Thermoflexales bacterium | reverse complement strand
CTTCGTCAAGACCTGGCGGGTGCGCAACTCCGGAACCTGCGCCTGGGAGCCGGGGACGAAACTGGTCTTCATCTCCGGTGCCCCAATGGGGGGCCCGGCGGTGGACGTGCCCGCGCTGGCCCCCGGCGCGCAGACGGATGTGAGCGTGAGCCTGGTCGCCCCGTCCGCGCCCGGCACCTACCGGGCCAACTACCAGTTCCAGGCGCCGGACGGTACCCGCTTCGGTGTCGTCATCTGGGTGCAGATTGTGGTGCCGGGGACGCCCACGGCCACGGCGGCTCCGGTCTGCACGCCCCCGCCTTGCCCCTCCGGCGGGGTCCTGATGTGCCCCACTCCCGGGGCATGTCCCGGCGGCTGCGGCGTGGTCTGCGTGACGCCCACCGCCCCACCGCCGTCCGGGCTGGCCATTCTCGCCTTCACCGCGGAGGTGGTACAGGACCTGCCCCCGGCGGGCAAGCGGATCCGGTTCTACTGGCGGACCACGGGTGCGACGGGCGCGGGCATCTGGAGCGGTACCCAGATGCGCTTCCCTCTGTACTGGGAGGCCACGCCGCCCGGCGAGGGTACCCGGACGGTGGACATTGGGATGACCCTGTACCGCGATCCTGTGATGACCCTGGTCGCGCGGGACGCGGCGGGCAACAGTGTCCAGGCCACGGCGGTGGTGTCCTGGCCCTGCCGGTACTCCTACTTCTTCCCCACCAGTGAACGGACCTGTCCGGCCTACGAAGCCAGCACCACCTGGGCCGCCGAGGAGCCCTTTGAGCGGGGTCGGATGATCTGGCTGCAGGAGGTACGCACCGAGTCCAACGTCTACCAGAAGGTCATCCTGGTTCTCTACAACGACGGCCGCTACGAGAAGTACGCGGATACCTTTGTGGACGGCGAGATGGAGAGCGACCCGTCCATTGTGCCCCCGGCGGGGCTCTATCAGCCGATTCGTGGGTTCGGCAAACTCTGGCGGACCAATTCCCATGTGCGGGATGGCCTGGGCTGGGCCACGGCTCCCGAACAGGGCTTCTATACCCAGTGGCAGATGCGGATCGCGGAGTCCATCGGCGTCCCCTTCTACGTGCGCCGGCTGGACGGGAAAGTGATCCAGGCCGCCGGGTGGGATACCTCATCGGGGATGTGGCAGGAGGTGCCGTAGTGAAACGTGAGGAGTGAAGCGTGAAGAGTGAAACGTGAGGAGTGAAGCGTGAAGAGTGAAACGTGAAGAGTGAAACGTGAGCAGGGAAGGAGGGCGTATGGACCGATGTGATCCAGCGATCAGCGATGGGCAATAAGCGATAGGCGATAAGCGATATGCGATACGCGATACGCGATACGCGGCAGGAGGTGGGTGATGAGACTCAGGCTCTGGTTGAGCATCGGGCTGGCCGGGCTGTTCCTGGCCCTGGTGTTGGGATTGCTGACCCTGAGCCGGTCACCCGTGGCCCGGGCAGCGGGCGGCGAGATATTTATTGTAGATACTTCAGAGGACGAGATAGACGAGCATCCGGGGAACTGCACATGCCGCACATTGGGCGGTAAATGCACTCTGCGCGCCGCCATCCAGGAAGCCAACGCCTGCTCTGGATCACAGACCATCAAGTTCAGCGGCCCCATGTGGATCACGCCCACCACACCGCTACCTGCCCTCACCGACAACGGCACAGTGATTGACGGGAGCGATTGGTGGCAGGAGAGCCCTGCGTACGTTGGCCCTGGTGTCCGACTGAGGGGTACTTCCGGCACGTTCAGCGGCCTGGTGATTACCGCCTCTAACTGCGCCATCTACGGGCTGGAAATTAGAGAGTTTGCTCAGCATGGCGTCTACCTGTACGGTGGCGCGCGGAACAACGTCATTGGTGGAGCCGGAACCCACCAAAGTAACATCATTTGGGGCAACGGCCAGCACGGAGTGTTGATTACGGGGAGCACAACGACCAGCAATACCGTGGCGGCCAACTATATCGGTACCTGTCCGCAGGGCTTTGGGGGAATGGGCAACGGCTGGCATGGAGTCAGTGTCTGGTATGGGGGCGGTAATGTGATTACCGGCAACTGGATCGCCAGCAATGGCTGGAGCGGGGTGGCGATGGACTATGTGGGGAGCGGCGAGATTCGCAATAACCGGATCGGTTTAATGGGCACCGTGGGCCAGTTGCTGGGCAACAAATTCTATGGCATTCACATTGCCCACGGCGCAATGCCGGTCGTCATCTCCAACACCATCGCCTTTAACGGGCGGGGTATTCACGTGGAGGGAAATAGCAGCCCGTGGATCTACAGCAACCTGATCTACGGCCACAACGCGTCCGCTGCCAGCCTGAACCGTTCCGGATCCGGGGGCGGCATTTTCTGCGAGAATTCCTCTCCTATCATTTCCGCCAATGTCATCACAAACAACGTCGCTTATACGGGGACCGACCACTATGGCTACGGCGGTGGTATCGCCCTTTGGGGTTGCAGTGGCAGCGTAATCGGCGGCAACCTGATCGTCAGCAACACGGCCAATGCTGCTGGCGAGGGATACGGTGGTGGTCTTTTCCTAAGCACCAGTAGTGCTAATCTCCTTGTCTCTCACAATACCATCATGAGCAACACCGCTGGTTTCAACGTTAACAGCTATGGCGGCGGCCTTCACCTTCGGTATGGATATGAAAGCAATGCCCTGATCACCAGCAACGTGATTCGCGGGAACCGGGCTGCTGCCAATGGCTATGGTTTCGGCGGAGGACTGCACCTCTTCTACAGCGGGGCCACGGTGGACAGCAACATCATCATCGGCAATCACGCTCTTCACGGTGGGGCCCTGTCCACCGCTAATAGCGCGTTCTTTACCGCCACCAACAACTTTATCGCCCATAACTCAGGGAGTGGAGTGTATTGCTGGGCCTCCCCTGATCCCTCTCAGGGACTGCTGGTCCACAACACCATCGTTCAGAACGACTCTTCGGGGGTGGAGTTGAGGCAGAACTCTTCGCTCACTCTCACCAACAACATCATCGTCAGTCACACTGCTTGTGGCATCACAGCCTGGCCTGATGCGGGGAACAGTGCTGTAGCGGATTACACGCTTTTCTTCGGAAACGGTTACGACACGGGGGGCGGCGCTCCGATTACCAGCACTCACGCTATCACCGGGCGCAACCCGCTGTTTCTGGATCCGGCAGCAGGGAATTATCACCTGCGCGCGGGCTCACCGGCTGTAAATGCTGGCATCGCTATCCCTTGGCTGACCGCCGACATAGATGGCGACCCGCGCCCTATCGGCGCAGGCTACGACATCGGGGCGGATGAGTACATCGCGTGGGTCTACCTCCCGCTGGTGCTGCGGAACGACTGATTGTCCAGGCGACGGCCATCCGGCAACGTTCCCAAGAACGGGGGTAGAAAGTGCAATTCGCGCAGGAAGCGCGAGTCTGTGAAGTGCGAAAGGAGAGCACATAGCGACCCCGACAGGCGCTATGCGATCAGCGATACGCGATGACCCGTCAGTCCAGATTCCAAAGCGTTCTCTCCAAGAAATCCACTTCAGGAGGTGCAGAATGAAGGGCAAGTGGACCCTTTTGGGGAGCATCGTGGCGGTGCCCGTGCTGGCGCTGGCGGTGGGGCTTTCCCAGGCCCAGGGGCCGGAGCCGCCCACAGGAGGTGGGCAGCCTCAAGGAGAGGTGAGCGGCCCGGCCCTTATGGGCACCGCCTTCACCTACCAGGGTTACCTGAAGAAGGGCGGCACCCCGTATAGCGGCACCTGTGAATTTCAGTTCAGTTTGTGGGATGCCGCTGGCACTGGCTCGCCCCCCACAGGTGGCAACCAGATTGGCACACCTCAGACCAAAACGGGCGTCCAGGTGACCAACGGTCTCTTCACCATTCCCGACCTGGACTTCGGCGCTGGAGCCTTCAACGGCGATGCCCGCTGGCTGCAGATTACCATCAAATGTGCCGGAGATTCGGGTTATGTGCTTTCTCCCCGCCAGCCGCTGACCCCAGCGCCCTATGCGCTGGCGCTGCCGGGACTGCGGACGCAGCAGAACGACGTCAGCCCCAATATCATCGGCGGCTACAGCGGCAATTACGTGCAGTGGGGGGTAGTAGGCGCTACCATCAGCGGCGGGGGCAGATTGATCTTTTCAAGCTATCCCAACCGCATCACCGACAGCCTGGGCACAATAGGCGGCGGGGAAGACAATCAGGCAGGCAACGACAATGACATGACAGACGACGCCATGTACGCCACCGTCGGCGGGGGCGCGGAGAACATTGCCAGTGGTCAGTCCGCCACCGTCGGCGGAGGCATGAGCAACACTGCCAGCGGCCTGTACGCCACCGTTGGCGGAGGCTACAACAACACAGCCAACGGCGACACAGGCGCCACGGTCAGCGGAGGGATTGGCAACGCCGCCAGCGGCCTTCACACAACCGTCGGCGGGGGAATCTACAACATGCCAGCCGACGTCGGCGCCACCGTCGGCGGGGGTCTCAATAATACCGCCAGCGGCGATTTTGCCACCGTCCCCGGCGGCTATGGCGCCACGGCCTCTCACTATGGCGAGATGGCCTACGCCAGTGGGACATTCGGAGCCACCGCTGGCAACGCCCAGACCTCACTCTATGTGATGCGCATTGAGCGGGCCTGCACGGCCGGCAACTGGTACGACCTGTATCTCAATGGCAATGAGGGCGGTTCGTTAGGATACCTCACCATCGCTCCGGGCCGCGCCGTTGCTTTTGACGCCCTGGTGGTGGGCCGCACGGAGGCCGGCGAGTCTGCCGGCTACCTGATCCGCGGGCTCATCGAGAACGTCGGCGGAACAACGGCCTTTGTCGGCTCGCCCTCTGTGACGCTTCTCGGCGAAGACGACGCCGCCTGGAACGCTCAGGCCGTGGCCAGCAACAGCTATGACGCGCTCTTCATCCAGGTCCAGGGCAACGGGGAGACCATCCGCTGGGTCGCCACCGTGCGCACGGTGGAGGTCTCCTGGTAGGAGGGCAGCGATGAACGCTTCACGTTTCACGCTTCACGCCTCACTCCTGCTTGCCCTCCTCGCCCTTCTGGCCCCCGTCGCCCTGGCCCAGACCGGCGGCTACGACCTGACCTGGAGCACGGTGGACGGCGGGGGCTATACCTGGAGCACGGGCGGCGCCTACGCTCTGGGCGGCACCGTCGGCCAGCCGGAGGCGGGGGTTGCCTTGACCGGTGGAGGCTACACCCTGGTCGGTGGCTTCTGGAGCGGCGTGGCAGTGCAGTACCGCGTCTACCTCCCCCTGGTGCTGCGGAACTACTGAGCAGGGGAACGGAGGGGCGGAGGAGCGGAGGGGGCCGTGCTCTCTCCGCCCTCTGCTCCCACCTCCAGCATCCCGACAATGGGTTCTACAGCAAGGGATACTTCAGCCCGCTGCCGGTGTTGAAGAGGACGACCCGCTCACCGGGGTCTATCCAACCCTCCTCCAGCAGTGCCTTCAGCGCGGCCAGCGTCGCGCCGCCCTCCGGACAGGCGAAAACCCCCTCCGTCCGGCCCAGCCACTTCTGGGCTTCCAGCAGCGCCTCGTCGGAGACGGCGATGGCGGTCCCACCGCTTTCCCGCAACGCCCGCAGGATGAGGAAATCCCCCACCGCTGCCGGCACCCGCAGTCCGGCCGCGACGGTCTGGGCGGCCTCCCAGGGGGCGGCGAACTCCGCTCCGGCGTGGAACGCCCGCACCATCGGCGCACAGCCCGTGCTCTGGACCGTCACCATGCGCGGGCGACGGTCTCCAATCCAGCCCAGTTGGGCCATCTCCTCAAACGCCTTCCACATCCCCACCAGCCCGGTCCCGCCCCCGGTGGGGTAGATGATGACGTCGGGCAGGTCCCAGCTCAACTGTTCGGCCAGTTCGTACCCCATCGTCTTTTTCCCCTCCAGCCGGTATGGCTCCTTCAGGGTGGAGAGGTCAAACCAGCCATGCTCCGCCGCCAGCCGTCGGGCCTCCCGACCGCAGTCGGTGATGAGGCCGTCCACCAGCGCGATGTCTGCGCCCAGGGCGCGACATTCCGCCAGGAAGGGGGCCGGGACGTCGCGGGGCATGAAGACGTGGAGGGGGAGGCCCGCGCGGGCGGCGTAGGCGGCGGCCGCCCCGGCCGCATTCCCCGCCGACGGGATGACCATCTCCCGTACCCCCAGTTCCCGGGCCCGGGAGACGGCCACGGCCAGCCCGCGCGCTTTGAAGGAACCGGTCGGATTGAGGCTTTCTTCCTTGATGTAGAGACGGGGCATCCCCAGTTCCGCGCCCAGCCGCCGGGCAGGGAGCAGGGGGGTGAACCCCTCGCCCAGGGTGACGATGTGGGCTTCGTCCCGCACCGGCAGGAGGGCCCGGTAGCGCCAGAGGGACGGCTCGGAGCCGATCAGGCGCTCCCGCCCCAGCTGCCGCGCCGCATCCAAGTCGTAGCGGGCCAGGAGCGGCCGCCCGCAATCGGGGCAGGCCTGCCAGAGACGGTCAGCGTCATACGTCTTGCCGCAGAGAGAGCATTCCAGGTGGGTCAGGAAGGTGTGCATATGCCTCCCAGTTCCAAGAGGACGATTTCCGGCGGGGCCAGGAAGCGGGCCCGGGGTGCTCCCTTCCCCTCCACCCCGATCCCCCGGCTCACATAGAGGGTGGACCGGCTGTGGCGATAGAGCCCGGCCTCGTACCGTTTCCAGAAGGCCGAACTGGTGACCAGGGCGCCGAAGAGAGGCAGACGGAGTTGTCCGCCGTGCGTGTGCCCCGCCAGATGCAGGTCTATCCCCAACTCCGCCGCCACCGGGAAGAGGTCCGGGGAGTGGTAGAGGAGGATTTGGAATTTCCCCGCTCCTCCCTCCTTTGCGCCGTCAGGGGTGAGGTGGGAGGACACGCTTTCCAGCAACCGCCGCAATCGTTCCCCGTCCCGCCGATGGTCGGCCGTACAGCGGACCCCGATCAGCCGGAAGGAGTGGCCTTTCACCGCCACTTCCGCCACGTCGTCCACCAGCCAGGTGATCGGGAGTCCGGCGAAGATTTGGGGGACGACGTCCGGACGGTCCACGGGCGGGCTGCCGATAACGGCCCAGGTCGGGGCGACCGCGGCTAGTTGGGCCAGCAGGTCCCGCACCCCCTGGCGGGCGGGACCGTCATCCACCGAGGAAAGGTTCAGATAGTCGCCCGTCAGAAAAATCAGGTCGGGGGCGAGCGCCCGGACGGTCTCCAGCAACTGCCGCTCCCGGGGGGTCCAGCCTTCAAAGTGGATGTCCGAGAGGTGGAGCACCCGCAGCGATTCCCCGCTCTGCAGTTTGGGGGACGGGATTTCCAGCGAAGTGACGGTCAGGCGGAACGGCTCCACCCAGGTGGCGTAGAGGTGGAGGGCAGTGATGCCGGCCTGGAGGATGACCGTCAGGACGGCCCCGGCGACGGTCGGCGAGAGCGCGCCCAGGCCGAAGGCCAGCGCGGCCCGCAGGAGGGCCAGGGCCAGCAGGGGCGGCGTGACCGGGCCAAACGACCGGCCCTTGCGGGGCAGCAGGGCCAGGGAGACCCCGTCCCCCAGGATGGCGGCCCCCAGGCAGAGGCCCACCGCCGCCTGGAGGGACGGCTGACCCCAGGGCCAGGCGCCGATGGCGGCGATCCCCGCCAGCGCGGGGGATACCGAAAGAGGCGGGATGCGGGCCAGAATCTCGCTGCCCAGCAGGGCCAGGTGAAGAAAGCCGGTAGCCGAAAGGGGATAGTCGGCAGCCGGAAGGGGATAGTCGGCAGCCGGAAGGGGATAGTCGGCAGTGGTCAGGGGGTCGTCGTCCATTCTCCGCAAGGGTAGATGAAGGGTTCGGCGGCCAGGGCGGTCAGGGCGGCGGCGACGCCGGGACGGGAGGGTCTGCCGTCCCGCGCGATGGCCCACTCCACTGCGCGGAGGGCGCGCTGGGCCGCCGCGTACGCGGGTAGCGCCATGTCGCCGGGGGGGATGCCCAGGGAGATTTCGGTGCAGGCGGCGACGAAGTCGGCGCAGGCGGGCAGGCTCTGGGGGTAGGGCCAGGGGGTGACCGCGCGGACACCGGCGGCCGCGTCCCCGGCGATGGCCCGGAACTCGTCGGCAGCCAGGTCCGGCCCACCCACAAACTCCCCCTCCCAGCCGCGAGCGCGCAGGGCGACCAGTACCTCGCCGCAATCCACGGGCGGCGCGTCGCAGAAGAGGACGGGCGGGAGGTCGCTCCAGCGGGCTGCGTCGGCAGGCGGGCCGACGGGTCGGAGGGGAATCCCGCGCGCCGCCGCCACGCGCTCCAACGCTGCCCCCAGCGGGCCGCCGTCGGTAATCAGCCCGGCCTCTGTCACGCCTTCCAGCATCCGGGCGGCCAGCGCGTCCGCGTCCGGGCCGATGCGGACTACCGTCCCCGGCCCGGAGGTCAGCGCCGGGTCCAGTACCGCAGGGGCCAGGAGCGGCAACCTCTCGCGGGCGTAGACAGGGAGGGCGGCGCGCGTCGTCCCTTCCCGGAAATGGCCGATGACGGCCACAACCTGTGGGTCTACGGCCAGTTTCTCCGCCTGCTGACGGGCCATCTCGGGGTCGGCGCCGTCGTCGTAGGCGACCAGTTCTACGGAGTAGGGGGGATGCCCGATCCCACCGGCCGCGTTGGCCTCCCGCAGGGCCAGCCGGACGGCGGCGAAGAGGCCGTAGCCCACGGAGCGGTAGCGGCCCTCAAAGGGGGCGACCAGCCCGATTTTGACCGTCGGGCGGGTCGCGCCAGGGGCCCGGCAGGCCGCCAGCAGCAGGAGCAGGCAGAGGGTCCAGAGGGTCTGCTGCTTCACCGCACGCGCCGAATCTCAAAGACGACGGGATTCCAGGCGTCGGGGCAGGCGTGGGTGGCGACGTCCGGGTCCTCCAGCCAGGGGAAGGTCGCCCCGTAGCGCATGGCGAAGACTTTGGGCAGGAAGGAGTAGAGGGCGCTGATGCAGATTTTGCCCTGGACGGTCATCCCGTCAAAGACCACCTCGTCGCCGACCTGATGGCCGGCGGCGCAGTGGCCCTCCTGCCGGATGACGCGGACCACCACCGTGTAGCCGTTATCGGGAGGTTCCTGGGCCATTGGGCTCCTTTCTGGTAGGGCACCAAACCCCCACCCATTTCCCCTCCCCTCGCCCGCCGCCGAAGAATGTCACTGCAAGCGAAGCAGGCGAGCGGGAGGGCCACGCCGAGGTCGCTTCGCTCCGCTCGCGATGACATCGCTCGCCCGAGGCAAGGGGAGGGGTGAGGGCGAAAAACGGCAGATTGCCGGATTCATTTTTCAAGTCGCAAAACAGTCGGGCTCAGGATGCAAAGCTCCACGGGGCGAGGCCCCTCGGGCTATCCCAAAGCCCCCGAAGGGGCTTCGCAGTTCACCGCCGGGCGAAGCAGCTGTCAGATAGCCAATCCGTGTCCTATTCCTCCGCCAGTGGTACTTCCTCTCCGCAGGCGGTGCAGCGCGCGACCCCCTTGCGCGCTTCCGTCATCAGGCCACCGCAGGCCGGGCACGGCGTGGGCAGCGGCCGCTGCCAGACCCAGAAGTTGCAGGTCGGGTAGTTGATGCAGCCGTAGCCCGTCCGTCCTTTGCGGGTGCGCTTCTCCACCAGGTCGCCGCCGCATTGGGGGCAGGTCACGCCCACCCGCTCCTGCCAGGGCTCGGTGTAGCGGCACTCCGGGAAGCGGGAGCAGCCGATAAACTTCCCGTACCGGCCCCAACGGATGGTGAGCGGCGCGCCGCATTCGGGACAATCCCGTCCCACCTGTGCCGATTCCAGTTCCACCTTCTCTATCCGCTGGTCGGCCCGGGCCACCTGGAGCGCGAAGGGGCGGTAGAACTCCCGCACCACCGGCACCCATTCCTGCCGACCGGCGGCAATCTCATCCAACTGCTCCTCCATCTGCGCGGTGAAGCCGTAGTCCATGACCTCCGGGAAGTGCTCCACCAGCAGGTCGTTGACCAGGAAGCCGGTCTCGGTGGGAACCAGACGCTTCCCCTCCCGGCGCACGTACCCGCGCTGCTGGATCGTCGCCAGGATGGGCGCGTAGGTGGACGGGCGACCGATGCCGTATTCCTCCAGTGCCCGAACCAGCGTCGCCTCGGTGTAGCGGGGCGGCGGCTGGGTGAAGTGCTGTTCCGGGATGAGCCGCACCAGGTCCAGCACCTCTCCGACCGTCAGCGGCGGGATTTGCTGGACGGGCTCCTCTTCCTGCACGTCCTCGTCCTTCGCCTCCTCGTACACAATCAGGAAGCCGGGGAACCGGAGCGTGGAGCCGGTGGCGCGGAAGAGGTAGGGACGTTCGCCCTCGGCCGGGCCCGCCTCTATCTCCACCGTCATCGTGTCGTAGAGCGCGGGGGGCATCTGGCTGGCGACAAACCGCTGCCAGATTAACTGATAGAGCCGATACTGGTCCCGGGTCAATTGGTCCTTGATGGCCTCCGGCTCCCGGAAGACGGAGGTGGGGCGGATGGCCTCGTGGGCCTCCTGCGCGCCCTTCGTCCGGGTCTTGTAGACGGGGGGCTGAGGGGGGAGGAAGTTCTCTCCGTACCGGCGGGCGATGTACTGGCGCGCCTCCGCCTGCGCCTGTTCGGCGACGTTGGTGGAGTCGGTGCGCATGTACGTGATGAGGCCCACCGGCCCGCTCCCGTCCAGGTCAATCCCTTCGTAGAGTTGCTGGGCGATGCGCATGGTGCGGGTGGCGGTAAAGCCCAGCCGCCGGGACGCTTCCTGTTGCATGGTGCTGGTGGTGAAGGGCGGCGAGGGTTGTCGTCTCCGCTGGCCCTCTTTGACCGAGGCGACGACGTAGACGGCCCGCTCCAGTTCCTCCACCACCGCGCGGGTGGCCGGTTCGTCCTTCAGGTTGACCTCTTCCCCACGAATGCGGTGGAGTTTGGCCAGGAAGGAGCGGCGCCGGGCCTCCCGCTTGGCCAGTTCGGCCTGGACCGACCAGTACTCTTCAGGGACGAAGTTCTGGATTTCCCGCTCCCGCTCCACGACCATCCGCACGGCGACGGACTGGACCCGTCCGGCGCTGAGGCGGCTGCGGACTTTGCGCCACAATAGCGGGCTCAGGCTGTAACCGACCAGTCGGTCCAGGATACGGCGCGCCTGCTGGGCGTTGACCAGGTTCATGTCAATCCCGCGCGGGTGGGCGAACGCCTCCTCTATGGCCGACTGGGTGATTTCGTGGAAGACAACCCGGCGCAGTTGCTGGGGGCGGATGCCGATCGCTTCGGTCAGGTGCCAGGCGATGGCCTCGCCCTCCCGGTCCGGGTCGGTGGCGAGATAGACCTCGGCGGCCTTCTTCACCTCCTCCGCCAGTTCCTTCACCACCTGCTTTTTCTCTTTGGGCACCCGGTAGGTGGGTTTGAAGTCGTTCTCCACGTCCACCGACATGGAGGAGCGCAGCAGGTCGCGGACGTGGCCGACGGAGGCGCGGACGGTGTAGCCCTTGCCCAGGAATCGGCCGACGGTGCGGGCCTTGGCGGGGGATTCCACGATGACCAGCCGGCCCTCCGGTTTGGGGGGCGGGGGCGGGTCCATCCCTTCATGGGCGGGCGTGGCACCCATGCGGAAGAGGGCGGTCCCGCAGACCGGGCAGGTGCCGCGCGTGGCGGGGCGGCCCCCGGCGGTGAAGACCGGCTCGGGGTCTTTCAATGGTCGCTTCTCTCTACAGCGGACGCAGTAGGCCTCCAGAACAGAGTGCGTGTGATCCGTCATTCGCGAAAAGCCTCCTCAGGAAACTTCATCGGAAATAGGACGCGGATGAACGCGGACGAGCGCAGATTTCCCTTAAAGATACGTACTGCGCCACCTGGCGCTATTTCCGATAAAATCTGGAATTTCCCCGCTACAGTACTCCGTTCTTCCCCATCACCCGCAGCCGCTGCACCATCTCCCGAACGTCCTGCTCCCGCTCCAGCGGGCAGATGAGCAGGGCGTCGTCGGTATCCACGATGATCATGTCCTCCAGGCCGATGGTGGCAATCAGTCGGCGGCCGCCAAAGATAATGGAGTTGCGGGTCTCTATCCCCACATGCTCGCCGACGACGACGTTCCCGTCGGCGTCGGCGGGGAGAATCTCCCGCATGCTGGACCAGTTCCCCACATCCGACCAGCCGATGTCCACCGGAATGACGACCACGTCCTGGGCCCCCTCCATAACGCCGTAGTCAATGGACTGGGGCGAAAGTTCCGGCCAGAGCCGCCGGAGTGTCGGCTCGTAGGCGGGGGTATCCAGCACCGCGTCTATCTGCATCAGGACGTCGTAGAGGTCCGGCATCTGACGGGCGAATTCCTCCAGAATCCGGTCCACCCGCCAGATGAACATACCACTGTTCCAGGTGTAGAGGCCGGATTCCACCATCCGGAACGCCGTCTCCGCGGTGGGCTTTTCGGTGAAGCGCAGGGCGCGGAAGACGGCGAACCCGTCCACCTCATAGAGTTGTTCCCCCTGCTGGATGTAGCCGAAGCCGGTGGAGGGGAAGGACGGGGTGATGCCCAGGGTGACCAGGTGGCCCTTTTCGGCGACCTCGGCGGCGGCGGCCAGGGCCCGACGAAACGTCTCCACATCCCGGATGAAGTGGTCGGCAGTGAGGACAACCATTACGGCCTGAGGGTCGCGACGGCGCAGGTGGACGGCGCCCAGGCCGATGGCGGGGGCCGTCCCCTGGCCCACCGGTTCCAGCAGGAAGTTCTGCCGGGGAAGTTCCGGCGCCTGGAAAAGGAGCGTTTCCAGATGCTCCTCCCCGGTCACCACGAAAATCTCTTCGGGCTGAAAGAGCGACGCGATGCGGTCCACCGCGTGCTCAAACATGGTCCGTTCCCCCACCAGGGTGAGGGCCTGTTTGGGGCGAGAACGGCGGCTGAGCGGCCACAGCCGCGTCCCGCCGCCGCCCGCCATAATCAACGCATAGCAGGAACTCATCGGACTCCTTCCTTAATGGATATTGATGGGGTCATTGCGAGGGCACGCAGCGCCCGAAAGCCTGCCACGAGCAGAGCGTGGTGGCAATCCCCAGAAGCACCGGGGGATTGCGCCTCGGGCGAGCCCCACGAGGCGAGGCCTCTCGGGCCATGGCCTTCGGAGTGGCCCTTCGCCCCCTTCGGCGGCTCGCAATGACGGCCACGGGGTCATTGCGAGGGCACGGAGTGCCCGAAGCAATCCCCACAATGCGACGGGGGGATTGCTTCGCCCCCTTCGGCGGCTCGCAATGACCCCCTCGGAACGGATCACTGTTGTCCGCTGTCTGTGGTCATACCGCCACATACTTCATCCCGCCCACCTGTCGCACCATCCCCTTCAGTTCCATCAGCGCTAGGGTGCTGGTGACCTGGGCCACCGGCAGGCCGACGGCGCGGGTCAGGTCGTCCACGTGGACGGGCTCCGCGCTCAGGTGGGCCAGGATGAGCGCTTCCGTCTCCGTCGCGGGCAGGGCCTGACGGGCCTCCTTCTGCTCCGCGACCATCGTCAGGTTCAGTTCCTGGAGGATGTCGGCCGCGTCCAGGACCGCTTTGGCGCCGTCCTGGATGAGGCGGTTGGTGCCCGCGCAACCGGCGGAGAGAATGGAGCCGGGGACGGCGAAGACGTCCCGGCCCTGCTCGGCGGCATAGTCGGCGGTGATGAGGGCCCCGCTATCCCGCCCGGCTTCGGTGATGAGGACGCCCAGGCTCAGCCCGCTGATGATGCGGTTGCGCGGGGGAAAATTGCCCGGCTCCGGCGGGGTGCCCGGCGGGTACTCGGTGACCAGCGCGCCCTGCGCGGCGATGCGGCGGGCCAGGTCCCGGTGCTCCGGCGGGTAGACCAGGTCAATCCCGCAGCCCAGGACGGCGACGGTACGCCCGCCGGCCTCCAGCGCGGCCTGG
This sequence comes from Thermoflexales bacterium, assembly GCA_014360895.1. Lineage (GTDB taxonomy): Bacteria > Chloroflexota > Anaerolineae > B4-G1 > DUEL01 > SpSt-77. The sequence continues at coordinate 43,594 of JACIWQ010000005.1, read as the reverse complement.
TGGGCCACCGCGTCTATCCCCCGGGCCAGCCCGCTGACAATGGTGACGCCGCTCTGGGCCAGCACCGTCACCAGCCGCCGGGTGACCTCCCGCCCGTAGGTGCTGGCGCGGCGGGTGCCCACCACGGCCACCGCCCAGGCGTCCTCCGGCTTCAGTTCTCCCCGGATGTACAGGATGGGCGGCGGGTCGGGAATCTCCGCCAGCAGCCGGGGGTATGCCTCGTCCTCCCAGGTGAGGATGTGGGCGCCTGCGGCGGCCACCCGCCGCACTTCCCGGTCCAAGTCCACCCGGGCGCGGGTCTCCAGCAGGTTCTCCAGTGACCGCCGGTCCAGCCCGACCCGGTGGAGCGCGTCCGCCGGTGCGTGCCATGCCCGCTCCACGTCCCCGAAGGCGTCTATCAGCATGCGCAGGCGGGCCGGGCCGATGCCCCGCACCAGATTGAACCCGACGTAGTAGCGCTCCCTTCCGGTCATGTTTTTCCTCACACCAAGACGCCGAGGCACAAAGAAATTTTTAATTTATGTCTTTGTGTCTTTGTGTCCTTGTGTGATTTTCGTCTTCCAGCAATCCCGGCAGTGGGACGATGACCATTCGGCGGGCGGTCAGGTCCAGTTCGCGCACCACGTCCTCTACTGCCGGGATAAGCACTTCCCCGCGCGGCCCCTGGACAACGTAGACGTCATTGGCGCCCGTCTCCATAACCTCCACCACCCGGCCCAGGAACTCCCCTCCGTCGGTGAAGACCTCCACGCCGACGACCTGGAAGTAATAATACTCTCCTTCTTCCAGGGGGACGGCGTCTTCCAGGGGAATCTGGACCAGCAGGCCGCGCAGGGCCTCGGCGGCGGTGCGGGTGTCGCAGCCCGCGAGTTTAATCAGCGCGGCTCCCTGGTGGAATCGGACGGACTCCACCGGATAGGGTCGGGCCTGGGGGCCCAGATAGAAGACGCGATGGAGATGGAGCCGCTCCGGATAACCGGTGAGGATCTCCATGCGCATCTCGCCCCGGACACCGTGAGGGCGGAGGATGCGGCCGACGGTCAAGAAGCGGGGCTCAGTCGGCCGAGGCGGCGGCCCTGAGCCCCGCGTGGTTTCGGGCTCCCTCCCGGAAGGATGAGTGCGTTGGCGATCAGACGATTTCCAGGGTGACCCGCTTCCCCTGTTTGGCGGCAAGCACACGAACGAGGGTGCGAATCGCATTGGCGGTTCGCCCGTCCTTCCCGATGATGCGCCCCATATCCTCCGGGGCAACCCGCAGTTCCAGAACGAGCGCGGCCTCTCCCTCAATCTCGGAGACCTGTACCTGGTTCGGCTTGTCGGCCAGCGCTTTGGCGATATACTCAACCAGGTCTTTCATTGCGGACATAGTAGACCTCCATGATGGTGGTGGATGGGCAGTTTACGGAGATGAGGTTCCAGGTGGGAACAGGTCTCTCGGCTCTTCCCCCTTCCCCTCGGCTATCATTCGGGCGCGAGAAGCCTCCCCGCCACGGTCCGCTGACCCGAATAGCCGGAGCGAGGCCGTGCCCGGAAGGACGATCGGTCAGGCGGCCGCCTCCGCGACCAGTGCCTCCAGGGATTCTCCCGCCTTCAGTCGGGCGAACCGGGCCAGCGTACCGCTCTTCTCTAACAGGCGGGCAACGGCTTCCGTCGGCTGGGCGCCGACACTCAGCCAGTAGAGCGCCCGCTCTTCCTGAATCTGGACCGTCTCCGGCTCCGTGCGGGGGTTATAGAAGCCGATGGCCTCTATGTAGGCCCCGTCCCGGGGAGCTCGGGAGTCGGTGACCACAATCCGGTAACTGGGTTGCTGCTTGGCGCCTACGCGTCGTAATCGGATTTTGACCATGCTCCTCCTGAGGGTTGGTAGGTTGGGATTTGGTAAATTGGCAGTAAGGCAAAACCGCACTTCGCTTGCGGCAGGAGGTGTAGCCCCTCACCGCTCCGGGGGAGATTTCTCTGCCGCGATGCGGTTTTTGCCCCATTGCGCAAATTGGTATTTGGTCATTCAGCACTAAGGGATGAGGTCATCCCTCCCGGGCTACTTTCAGCATACACCACCCTTTTTATTTTGTCAAATCGCCGGGGTTATCCACCGAACATCCGCGCCAGGCCGGAGAGGAGGCCGCGCCCGCGCGTCATCTGCTTCAGCATCCGCTGCATCTGGCGGTACTGGTTGAGCAGCGCGTTGACCTCCTGGACGGTGGTCCCGCTCCCCCGGGCGATGCGCCGCTTCCGGCTGGCGTTCAGGATGCGCGGGTTCCGCCGCTCCTCCGGGGTCATGGAGAGGATGATCGCCTCCACCCGCCGCAGTTGCCGCTCCGCCTCTTTCGGGTCCACGGCGCCCGCCACCTTCCCCATCCCCGGCATCATCTCCAGAACCTGGGTCACCGGCCCCATCTTGCGCACCTGCCGCAGTTGCTCCAGGAAGTCCTCCAGGTCAAACTCCGCCTCCTGGATTTTCTCCACCATCCGGCGGGCCTGCTCGGCGTCAAAGGCCGCCTCCGCCCGCTCAATGAGGGTCAACACGTCCCCCATGCCCAGGATGCGGGAGGCCAGCCGCTCCGGGTGGAAGACCTCCAGCGCGTCCGCCTTCTCGCCCGTCCCCAAAAACTTGATGGGGACGCCGGTGACCGCCCGCATGCTGATGGCCGCCCCGCCGCGCGCGTCGCCGTCTATCTTGGTCAGAATCAGACCGGTGAGTCCCAGCCGCTGGTGGAAGCCGGAGGCGATGTTGACGGCCTCCTGCCCGGTCATCGCGTCGGCGACCAGCAGAATCTCCACCGGGCGGACCTGCCGGGCGACGGCTTCCAGTTCCCGCATCATCTCATCGTCAATCTGGAGGCGACCGGCGGTATCCAGGATGACCACGTCGTAGCCCCGACGGCGGGCCTCCTGCACGCCCCGGACGCAGATAGACGGCGGGTCGGCGGAGACGCCCTCGCTGTAGACCGGCAGCCCCAACTGGCGGCCCAGCACTTCCAGTTGGGTCACCGCCGCCGGACGGTAGGTATCGGCGGCGACCATCAGCGGCAGGTGGCCCCGCTCCTTGAGGTGACGGGCCAGTTTGGCGACCGTCGTCGTCTTGCCGGAGCCCTGGAGGCCGACGGCCATAATCACGTAGGGTGCCGGCCCTTTCAGTTCCAGCCGCCCCGGCTCCCCCAGCGTGGCGACCAGTTCCTCGTAGACGATTTTAATGACCTGTTGCGCCGGACTGAGCGCCCGGCTCACCTCCGCTCCGATCGCCCGCTCCCGCACGCGGGCGATGAAGTCCCGGACCACTTTGTAATGGACGTCCGCCTCCAGAAGGGCCAGGCGGATTTCCCGCATCACCTCGTCCACATCCGCCTCGCGCAGGACGCCCCGCTTGCGCAGTCGCCCGAAGATGGCCTGAAGCCGGTCGCTCAGATTCTCAAACATCCGGTTTGTCCTCCATTGATGGCGGCATTATAATGGAACAGCGTTTTTTCGTCAAGCGAACCCAGAGGAGGAACAGCATGCTTCCGACCAAAATCGTCGTGATTGGGGCCGGCAGTGCCAGTTTCGGGTTGAACACGCTGGCCGCGCTGATGCGGAGCCCACGCCTGCGGGAGAGCCACCTGGCATTGGTGGACCGCAACGCCGACGCACTGACGCTGGTGGGCCGTCTGGCCCATTGGTTGAACCGGGAGTGGGATGCCCGGATGACCGTGACTACCCACACCCATCATGCCGAAGCGCTGGAGGGGGCCGGGTTCGTCGTCCTCTCCATTGAGGTGACGCCGCGCGAACGGCTGTGGCGGATGGACTACGAAATCCCTCTCCGGTACGGCGTCCGACAGCCCTACGCCGAAAACGGCGGACCGGGCGGGTTCGCCCACGCGGCCCGCAATATTGTTCCGGTCATGGAGATTGCGCGGGATATGGAACAGCTCTGCCCGAATGCCTGGCTCATCAACTACACCAATCCGATGGTCCGCATCTGCGACGCGATTGCCCGTTATAGCCGCATCAAGGTCGTTGGCCTCTGCCATCAGATTTACGTGGGGTATGCGGTGGTGGGACTGGCCCTGGCGGCAGACCTGGGTTTTACCGTCCCCGAGGGGTTCACCGATACCCGCGCGTCCCTCGCCACGATTCCGGCGCGCGAGGTGGTCATCCGGCAGGCGGTGGAGCGGCTGGATATTCAGGCGGCCGGCCTGAATCACTTCACCTGGATGCTGAGCGTGCGAGACCGGCTCACGGGTGAAGACCTCTACCCCCTGTTCGCGGCCCGCTGGGCGCAGATGGACCCCGCCTTTGAGCCGCTGACCCGTCGGATGTACGAGATTTTCGGACTGTTCCCCGTTCCCGGCGACGAGCATCTTTCCGAGTATCTGCCCTGGGTCAGTGACCCCGTCACCCGCCCCTGGGAGAAGTACGGCCTGGACCTGTATGAGTGGGACATCTGGGAGCAGGTCCGGGAGGTCCGGTATGAGGAGATGGCCCGCCTGGCCGACGGTCGGCTGAGCTTGGACTCCCTGGCCGGGGCGGATAGCGAGGGGGCGCTGGAGATGATTGAGAACATCGCGGGGGCGGGGCGCCATTACCATCTGGCGGTCAACGTTCCCAATCGGGGCGCCATCTCCAACCTGCCGGAGGGGGCGATTGTGGAGGTCCCCGGCGTGGTCACCGGGGCCGGGGTGCAGGGGGTCTGCGTGGGGGCGCTGCCGGAGCCCATCGCAGAGTTGTGCCGGCGCGAGATTGCGGTGGCCCGGTTGTGCGTGGACGCGGCGGTGAAGGGCGACCGCCGGGCTGCGCTCCAGTGCCTGCTCCTGGACCCGGTGGTCACCGACATAGAGGTGGCGCAGCAGATTCTGGATGATTATCTGACCACGTACCGGGAGTATCTGCCCCAGTTCTGGCAGTGAACGAGTGGAAAGTAACTGCCTGCCGTATCACTGCGGGCAGAGCGAACGGGTGCCCGAACGTGCCCGGCGCTTCTGAAAATGCCCGGCGCGTGTCCCAAAGCCTCCTTCAAGGGCTTTGCAACGGAGCCCGGCATATCAGCGCCGGGCGAAACTGCAAGAACAGACTTTATCGGAAATAGCGCCAAGTGGCGCAGCACGTATCTTTTTCCAAGGAGAATCTGCGCTCGTCCGCGTTCATCCGCGTCCTATTTCCGATGAAGTTTAATGTATCCGCCGCAGCCCCTCTTTCAGTAGTGAATATTGACCAGCGTCCCCACCTCGGCCCAGTTGAACAGCCACTCCGCTTCGGGAGTGGGGAGATTGATACAACCGTGGCTCATCGGGCGACCGAAGTTGTTATGCCAGTAGGTGCCGTGCAGGCCGTAGCCGCCGTAGAAGTACATCACGTAGGGGACGTCGGGGAGATAGTAGTCGGGCCCGTACATATCATCGTAGCGGAGTTTGGCCCAGATGCGAAACTGCCCGGTCGGCGTCGGCGTTCGGGGCAGGCCGGTGGAGACGACGATCACCCGCACCGGGACATCCCCCTCATAGGCGGTCAGTATCTGGCGGGTGAGGTCCACGTCAATCCAGCGGTCTTCGTTCACCGGCGCGGGCGGTGGGACGGGGGTCGCCGTGGGCGGACGGCGGGTCGCCGTCGGCGATGGGGTTGGGGTGGGCGTCGGCGTGGGAGTTGATGTGGGCGTCGGGGTCGGCGTGGGGGTCGCCGTGGGGGTGGGGGTCGGGGTAAAAGTCGGGGTGGAAGTGGGTGTCGGCGTCGGGGTTGCCGTCGGGGTAGAGGTGTACGTGGGGGAGGGGGCGAACATCGCGATCAGCGCATAGGGAGTCCATCCGTCCCGCCAGAGCATGCTAATGCAAAGCAGGCTCAGGAAAATCCAGAGAATGGGCAACCACCAACGGACCGTCCTTCGGCGGGCCCGGGCGGATGAGGTGGGGGGCCTACTCCCTGCCGGGCGGGTGGCCTGGGGGACCTCGGTGGGGCGGGTAGCCTGAGAGGGGACGGCGGGAGAGGGCCCGGTCTGCTCTGCCAGCCGTCGGCGAGCCCAGCGCAATGCCGCATGGGCTCGCCGGCTATCGGGGTGGGCTTCCAGCGCCCGCGCGATGTAGGCCAGCGAGGCCCGGGGATCATCGGCCAGGTAAGCTAGCCAGAGGAGGGCCGTCTCATGGGTCGGGTCCTCTGCCAGCACGGCCCGGAAAGCGGCGCGAGCTTCCCCTTTCCGACCTCCTTTCGCCGCGGCGATTCCCTTCCGCAGGCTCTCTGGGACCATTGCTCTCATCCCCAACGCGGGTCAATTCTCTCCTGCATCGGCTTTTCTATTATATCCCAAAACAGCGGGGTGGCAAACGAAAACCCCCGCAGGGGGCCTACGGGGGTTTTCGGTCGGGAGGGGTTAGAACTTGCGGAACCTCTCTCGCGGGGCGCCGCAGATGGGGCAGCGATCCGGAGCCTCCCCCTCCACCGTCCAGCCGCAGGCCTCGCAGATGTAGATGTCGCCCACGGCGGCGTCCTTGCCCGCCAGCACCGCCTGTCGGGCCTGTTCGTACATCCCGGCGTGGACCTTCTCCGCCTCCAGGGCCCAGGTGGTGGTGCGGACGGCGGATTTCTCCTCTTGCAGTTCGGCCACCGCGCGGTAGGCGGGGTACATCTCGTCCACCTCAAAGGTCTCGCCGTTGATGGCCGCCTGGAGGTTGTCCGCCGTCTGGCCCAGGTGTCCCAGGGCCTTGAAGTGGTTGGCGGCATGGACCTGCTCGGCGAAGGCGATGGCCCGGAAGAGGCGGGCGACGTTGGGGAAGTTCTCCTGCTCCGCCCGCTCGGCGAAGATGAGGTACTTCATGTGCGCCTGGCTCTCTCCGGAGAAGGCGCCTTCCAGATTGGATTGGGTCATCTTATGCATGGTTACCTCCTATCTGGGATTGGGGATGGATAGAACCCGGGCGGCGCCAGCCCGCCACCCAATGGAACGTTCCACCCTGATGGCTGGCTCAGGGTCCTCTGCCGTTATCCGCGCGGTCCTCATCCTCCCTCTGACATCGGGAGCAGAGGCCGTAGACCTCCATGTGGTAGTGGTGGGGGCGGAAGCCCGAGGCCGCGATGGCCTCTTCGGGCACCGGGAATGCAGTGCCCTCGTTCCAATCGGTCACAGCGTGGCATTTCTCGCAGATCAGGTGGACGTGGGGCCGGGGGTTTCCGTCGTAGCGGGTCCGGCCCTCCACCGGCAGTTCCACCACCTCGCCCAGGTCCCGGAGAACGTCCAGGGTCTTGTAGACGGTCGCCAAGCTGATCATCGGGAAGACCGCCGAGACCTGCTGGTAGATTTCTTCGGCAGAGGGGTGGTCGGTACTGCCCAACACTGCCTGCACAATAGCCATGCGCTGGGGGGTGAACCGGTAGCCCTGGCTCCGAAGGCGCTGGGTGACGGTCGTCAAACGTTCTTGGAGTAAATGTTCTCTGTTGATAACCATTTTCTTTAGCAAATTATACTATGAAGTGGAAATTTGTCAAGAGAAAAATGTGCTGTGCCGATAAAGTCTAAAAAGCGGATTGTGCCTTGACAATCACCACAGGCAGGTGTATAATATAGCCGCCTGCGCTGGCAGGCATTACATACCGTCTCCCATATTTAACCTCAAAAGGAGGTCCACATGAAGAGGGTAGTGCTCCCTGTACTCCTGCTGCTGGTGTTGAGCCTTGTTCTCAGCGCCTGCGGCCCGGCTCAAACCCCGACCGCCCCACCGCCCGTCGTCACCGTTGTGCGCGAGCAGGTGGTGGTCACCGCGACGCCGGCCCCGGAGCCCAAGAAACTGGAAATCTTCCACTGGTGGACTGCGGGCGGCGAGCGGGAAGCGGCCGACGCGATGTTCAAGGCCTTCAAGGATAAGGTGCCGGATGTGGAGATTGTGGAGAACCCGGTCGCGGGCGGCGGTGGCGTGAGCCATCGCGTGGTCCTCCAGGCCCGGCTCTCCGCCGGTCTGCCCCCGGACACCTGGCAGACCCTGGGCGGCGCCGAACTGAAGTCCTACGTGGACGGCGGCTTTCTGGAACCGCTGGACGACCTGTGGGCGGAGTTGAACTACGCCGCGGTCATCCCGGGTCCGCTGGCGAAGGCCGTGACCATCAACGGGCACCCCTACGTCGTCCCCTTGAACATGCACATCCAGAACATCCTCTACTACAACAAAGCCCTGTTTGATGAACTGGGCCTTCAGCCGCCGACGAACTACGACGAACTGATCGCGGTCGCCGAAGCGATCAAGGCAGCCAAGCCGGAGATGAGCCCGCTGGCTCTGGGGACTAAGGAAAAGTGGGAAGCGGCCTTCGTGTTTGACAGCATCCTCCTGGAGGTGGGGGGGCCGGCCCATTACGTCCAGGTCTACAAGGGCGAAGTGGACGTGAAGAACGACCCTGCCTACAAGGAGGCGCTGCAGAAACTGGAGGCCCTGGTGCCCTACATCTACCCCTACCACGCCGGTCTGACCTGGGATGAGTCCTGTGGTCTGGTCGTCTCCGGCGACGCGGCAATGGTGCTGATGGGGACCTGGGCCATCGGCTACTTCCAGAGCCGGGGCTGGACGCCGGGCAAGGAGTTCAGCGCGGTGACCTTCCCTCAGAAGCCGGAGCGCATCCTCCTCTTCCACCCGGACACCTACGGCCTGGCGAAGGGCGCGCCCCATCCGCAGACCACGATGGAGTGGCTGAAGGTCGTGGCCTCGCCGGAACTCCAGATCCCCACCGATGTGACCCAGGGCGGTCTGTTTGCCCGGATTGACATTGACCCCGCCAACTTCCCTGACCCCATCCGGCAGGAACTCCAGACCTACGTCCGGAACAACCCGGACAAACTGATCCTGGACCAGCACGGCAGCATCGCGCCGTTCAGTTTCACCCAGGCCTACTGGGATGTGATTGCCGCGTTCATCGCCCAGCCGAACGTGGACGGGACGCTCTCTTCGGTGGCGGACCTGCTGACCACCTACAATGTGAAGGCTGAGGCGGCCTGGTATCAGTGGCCGTAATCCGCCCACCGTCAGGAGTCCCGACAATATGACGCGGCCATCTGTCGCTGGTTCGGGCAGTTGAGATGCATAAGGGGGTATTTGCGTGAGGAAATCCGCAAATACCCCCTTTCTTTTTATCGGGATGTCCCAATGAACCGAAAACCGCGACGCTCCTTCCGGCAACGCCTTTCCGAAGTACTGGAATCCCTGCCCTTCCTGGCTCCCCTGCTGGTTTTCCTGGTGATTCTCTACGGGATGCTGGGCTGGACGCTCTACGTCTCTATGGCCAACTGGGTCGGGACAGCGCCCAATTATGAATTTGCCGGGCTGAAGTGGTACCAGATGATGTTCCGCCTGGATCGCTTCCGGGTGGACATGAACAACAACGTGAAGTGGCTTGCCATCGGGGTGCTGCCGACCGTGGCTCTGGCGCTGTTCCTGGCTTATATGTTGGAAATCGGTTCGGTGAAACGAATTGAGGGCTACGTGCGTACCCTCATCCTCTACCCGGTTGCCATGTCTTTCGTTGTCACCGGGACCATCTGGTCGTGGATGTACCAGCCCGATAAAGGAGTGCTCAACACCATCCTGCGCGCCGTTGGCCTTTCCGAACTGGCGGGGCGTTATACCACCAATCCCGCGACCGCCACTTACTGGCTGATTCTGATTTTCGTCTGGCAGTACCTGGGCTTCGCCGTCATTATCCTCCAATCTTCTTTCCGAACAACGGAACTTCAGGAAATGGTGGAGGCGGCCATTGTGGATGGGGCCTCCAAGTTACGCATTCTCTTTTCCGTCATCGTGCCCAACATCCGGGGCGGCATCTTGATTCTGGTCTCCTTGCTCCTCATCTCGGCGCTGAAGGTCTTTGACATCGTCTACGTGGTCACTTTCGGCGGCCCTGGCTATTCCACCGATGTGCTGGCCCTCTTTATGTTCATCGCCACTTTTCAGCAGCATCTGGTTGCCCTGGGGGCCGGGTTGGGGATGATTATCTTCCTTATGGCCCTGGTCATCGTCATTCCGTACACCATCTACGCTTTCAGGAAGTGGTTTGAATGAGAACCCGAGACCTCTCTACCAAACTAATTGTCCTATTGGTCACCCTGGTGTTGACCGGGGTGTACGTTCTGCCCATCTACGTGATGGTGGTTACTTCTCTGAAGACCCCCGTGGAGATCAGCCAACGGGCCTATCTGATCCCGACCCGAAATCTACAATTTCAAAACTACGCAGAGGCCTTCCGACTGGTCTATCCTTCGCTGATTAACTCTTCCATCATTTCTTTCGCCGTCACCCTCCTGGCCGCGTTCTTCGGAGGACTGGGCGGGTACTATCTGAGCCGTTCCCGCTCCCCATTTGTGCGGGTCCTGTTCATCCTGGTCGGCGTGGCCCTCTACCTGCCCTATCAGGTCATTCTGATCCCCCTGGTCCAATTCATGGCGAAGACCCGTATGGCGCTGACCCATATGGGATTGATTTTAAGTTATCTGATCCTGAATGTTCCCCTGGCATCTGTGCTGATGGGGACGTTTTTCCTCTCTATTCCCCGAGAACTGGAAGAGGCGGCCCAGGTGGACGGGGCCAACCGGCTGCAACTCTTTTTCCGGGTGGTCTCTCCCATTTCTCTGCCCGCGTATGCTTCCACGGCCATTATTGTCTTCACGCAGGTCTGGAACGAGTTCCTGCTGGCGCTGACCCTCTCCACTCCGCGCACGACGACGATTCAGGTTAAACTGGCTGAAGTGAAGGGGAGTTTCGTGGCCCTGTATAATATCCAGATGGCCTCGGCGCTCATCGGCGTTCTGATTCCTCTCGCTTTCTTCCTGTTCCTCGGACGGTACTTCATTCGGGGTGTTCTGGCGGGGGCTCTGAAGGGGTAAACCGCACCACGGCTGGGCAAAACGCGAGGGGGTCGGGGCGGCGAAGCCGCTGCCCCAACCCCCTCGTGTTTTGTGTGCAGGACAAACCCTGCGCTACCACCCGCTCAGGTCTACGTGTTTGCCAATGGGGCTCTCCCGCACCGCCTCCAGGAAGGCCTCGGGAGGAACAACACCGGTCTCCCGCAGGACGGTGAGCAGGGCATAGAGGGCGGCGTTGCGCGCGCCCGCCCGTCCGCGAAAATCGGCCACCCGCACCTCCGCGCCCGTCTCCGGCCGCGGCAGCGACGCGTCCAGCCAGAGGACCCCTCCCGTCATCCGGCGGATGCGCTCCCGCTGGTTCGCCAGCCCGTCCGCTGAGGTCACCACCACCGCGTCGGGCTGGGGGACGCCGTGGTAGAAAATAGGGTCGCGGGAAAGGACGATTTCGGCAGTAGAAAATCCCACGCCCACGGTGACCGGGTAACTGCCCTTTTTGGTGGCGTGGAGGCCCGCCATCATCGCCGCCTGTGCCAGCAGTTCCGCCGCCTGCTGCACGCCCTCCCCCGCCGAGCCCGCCAGAATGAGGGCCATCCGGCCCTCCAGCGGAGATGAGTACTGGCGGGGGACGGCGGGCATCTCCAGAAGAGAGGCCGTCTCCCGGCGGGATGGGCGGAAGGCCGGACGGGCCCCCGTCCAGACGCCCGGCTCGTAGCCCGTTTCCTGGGCCAGTTCCTTCAGCCGCAGGTCCGGATTCATCTTCACGCCGTAACTGACGCAGATTTCCAGCACCTCCACCAGTGCGAAGCCCTCCACCTCCAGCGCCTGACGGAGGACGTCCGAGAAGTCGCCCAGGCCGACGACGCGGGCCGCGTACGGCGCGCCCGCATCCCGCACCAGCCGGGGCAGGTCGTGATGGGGGAGGGGGTAGCCCTGGGGGGTGAGGACGGTCCGGAAGCCGGTGGGGGTCAGGCCGCTGGGCTGCCCGCCCGTCATCCCGTAGAGCATGTTGTTGTGGACGACGACGGTCAGGTCCACGTTCATCCGCGCCGCCTCCAGGATGTGCTGGAGGCCAATGGTGGCGCCGCCGTCGCCGATGTAGACGATGACTTTCTTCTCCGGCGGGAGGCCCATGGCGATCCCCGCCGCCAGCGCGACAGACCGTCCATGAAGGCCGTGGACGGTGTGGGTGGCAAAGTTGCCGTCCACAATGCCGTGACAGCCGATGTCAGTAACCAGCACGACGTCCAGCGGGGAGGCGCCCAGCGCCTCCAGCGCCTTCACGGTGTTGCGGACGATGAGGTGGTGCCCGCAGCCTTTGCAGTACGGGAGTTCGGGTTTGACCAGGAAGCCGCTCATCGGGCCACCTCCTGGGCGATTTCGTCGGGCCGGATCATCCGCCCAATGGCCGTGACCCGTCGGACGTGGGGCGGGACGCGCCGTCCGAAGAGGAGGTGCGCCAGTTGCCCCTGGTGGTTCTCCTCGGCAATGACGACGCGCGGGTAGCGGTCCATCGTCTCCAGGTAGACGGCGGGAAGCGGGAGCAGGGTGCGGGGGATCAGCAGGGAGACGGGCACGCCCTGGGCCCGCAGGGCAGCCACCGCCTCGCGCGCCGCACCGGCGGTGATGTCGTAGGCCACCACCAGCGTCCGGGCGCCCTCCTGCTCGTCCAGGCTGTAGAGGACGGGGGTCCGGGCCTCCACTTTGGCCTGAAGGCGGCGGGTGTTGGCCATAGCCTCGTCGCTGGTGTGCTGGATGATGCCGCAGCGGTCGTGGGTGGAGGCGTTCAGCCGCACCTGATGCTGCCCGTTGCCCACCGGCAGGAAGGGTGGGACCAGGCCGTCGGCGGGGTCGTAGGTGCAGTACGGGCCGGGGCCCTCGTAGAAGGTCCGGCGGACCGGCGCAATCTCCGCCAGACGCGCCAGGTCAAAACTCTCCTGGGTCATCACCATCTCTTTGGAGGTCAGCAGCACCACCGGCGTCCGCAGGTCCACCGCCGTCTGCAGGGCGACGGGCGGGAGGCGCCAGCAGTCCTCCAGGTCGGCGATGCAGAAGACCGGGAGGGGGTAACCGCCGGAGACCAGGCCGTTCAGGAGCAGGAGGTCGCCCTGGGCGCCCGCTGTGGCGGTGCCGGTGGCCGGGCCCAGCCGCTGGACGAGAATGACCAGCATGGGGAGTTCCATCATGTAGGCCATGTTGATGGACTCCACCATCAGGGCGAATCCCGGGAAGGAGGTAGCGGAGACGGGGAGGTATCCGGCGGCGGAAAGGCCGGCCATCCACTGGAGAGCGGTGATTTCGTCCGGGGCGGGCAGCGCGATGGGAAAGCGGCGGCTGGCGAAGAAGAAGATGAGGCTGGCCGGGGTAATGGGGTAGCCCACGTACGCGTCCGCGCCGGCTCGGACACAGGCTTCGGCAATGAGCCGGGAACCGTCAATCAGGACAGGGTGGGACTGAGTTTCGTTCATGGTGTTTGTTTTTTTACCATCAAGACACGAAGGCACAAAGGGGAATTAACAATTAAAAATTAACAATTAAAAATTAACAATTAACAGCGATTTCTTCGTGTCTTTGTGTCTTCGTGGTTTTTCTTTTTCTCCTAACCATTCGTGTCTTTGTGTCTTCGTGGTTTTCACTCTTTCTCTGCCAGGCGGGCGAGTTTGGGCTCCACCTCCCGCCAGGAGATGCGGGTGAGGCCCAGTTTCTGCCGCAGTTGCTCCGGGGGCATCCCGGCCCGATAGTCCCGGACGGCGCATGTCCAGCGCAACGTCTCAAAAGAGAGGCCGTCGGGAATCCCGGCCTGCTGGGCCACGTCGTCCAGGACGTACTCCAGGTTGCGCGCGGTGCAGGGGAACAGCCGGTCCTGGGGAGCATACTGGGCGCGGTATTCGGCCAGCACCGCCAGCCATTCGGTGGGCAGGGGCAGACGCCGCTCCTTGTGCTTGCGGCGCGGGCTGGCGTACCGCACCCACAATATCGGCCGCGCCGGGTCGGAGAGGTCTATGTGGTCCAGCGCGATGTTCATGCATTCGCCCTTCTTGATGCCGGTGGCGAGGAGCAGGGTGACCAGGAGATGCGGACGGGCATCGGACGGGTCGCGGCGGCGCATGGCCTCCGTCACCTCCAACACGCGGGCCACTTCTTCGTCGCTGAGCACCCGGGGCGGCCCGGTCAGGACGGGGCGGTGGATGACCGGTGCGGCGGGGTCCTCCGGCAGGACGCCCGTCTCCGCCAGCCAGCCGAAGAAGACCTTGAGCGTGGTGATGCGGCGGGAGAGGGACTTGGGTGTGCACGGGACGTCCCGCTCTTCGGTGAGCCAGTGGACGAAGCGGTTCAGGTCGCGGGTGCCGATGTCGCCCACCGCCGTCTTCATTCCGATGTACTCGCCCAGGATGCGCAGGTCGGAGGTGAAGGAGCGAATGGTGTGCTGGCTGAAGTCCCGCGCGCGCATGTAGTCCTGGAAGGCCGGAATGGCCTCTTCCAGAGACGAGCGCGCGGTCAGGCCGACGCCCTCCGCCATATGCACCTCCAGGATTTACCACCAGGAGTAACTGCCCACCGTGTCACGACGAGCAAAGCGAAGCAATCCCCCGGGAAACTGAAGGGAGTGCTTCGGCCACGCCGCGCCACGCGCCGAAGGCGCTCGCGCCGAGGCGAGCAGCTGCTTCGCTGCGCTCGCAGTGACAACCTCGCCGCGTGGCGGCAGTTTTGCCGCCTCGCAATGACCACGCGGCAAATGGAAGAATGGGCAAATGAATCATTCTTCGTGTCTGGGTCTCTTCGGGGTGACTCATCCCCCGGCGCGGCGGCGCAGGAAGGCGGGAATCTCCAGGTCGTCTTTGTCAAAGACGGGCACCGGGCGCTCCAGGACCTCCCGCGCGGGCGTCCGGGCTGCCTTCTGCGGGCGCTGTCCGGCGTCAAAGCCGGTGGCGATGAGGGTGATGCGCACCTGGTCGCCCATCTCCTCGTCAATCACTGCGCCGAACCGCAGGTCTACATCGGGATGCGCCGTCTCCCGGATGACCGTCGCCGCCTCGTAGACCTCGTGCAGGGAGAGGTCCGGGCCGCCGGTGATGTTGAAGAGGATGCGCTGGGCGCCGTCAATGGTGATGTCCAGCAGCCGGTTGGAGATGGCCTGCTGGGCCGCTTCCTGGGCCCGGTTCTCGCCACTGCCCTGGCCCACCGCCATCAGCGCCGCGCCGCCCTCGGACATCACCGCCCGGACGTCGTTGAAGTCCAGGTTGATGAGGCCGGGGACGGTGATGACCTCGGAGATGGCCTGGATGCCCTGCCGGAGCACGTCGTCCGCCAGGCGGAAGGCGTCCTGAAGGGAGACCCGCTTCTCCACAATCTCCAGCAGGCGGTCGTTGGGAATGACGATGAGGGTATCCACCTGCTCCTTCAGGGCCTCAATGCCCGCCGCCGCCAGTTCGGCCCGCTTCTTCCCTTCAAAGAAGAACGGCCGGGTGACGATGCCGATGGTCAGGGCGTTCATCTCGCGGGCGATTCTGGCGACCACCGGCGAGGCTCCGGTCCCCGTCCCGCCGCCCATCCCGGCGGTGATGAAGACCATGTCGGAGCCGTCCAGGACCTGGTAGAGTTCGTCCATAGACTCCTCGGCGGCCTTGCGGCCCAGTTCCGGGTTGCCGCCGACACCCAGCCCGCGCGTCAGTTTGTCGCCGATGCGCACGCGGGTGGGCGCGTTGGAGAGCATGAGCGCCTGGGCGTCGGTGTTGACGGCGATGAAGTCCACCCCGGCGATGCCCGTCTCTATCATCCGGTTGACGGCGTTGCTCCCGCCGCCGCCAACCCCGACCACACGGATACGGGCGAAGTTCTCGGACGGTTTCATGAGCGACCTCCAGACATAGGATTGGGACGCGGATGAACGCGGATAAACGCAGATTGTTTCCTGTTTTCTCCCGATTCTTTGATTCTCCTGATTCTTTTGATTCGCCTCACCCCGGGAGCAGGGCCCGCAGCCACTCCCGGAGCCGTTTCCCCAGCGATGGCCCCCCTTTGGGCAGCGGTCGGCGGACGTCGGCGGTCATCCCCCAGCCCATCAGGCCGGCGGCGACGGCGAAGGCCGGCCCGCTGATCCGGTCCACCAGCCCCACCAGCCCCTGCGGACGGCCCACCCGGACGGGCAGTCCCAGCACCTCCCGCGCCAATTCCGGCATGCCGGGCAACTGGGCCACCCCGCCGCAGAGGACGACGCCCGCCGGAAGCAGGCCGTCGTAGCCGGAGCGCTTGATGTCTGTCTGGACCATCTCCAGAATCTCCACCGCGCGAGCTTCAATAATCTCCGCCATCTTCCAGCGCGGGAGCATCTGCGGGCCGCTCTCGCCGAACGGCTCCGCCGGGAACCGCTCGTCCTGGCCCACCTGCGCGGGCCGGGCATGGCCGTAGCGGATTTTCACCTGCTCGGCGACCTCGGTGGGCAGCCGCAGGCCAATGGCGATGTCGTTGGTGATGTACTCGCCGCCGATCCCCAGCGACGCCGTATGCCAGACCGTCCCGTCAATGAAAATGGCGATGTCGGTGGTGCCGCCGCCGATGTCCACCAGCACCACCCCCACCTCCCGCTCGTTCTCGGTGAGGACGGCGTCCCCCGCCGCCAGCGGGCCCAGAACCATCTCCTCCACCTCCACCCCCGCGCCGGCGACGCACTTGACCAGATTCTGGATCGCCATAGAGGACGCCGTAATGACATGCGCCTCCACCTCCAACCGGAACCCGTGCATGCCCACCGGGTCCCGTACTCCCTCCTGACCGTCCACGATATAGTGGCGCGGGACGATGTGGAGCAGTTCCCGGTTATAGGGTATGGCGACCGCGCCCGCGGCGTCCAGGGCGCGGTCTACATCCTCCAGGGTGATCCCCTCCTCCCGGCGCGGGACGGCGATGACCCCCCGGCTATTGAGCGACGCGATGTGAGGGCCGCTGAGGCTGACGTAGGCCCGCTCAATCCGGTAGCCGGACGACCGTTCTGCCTCCTGGACCGACGCGGTGATGGCGGCCGTCGCTTCGGTCAGGTTGACGACGGCCCCTTTGCGCAGGCCGCGTGAGGGCACGATGCCGACGCCGATGACGCGCAGGCCCACGTCCTCCCGGATTTCTCCGACCAGCGTACAGATTTTGCTGGAACCGACATCTATACCGACGACCGTCTGCTCCATACGGCCCTCCGAAGGCCCTACCACTCGTTCGTGGCGGAATAATACGGCGCGTCTGGGAAGCGGACGTCCACAAACTTCGGCGTGATTCCCTTTTCCAGCAGGTGGGCCCGGATTTTCAGGTAGACCTGGAGCCGACGGGCCATTCCCGTCCCCTGGCCCAGGACCACCCGCCAGCCCGCCGGGTCCTCCAGGACCAGCCCGCGACCGGGCCGGTAGAGAATGCGGCCCGGGCGAATCCCCAGCCGTTCCAGTTCCCCCAGTCCGACCAGCACGTCCCGGGCCACCAGCCCTTTCTCGTCGGTGGGCAGCGGCCCGCTGACCTGCCACCTCCCCTCCAGCGGCCCGGGGCCCGGGAACGCGCCGCCCGCGCGGTCCACCCAGTAGTACGTCCCGCCCTGGTCCCAGGCCGCCACCGGCTCCCGTTCGGTGACGGCGATGACGCAGCGGGCCGGGAGTCGGCAGGAGACCCGCACCCGCTCTATAGACGGGATTGTTTCCAGGATGCGTGCCTCTGCCGCGCGCGGGCTGGCCCAGAGGATGTGCAGGCGCTGGAGCCCGCTGGCGGCGAAAATTGCCTCCGCCGGGACCCGCTGTGCGCCCACCACCTGCGCCTCGGTGACGTAGAACTGCGGGCTAAACGCGAACCACAGGACCAGCCCCAGCAGGGCCAGGCCCCCCACCACGCCCAGCACCGCCGCTGGGCGCGCGGCCGCCCGTGGCTGGGCTACCCGGCCCCCAATCACCAGCGGGACGCTCTGCCGGAACCCCTGCCGTCGCCTCCTGCTCCCCCGTCGTGCTGCGGGCATCGTGTGCTCCCGTTACGTTCGTCGCTCTTTGAAACGTATAGATGTATGCCTAATCGCGCGATTTTTCGTTGAATTCCACATTCTTTTGATGAATTCCACATTCTTTTGACGAATTCCACATTCTTTTCAACGTTTCAGCCGGTAAAAGGCAGCACGTCCTGCTCCGACCACTTCCAGATGCCCATCTTTTGCTAATCGCCTTAGCAAATATGCTGCTTGATGAGCACTCACACGGCACAAATCCATCACCTCCCGGCGGGTAATCCGACCATATAACCGTACATATTCCAGAATCATTTGCTCCATCTGTGGGCGGTCAAAGCCCCGTCGGCGCACGTATTCCGCTCTTTTCCCCGTCTCCCGATAGACAGCAAGGCTCAGATGATAACGGCGAGCCCGTGTCCGGCCTCGCCCCTCTACCAGCCCACTTTCCAGCAGATGTTCCAGTACTCTGCGGGCTACAACCTCGTCCTGCTGAATCAGCCGGGCCGCCTCCTTAAGGTCTACTTCCCGCTCCCGCCAGAGATAGTTCAGCAGGAGCAATTCCTCCACTGAAAACGGACGTTGTCGTTTGTTTTCCTCTTGGACAATCAACGAGACAAAATCCAGGTCACTCGGACCTCCTGGCAAAATCAGGGTGACCGATGTATGGGTGGTTCGGGAATAGTCCGGTGGCAGATGTCCAGTCCGCAGAAGCCCTTCATAGATGATGCTGACGCCACGCCCTGTCCGCTCCACCAGTCCAATCCGCTTGAACGCATCGGCCAGGACCGGATTGCGCGGTTTGGGCCCCGCGACCAGGATGTTGTGGATTGTAACTCCCTCTACAAATCCACCCGGATTGGAAATCAGGACATGGTCTTCGCGTAACTGAATGTGCACCGCGCCCAGCCGGGTATAGTCCCGATGGGTCAGGGCGTTGTTTACCGCCTCACGGAACGCCCGTGGGTCATAAGCCGGTATCCCCACCCGGAAGAGGCCCACTGTCAACTCCCGTTCTTCGTTTCTAACCGAGAAGGCCTCCATAATCCGCTCAAAAATCCGCAACAGCGGCCAACGGTAAAATTCGTTCAGCCGAACTTCTCGCCGCTCCAGAACCTGCAAGGCTACCTCATGGGCAGGCAACAAGGTGCGAAGGGCCTCTTCCCTCCCGACCAGCAAGAGGCCTGCCACGGTCGGCACGAAATGTTGACCCCGACCGAAGACAAGGTTCAAAGCGCGAGCCAACTGTTGGTCGTCCAAAACCAACAGTTGAGAGTCCCCCCGATATTCCTGCACCAGTCGGCGTAGGCGTTCAAACTCTAAAGGGTCCAGGTCTTGCCAACTGGCTCCTTCCACTGGCTGCGCGGTGTAGTCAAAAAGGCCCCGGTCTGCTCGCCAGGAAGAGAGTTCATAGGGATACAGTGGACGGCAGCCAGGACGGCCATGTGTATCCAGATACCGAATCACCAGCCGACCGTCGCTGGTTGCCACCGGCTGACTGACTTTTGGAACCTCAACCACCGCAACGATATGCCCCTCTAAAGACTCAAAGGACACCCGAACCAGCAAGGGCGGCTGTGTGCGAGCGGCAACGAAGGCTTCCAGTTGCTTCGGGTTTGTACGGTGGCTTTCATGCAACCCGGTAACCGTGCCGTCATCCTCTACGCCTATCAACAGCACGCCGCCCTGATCGTTTGCCAGGCAGACAACGGCTTCCAATAGTTCCGCGTCGGAGAGCGGCCCCCGGTCACTCTTGAATTCCACCTCACGACTCTCGCCTTTTCGGATCAGTTCCTGCAACAGATGCGCCCCCATGCCTCTCTCCTCTGCTCTCCTGCTCCCCTACCCCTCTGCTCCCCCAGCCCCTCCGCTCCCCTACTCCTCCGGCTGATACGACACCCGGTTCCGCGCCCGGTCTGCGTGCCGTTCCAAGGCCAACCGAATGAGCCGGTCAATCAACTCCGGGTACGGAATCCCGCTGGCCTCCCACAACTTCGGGTACATACTGATGGCGGTGAAACCGGGAATGGTGTTCAGTTCGCTGACGAAGAGTTCCCCCGTCTCCCGCGAGAGCAGGAAGTCCACCCGCGCCATCCCCGCGCAGTCCACCGCCAGGTAGGCCCGAATGGCCAACTCGCGCGCCCGCTGGGCCACCTCCTCCGGTAGCGGCGCGGGAATGAGCAGTTTAGACGCCCGGTCCCCGTCGTCCAGGTACTTGGCGGCGTAACTGTAGAACTCCCGGCTGGGAATGATTTCCCCCGGCACCGACGCGATGGGCTCGTCGTTCCCCAGGACGCTGACCTCAATCTCCCGGGCCTGCGGGACCGCGGCCTCCACCAGCAGTTTCCGGTCGTACTGGGCCGCGTCGGCGAGCCCCCGCGCCAGTTCCTCCCGGTTGCGACACTTGTTGACCCCCACGCTGGAGCCCAGGTTGGCCGGTTTGGTGAAGACGGGGTACCCCAGTTCGCCCTCCACCCGGTCCAGGACCGCCTCCGGGTCCCGCTCCCACTCCCTGCGCTTGACCACGATGTACTTCACGATGGGCAGGCCGTGGGCCCGCATCAGGTCCTTGAAGAGGACTTTGTCCATCCCCAGCGCCGACGCGGCCACCCCGGCGCCCACGTACGGGATGCCCGCCAGGTCCAGGAGCCCCTGGACCGTCCCGTCCTCCCCGTAGGGCCCGTGCAGGACCGGGAAGACGACGTCCAGTTCGGCCAGGAGCGCGCGGGCCAGGTGGGGCTCCAGTTCTTTCAGGGAGACGACGCCCCGGTGTGTCGGGTCGCCTAAGAGCGCGGCCGGGCTGCTGAGACATTCGTCGCCCTGGGTCAGCGCGGCCATCGGGTCGCCCGAGGCCAGCCAGCGCCCGTCCTTGGTGATGCCGATCGGGACCACCTCGTACTTCTCCGGGTCCATCACCCGCATCACCGACCGGGCCGAGATCAGGCTGATCTCGTGCTCCCCCGACCGCCCTCCAAACAGCACCCCAACCCGAATCTTGCCCATTTTTGCTCCTTTGGACGCCGATAAACGCGGATTTACGCGGATTTTGATGAATATTTCCGCGTTGATCTGCGTCCCTCCGCGTCCCAAGTCACCGTTTTGCGCTCGTTGTCAAAGGCCCGACGGCAGAAATCGGGCTTGGGCCCGAAATTCAGCAGAAGCCCTACTTCATAGGGTGTGGCCCGCAGGTAGTTCAACAGTTGCGCCTCATGTTCTTTGGTCAACTGAGAAACCGCCTTCAATTCCACAATAACGGCGTCTTCAACCAGCAAATCCGCGATGTATTCTCCCACCAGTTGTCCGTGAAAATACACAGGAATCCGGACCTGTTGCTGAACCCGCAATCCGGCCTCCTGCAACGCGATGGCCATCGCGTTCTCATACACCTTCTCCAGAAACCCGTACCCCAATTGCGGATAAACCACCTTGAAGAACACGTGAAGAATCCTCTCCGTGATCTCCCGATGCTTAAGATCTGCAAGCACTTCCGACCTCCTGAAAAGCAAAAACACATCCGCGTTTATCCGCGTTCATCCGCGTTCATCCGCGTTCATCCGCGTCCCACCCAATAAACTCCACCTCCGGCTCCAGCCGGATGCCGAACTGTCGCTCCACCTCGGCCTGGATGTGCCGGATGAGGGCCCGGACGTCGGCGGCGGTGGCGGAGCCGGTGTTGATGAGAAAGTTGGCGTGTAGTTCCGAGACCATCGCCCCGCCGATGCGATACCCCTTCAGCCCCGCCGCCTCTATCAGCCGCCCCGCGTGGTTGCCGGGAGGGTTCTTGAAGGTAGACCCCATTGTCGCCCCCGAGGGATGACGGGTCCGCCGCCAGGTCAGAATCTCCTCCACCCGGGCCGCCAGCACGGCCGAGTCGCCGGGCGTCAGGCAGAACGTCGCCGCCAGGACGACGGGCCGCTCCTGCGGCGGCAACCGTTTGATCCGGCTCTCCCGGTAGGCGAAGGCCATCCAGTCCGCGGGCCGCTCCGCGATACTCCCGTCCCGCTCCAGCAGGGTGACGCTGCGCAGCACCGAGGCTACGTCGCCCCCGAAGGCGCCCGCGTTCCCCACCACCGCCCCGCCGACGGTCCCCGGCAATCCTGCCGCCCACTCCAGCCCGGCCAGGCCCCGGGCCGCCGTCTCCCGGGCCAGCGCGGCCATCGGCGCCCCGGCCTCCGCCCAGACCGTCCCGTCGGCCTCTATGCGGGTCCGGTCGGCCCGGTTGACCACCACCAGCCCCCGCACCCCGGCGTCGGAGACCAGGACGTTGCAGCCGCCGCCCAGGACCCGCCATGGCACCCCCGCCGCGCGCGCCCGCTCCACTGCCTCTACCACCTCCTCCGTCGTCCGGCAGACCACCAGCAGGTCCGCCGGCCCGCCGACGCGCATCGCGGTGTAGGACGCCAGCGGCTCTTCCCGCCGCGCCCGCTCTCCCAACCCCGAGGCCCACTCCAGAAGCGAAGCAAGGTTCATGTTTCACCGCAGAGAGCGCGGAGAACGCAGAGATTCTTCGCAACAAGTTTGGCATCCAGGCCAGGGCGTGTTATAATTTCCGCTGGAGCGGAAACATGATCTGGATTTTGGACCGCAATCTGGTACAAAGAATTCGCTCTCTCGCCCGGCGGGAGCGGCGCCGCCCGGCGGACATCGTTGCCGACGCCCTGCGCCTTTACGAAGAGAGGACAACCCCCTCGTCCGGCGCTTTCCTGGCCGCTATCACCGGCCTGGGCGCCTCCGGTCAGGGCGACATCGCCGAACAGAGTGAGGAAATCCTCAAGGCAGAAACCACTTCTGCCTGCGGTTGGGAACCCCATGGTAGCCCTCGCTGACACCGGATTCCTCTTCGCCCTTGCGGATTCCAGCGACCGTCATCACGCCCGAGCCCTGGCCGTGGCGCAGACCTTCCAGGCCCCTCTGGTACTCCCTTGCCCGGTACTGCCAGAAATCTGCTATTTATTAGACTCACGGCTGGGCCGCAGAGCGATGCGGCAATTCTTGCGAGAACTGATCCGAAACGCTATCCCTGTGGAACCCCTTCAGCCCCGCGACCTGCCGCGAGTCCTGGAACTCCTTGAGCGCTACGAAGACATCGGCCTGGATTTCACGGATGCAGCGATTGTGGCGATCGCGGAACGGCTGAAGATAACGACCATCCTTACGCTGGATTATCGTCACTTCAACATTATCCGCCCCGCGCACTGCGACCGCTTCCAGATTCTTCCGTCGCCCCAATCCCCAATAAACCTGTAGGCCCTACCGCCCAGAGCGGGACTTCTGGGCCTGGACCAGTTCCAGTTTGGCCGCCAGCACCTCGCTGGCGAAGGCGTTCCGCTTTCGGCGTCGCCGCCGCACCCGCTGCAGTCGCCCCAACGTGCGCTCACTCTGGTTGGCCATCGGCACCTCCCCCGCTTCCCACCTCACGTTTCACGTTTCACGCCTCACGTTTCACGCTTCACGTTTCACGTTTCACGCTTCAGCCCCCCGCCTCAGCGCCTCCAGCAACCACTCCCCCACCTTATCCCCATCCCCCGCGCCCAGGGTAAGGACCACGTCGCCGGGCCGGACCTCCGTCCCTAAGAGCGCCACCGCCTCCTCCCGGGAGCCCACGACCCGCGCGTCGGGGTGGCGCATCCGGGCCACCACGTCGGCGCTGCTGACCCCCAGGGTGTCCGACTCCCGCGCGGCGTAGATCGGGAGCACCACCACGTGGTCGGCCTGGTCAAAAGCCTCCGCGAACTCCTCCAGCAGCGCCTTCGTCCGGCTGTAGGTGTGCGGCTGCCAGACCGCCCAGACCGGCCGTCCGGGGAACCGCTGACGGGCCGCTGCCAGGGTCGCCCGAATCTCCGTCGGGTGGTGAGCGTAGTCGTCCACGACGACCACCCCCTCCGCCTCCCCCTTGACCTCAAAGCGGCGCCCCACGCCCCGGAAGCCCGAAAGCGCGGCCCGGGCCGTGGGAAAGGGCACGCCGACCTCCTCGGCCACTGCCAGCGCGGCCAGCGCGTTCAGGACGTTGTGCTCCCCCGGCACCCGCAGCCGGACCTCCCCCAGCGTCCGCCCCGACCGGACCGCGTAGAAGTCCGTCCCGCCGGACGGGTTGGCGTGGACACGCCG
Organism: Thermoflexales bacterium; assembly: GCA_014360895.1. GTDB lineage: Bacteria > Chloroflexota > Anaerolineae > B4-G1 > DUEL01 > SpSt-77. Next base: position 19,718 of record JACIWQ010000005.1, on the reverse strand, counting down.
GGCCGTCCACTCTGCGCCCCGTTCCCGGCCGCCGCGCGGCGAGGTTGTCACTGCGAGCGCAGCGAAGCAGCCGCCTGCGGCGAAGCCGTAGAAGACGACCCGTCCGCCCTGGGCCCGCCGTTCCCGGCCCAGTTCCCGCGCCACAGGGTGGTCCCAGCAGGCCACCAGCAGGCCGTCGGGCGGAATCCGGGCGACGAACTCGGCGAAGGCGGCCCGGAAGTCCTCAAAAGTCGGGTAGCAATCCGGGTGGTCGTGCTCCACGTTGGTCACCACGGCGATGCGCGGCGTCAGCGCCAGAAAGGTCCGGTCGTACTCGTCGGCCTCAATGACGAAATGCGGTCCGCCGCCCGCTCGGGCGTTGGTCCCCGGCCCCACCAGCGTCCCGCCGACGATGAAGGTCGGGTCCAGGCCGGCCTCCCAGAGAACCGTCGCAATCATCGCCGTTGTCGTCGTCTTCCCGTGGGTCCCCGCGACGGCGATGCCGATGTGTCCCTCCATCAGTTGGCCCAGCACCTGCGCACGGCGGAGCACCGGGATGCCCGCCGCCCGCGCCGCCTGGACCTCCACGTTGTCCTCCCGCACCGCCGAAGAGGCGATGACCACGTCCGCGCCCGCCACGTTCTCGGCCCGGTGGCCCACATAGACCCGCGCGCCGTCCCGCATCAGCGCTTCCGCCGCCGGAGAGAGGGTCAGGTCGGAGCCGGAGACGACGGCCCCTCGCTCCATCAGCACCCGGGCCATCGCCGAGAGCCCCGCCCCGCCAATGCCGATGAAGTGAATATGGCGAACAGTCCGCAAATCCAGCATCATCGCGCTGTTGACCCGGAGCGTGGGAGAACGCCCAACTGAATCCAGAACTGCCTGAGCGAGCGAAACGATTTTCCCGACATTGGCGGGACCACCGGTACAGGCTTGCCTCTCCAAGAGATATCGCGAATTTGCTTTCTCCTTCGGTCTCCGAACCCACCCGGCTGCAGGGACTTTCTGTATTCTTTCCCCACCTGACCAAGCACCACAGCGACCACCCTGTGGTCTCTACCCAGAGGGAGTCGGTCAGCGCATTCCTGATGGTGTTGTTCCCCGCCCTCCTCTCCGCCTTTTCCTAATGCAGGCAGAACTTCGCGGAATTGTTTTATCGCCTTTTCCCAGCCCGTTCCGCTCTTGGTTTCCATCAGCACGACAATCCAGGGCCCTTCTCCGACCCGGCCAATCAGCAGGAGGTCTGGCCTTTTGATTGGACGTTTGCCCAGATAGGTCTCCAGGTCATACACCAGAAGTCGTTCATCCTTTTGGACAGTAATGGACAAAGAGCTATCTTCTGCAGAATAAGTAGAGCGTTCCGCGGAGTCGTAGATACAATAGTCGGCCAGCCGACACATCCCTCACGCCCCGTATGCTCTCAAGTATTCTATCCGGTTGGCCTCCACCATTAATTGCTCGCCGGTTTCGGCCAGTTCCGCTTCAGATAGGAGCCCGGTCTCCGCATCCACCAGGCTGACCACAACGCCGTCCTCCCGGAAAAGGTACGCTCCCGCCATTCCCGGCTTTAAGCGCACCTCCGGCTCCGGAAGACCCGGCTCCACGAACTCCTCCGGCAAAGCCGATGCGGCCAGCAGGTTGTTCAGCGCATATAGGACGGTCAGGGAATGGGTCGTCACCAGGACGCGGAAGCCGTGGTTGACCAGATAGGCCAGGATTTTGACGATTGCGACCTGGGCCTCCGGGTGCAGGTGGATTTCCGGCTCCTCCACGTGGATGGCGAAATCGGGTGGGATTTTCCGCTCCCGACGCCACGAGAAGAGAGCCTCCGCCAGCAAAACGATGGGCCAGTTGGCTTTCTGGCCGGACGAGGCCATATCAATATCCAGGCGCTCTTCCTCACCGTATTCCCATTTCCAGTACTCCCCCACCCGATAGGCCTCTCCAGCCAGTGCGATTCTCCCCATCTTTCGCACCCATCGCCCCTCTTCCGTGTCCGGTTCACCGTCGGGCCATCTCTTGAAAGTCTCACCTAAAATTTCCAGAACGGTGGCAAAGCGACTCAGTGTGGCGGGTACGGCCAGGATCCTCCAGGGTTCGGGCCCCCGGGCGTGAGAATATAACACCCGTTCGGCAGGGATGTACAGCGCATCCCCCAGCGGGGTCCCCTCCCCTCTCTGTATCAGACTCTCTATCTCCTCCCGAAGGCGCTTGTGCGGGACGATCCGGCGATTTCGCCGATCCATCCCGATCCCCAGTCCCTTCCGGCCGTCGGGCGGGATATACTCAATGGACACAGAGGGTTTGGCGAAAACGGCGAAAGCCCGTTGAGCGCTGCGCAGTTCGTCCAGGGCACTCCGTACAATCGTTTCCGGACCGGCCTCCGGTCCTAAACCGGCGCGGTAAAACTGCACCAAAAAAGGCAGGTTCCTGAAAAAGTACAGGATTTGTGAGACCAGTGACTTGCCCGTCCCCTGCTTGCCGATAAACAGAGTGAAAGGGAAGAGTTTCAACCCCCCAGGCGGGAATTCCCGAATGGGGCCCAAAACTCCCTGACGGATTTGCAGGGTCTCATTTTCCATCGGTTTACCCTCCCCTATAGCAGCACCACCAACACCGTAATCAGCGTCGCCCCGGTCAGGATGAGCATTATGGTGTCGCTCATCCAGGCGTGAGGGAGGAATGTTTCGGCGAACCGAACTACCTCGGGGTCCGGGAAGCGGATACCCCAGACCCCTGACATCTGCTGCAACATCTCCGGTGGGAGGTCCGGGGGAAGGCCATAGTTGGCCGCGTGCAGAAACCCCCATATCGTGCCCGCCAGCAGGTAGCCGTTGGCGGCGCCGACGATGAACCCCAGAAGCAGGTCCTGAATCTTTTCCCGCCGCGCCTTTCCAGCCAGGTAGGGCGACATCACCGGCCCGGCGTAGCCGAAGAGAGCCATAATGACGAAGAGCGCGCTGAAAATGTAGAACTGGTCTATGGGCGAGCGGTCTCTCAGGTACTCCCGGACAAACGGAATGATGTTCAGGAAAAGCCAGCGCAGGAAGTAGGCAGAGATAATGGCCAGGGTGACCAGCAACTCCCGCACCCACCCCCGCAGCGCGCCGATAAGGCCGAACATCAGGACAACCATCCAGAAAAAGGTGTTGAGCGGGATCATGCCGCCCCCTTTGCATCGTCCTTCTGGAACTCAACCAGCATCGCAGCCAGCCTCTCCGCCGCGTCGGGATGGGCCAGGGCCGCCGCGCGGGCCCGCATTTCGGCCAGTCGCGCCGGGTCTCCCAGAAGCGACCGCACCGTCGGAACCAGGTCCTCCTTCAGCCGCGCGTCCTCCAGGACGACCGCCGCGCCGCGCGAGGCCAGCCACTGGGCGTTCACCCGCTGGTAGCGCCAGGCGTATGGGTACGGGACCAGGACGGCGGGCAGGCCAAAGTAGGGCAATTCCCCCAGGGTGGACGCTCCCGCCCGGCAGACGGCCAGGTCCGCCGCCGCCAACGCCTGCCCCATCGCCGCCCCGTGCAGGTACGGGTACGGGTGATAGCGACGTCCGGTGAATCTTGCGCTACGAATGCCACTTTCCACCCACGGCCAGTCCCGCTCCCCAGTGACGTGGAGCACGTGCGCTGCCTCCAGCAGTGCCTCCAGATTCTCCACCACGGCCTGGTTGATGCTCCGGGCCCCGGTGCTCCCCCCGAAAACCAGGAGCACGAGCTCCCCCTCCGGCAGCCCCAGCGCCTGCCGGGCCGCCGCCCGGTCTATTCCGGCGAACTCGGGCCGGACCGGGTAGCCCGTCACCACGACCTTGTGGGCGGGCAGGAAGGCCCGGGAATCCTCCACGGTGACCCCGATGCGGGTCGCCAGGCGGGCGATGAACCGCACCGCCAGCCCGGGCTCAATGTCCGGCAGGTAGAGCAGAATGGGCACCCGCAGGGCCCACGCCGCCAGCGCGACGGGCACGCTGGCGTACCCGCCGGTGACGAAGAGCGCGTCCGGCCGGCGCCGACGGCCCAGTCGCAGCGCTTCCAGAAACCCCCGCGCCAGTTTGATCAGGTTGACTGCGGCCCGCCAGGGTGCCAGTCCGTGCACGCCCCCGGCCGGAATCCCGGCGAAGGGGAGCCCCGCCTGGGCGACCAGCCGCTCCTCCACGCTCCCCCGGCCGCCGACGTAGAGCACCTCCACCGGCCCCCGGCCCTGCAGCGCCTGCAGGACCGCCAGCCCCGGATAGACGTGCCCGCCTGTCCCCCCTCCGGCTATCCAGAGAAACATCGCGCTTCCTTACTCACCGCAAAGGACGCAAAGACCGCGAAGAATTTCTGGTTTCCTTTTGCGCCCTCTGCGCTCTTTGCGGTTGCGTTTCCTCCCCCTTCCAGCGGCGAGGCGGGCGCCCCCGCGCGACGCTCTCCAGGAGCCCCACGGCCGCCAGCGAACTCACCAGCGACGAGCCGCCCTTGCTGATAAAGGGCAGATTGGTCCCGGTGAAGGGCAGCAGCGACGCGATGACGCCCATGTTCAGCAACGCCTGGAAGACCAGGAGCCCCGTCAGCCCGGCGGCCAGGAGTCCGCCGAAACTGTCCTTCGCGCGCAGCGCGATGCGGAACCCCCGCCAGGCCAGGACGCCGAAGAGCCCGACCACCAGCAGGCACCCGACCAGCCCCAACTCCTCCCCGACGACGGCGAAGACCGCGTCGGTGTGGGCGGCGGGCAGGTAGAACTTCACCCGTCCCTCCCCCAGGCCCACGCCGAAGAGGCCGCCGCTGGCCAGCGCGTAGAGGGCCTGCTGCGGGTGGTACGGCAGGAGCGACGGGTCCTTCAGCCCGGCCAGGAAGGCCTCAAACCGCTCGTGCGCGTGCGGGTAGACGGTAATCAGCCCCCAGAAGACGACGGCGCCCATCAGCCCGGCGACGAACAACTGCCCGATGTGCGCGCCGGAGAGGAAGAAGACCAGGAACCCGGCAAAGACCAGGACGGCCATCGCGCTCAGGTCCGGCTGCAGGGCCACCAGTCCCGCCACCACCCCCATCCAGACGGAGAAGGGAATCAGGCCGTAGGAGAGGTCGCGGATGCGCTCCCCTTTGGACGAGGCCCACGCGGCCGCGTAGACCACCGTCGCGACCTTCGCCAGTTCCGCCGGCTGGACGGAGCCCCCCAACAGGGAGCGCTGGGCCCCCCACTGCGGCCGCCCGACGACCAGGACCAGCAGGAGCAGGACCAGCGTCCCGCCCAGGAGGGGCACCGCCCAGTCCCGCCAGAGCATATAATCCGTCCGGGCCAGCACCACGGCCACGGCGGCCCCGATGACCAGCCACAGGACCTGCTGCTTGAGCCAGTAGAGCGGATCGCCGTACTCGCCGTAGCCCCAGTCAAAGGTCGTGCTGTAGACCATCAGCAGCCCCAGCAGGACCAGGGCGGCCGTCGCCAGCATCAGCAGATAATCGGGTGGACGCGACTCTCTCATGTATCTCACCGCGGAGAGCGCAGAGGACCCGGAGATTCTAACTTATTTTTTTATTTCATTTCCTCTGCGCCCTCTGTGTTCTTTGCGGTTCATTCACCGCAGAGAGCGCAGAGCAACGCAGAGTCACCTCTTTATTTCCTCTGCGCCCTCTGCGTCCTCGGCGGTTAAACTCCGCACCAATTCCTTAAACCGGTCGCCGCGCTCGGCGAAGTCCCGGAAGGCGTCAAAACTGGTCCCGCCGGGGGAGAGGAGCACCACGTCCCCCGGGCGGGCGACCCGCGCAGCGGCCTCTACCGCCTCCTCCAGCGTGCGCACCCGCTGGATTCCCTCCAGACGTCCCGGAGCGACCCGCGCCGCCTCTTCCACCTTGCCCGCAATCATCTCCCCGGCCTCGCCGAAGGTGATGAGGTAGCGGACTCGCCCCACGGCCTCCTGCGCGAACTCCTCCCAGGGCAGTTTCTTATCCCGCCCCCCGGCCAGCAGGACGATGGGCTCGCTGAACGACCGCAGGGCTGCCACCACCCGCTCCGGCGCGGTGGCGATAGAGTCGTCGTACCACTGGACCCCGCGCCACTCCCGGACGAACTCCAGCCGGTGCTCCACCCCGGCGAAGGTCCGGATGACCTGCCGCATCGCCTCCACGGGCACGCCGACGACCCCCGCCAGCGCGCAGGCCGCCAGGACGTTCAGCAGGTTGTGGTCGCCCCGGAGCCGGACCTCCTCCCGGCGGCAGATGACCTCCTCGGCTTCCCCCAGTCGCAGGGCCAGCAGGCCGTTGGTCTTGTAGGCGCCCCGGTCCACCTGCGCCCCGCCGCTGAAGAAGACCACCCGGGCCGGCGTCTCCAGCGCCAGCGCCCGCGCGTTGGCGTCGTCAAACCCCAGGACGGCCCAATCCTCCGGCTTTTGGAAAGCGACGATGCGCCGCTTGGCCGCGATGTACGCCTCCATCGTCTTGTGCCGGTCCAGGTGGTTGGGCGTGATGTTGAGCACCGCGGCCACCGGCGGGCTCACCGTCACCAGTTCCAGTTGGAAACTGGAGAGTTCCATCACCACCAGGTCGTCGGGCGCGATGTGCTCCAGGTCGTCCAAGAGCGGGTTGCCGATGTTGCCGCCGACCCAGGTTCGGCGCCCGGCGGCCCGGCACATCTCCCCCACCAGCGCGGTGGTCGTCGTCTTGCCTGCGGAGCCGGTGATGCCGACCACCGTCGCGGGGCAGCGCTCCAGGAACAACTGCGCGTCGCTCACCAGCGGGATGCCCTTCTTCCGGGCCTCCACCAGCAGCGGGATGTCCAGCGGCACCCCGCCGCTCACGCAGATGAGGTCGGTCCCCCGCAGGAGCGACATCGGGTGGTCGCCCAACACATAGCGGACGGGCAGGTCGGCCAGCGCGGCGACGGCGTCGGCCAGTTCCGCCTTCGTCTTCAGGTCGGAGACGGTGACCCGGGCGCCCGCGCGGGCCAGGAAGCGGGCCATCGCCACCCCCTGCCGGGCCAGCCCCAGCACCACCACCCGCTTCCCGTCCAGGTCCCGGGTCGCACTATCGGACGCAGATGAACGCAGATGAGACGCGAATTGACTCATTCCGTTATTCCGTCATTCTGTCATTCCGTCATTCTGTCATTCTGTCATTTGCCATTCCGTCATTCCGTATTCCGTCATTTCACCCAGATATGATCGGGCAGGACGGCGCGGGACGGGTAGACTTCCACCTCGCCGACCCGTATCGGTCGGGCGTGGCCGTTCCCGCCCAGCAGGCTGGGATGGACAAAGCAGGCCGTCGGGCGCTGCCCGTACTTCTGCTGGTAGCGGGCCACCGCCCGCCGGACCTTTTCGGTGACCCCCCGATAGGGGTTGTCGTCAAACCAGAGAAGGCCGGAGTTTGTCGTCATCATCGTTCCTCCCTGGGTCGTTGTTTATGTCCCCATCATCGCCAGCATCTCCCGGACCCGGACGATGAACTCCCCTGGCCGGAGCACCGTCACCGAAGGATGTCCGGGCTGGAAGTGCCGGACGTTGAAGGTCACCAGCCAGGAACACTCTTCCCGTACCGCCGCGACCAGAATGGGCAAGTCCTCAGGGTCGGCCAGGCCCGCGTAGGGCTCCAGTTCCTCCGGCTCCGGGTCCGAGACCACCCGCAGGCAACGGCGGACAATCATCTGAAAGGCCGGCAGGGCCTGGGGCAATTTCTCCGCCAGATTCCTCTCCGCCTCCGTCACCGCCTGCTGCGAGGTCAGAGCCTCTATCAGCGTGATTTCCGCCATCCGCAGGACCAGCAGGCTGGCCCCGTGCTCGCCCGGCCCCGCTGCCCCGGCGAAGAGAACGTCTGCATCTACAAACACTCGCGGTTTAGACGGCCTGACGGGCGGCATATTTTTCCCGGTAGTATCGCTCCCGCTGCTCTCGCAGACCCGCCAGCAGGTCCTCTATGCTCAGCCCGGCCTCCAGCCGCATCCGCTCAATCTCCCGGGCCAGTTCCGGCACCATCGGCACCATCGGCGTGAGGACGAAAATCCCGTCCAGGTCCACCAGGCGAAACGTATCGCCGGGTCGGATGCCGTACTTCTCCCGCAGTTCGGCGGGCAGGGTCAACGTCCCTCGCTGTCGCACCTGAACCGTTGCATTCATCGCATCACCCTTTGTCTGCATTTCTGTGATGACGGATTTTCTGCAGTATACACCCGTTTCCCGAACCGGACAAATTATCCCCCCACCAGAGACCGACCTACCGGGGCCCGGCGGCCGGCGGTATAGCGCAGTGCAGGCTGTCAGCCTGGATGGGACGCTTTATTTGAGTCCCGCCGCCGGCCATACCTCCAAGCTGGCCTGGCGGGCCGCCTCCCCCAATTCGCTGTCAAAGGTTGCTACCACAACGGGATACCCTATCCGCTCCTGCCAAACCAGCGCGGCAGCCAGGTGGACGGCGTCGTATCCCCGCAGGCCATATTCCCAGGCCAGCGCCCCAGCCCGCGCGACCAACCGCTCGTCCACCGCGATACGGACCCACGTCGGCCAGACGATTTCCAGCCTCCGCCGGGCGTCCAGTCCATCTTCGTCCCGAATCAACCCCCGGCGCACCGCTCGGGCCAGTGCCGCCTCCAGTTCCGCGCGGGCCAGGACGCTGGTTCCCAGCAACGAAGCCTGCCGGAACAGGTCGTGCGTTGCATCGGAGCCCTCCTCCGCGACGAACAACTTGACCAGCGCGCTGGTGTCGGCGTAGAGGATCATTCCCGTCCTTCCACCACCAGTTCGCTCAGGAGCCCCGGTCCCCGATTGACCGCTATCGGCTCCGGAAGCCGCGCGGGCTCGCCTGTCCAGTCCAGCAGGCCCTCTGCGGCCAGTTCCCACAACTTCTTCTCCAGGCCCGGCGGCCATCTTCCCTCTTCAACCGGCCCCACCGGCACCAGCCGGGCCACGGGCTTCCCCCGGTCCGTCACCACGAAACTCTTCCCTTGCCGGATCGCCCGCAGGTAGTACCCCAACCGGTTCTTTAACTCCCGCACACCTACGGATTCCATAGCCCACCCTCGCATTTCGTGGCTACATTATACATCAGGTAGCCACAATGGGCAATCCACCCTAAACTTCGCATTCTCCGCGCCGACCCCCGTCTCTACAGCAGCGCCAGCGCGACACCTGCCATCGCCGCCATCAACTGGACCAGCCAGAACCGCTGGACGACCTGGGTCTCCGACCAGCCCAGGAGTTCAAAGTGGTGGTGGAGCGGCGCCATCTTGAAGACCCGCCGCCCCTGCCCGTAGCGCCGTTTGGTGTACTTGAAGTACGAGACCTGGATGATGACCGAGAGGACCTCCGCCACCGGCACCAGCGCCACCACTGGCAGAATCAGCCACTGACCGGTCATCAGCGCAACGACTCCCAGGGTGGCCCCCAGGGCCAGGCTCCCCGTGTCGCCCATGAACAACTGGGCCGGGTGGGCGTTGTACCAGAGAAACGCGAAGCAGGCCCCCACGACGGTGAAGCAGAAGCGGACCAGGTAAATCTGCCCCTGCAGGTAGGCGATGACCCCGTAGGCCAGAAAGGTGCTGGCGGCGATGATGCCCGCCAGCCCGTCCAGCCCATCCGTGAAATTCATGGCGTTGGACGCGCCGATGATGACGAACATCGCCACCGGGATGTAGAAGAGGCCGATCTCTATTTTCTGCGGGACCCCCGGGATCGCGATGCTGCGCAGGCCCAGGCCGAAGTGGAGCACCAGTGCGATCCCGAAGGTCAGCAGGATTTCCACCGCCATCTTCTGACGGGCCGTCAGCCCCTCCCCCTGCCGGACCCCGCGCACGCCCGCCAGGTCGTCCACCGCGCCGATGAGGGCGTAGATCAGCATCACCCCCAGCGGGACCAGAATGGACCGCCCCACCAGGTTCCGCTGGATCAGGTTGTAGATGTTCAGCCCCAGGGTGATGAGGAGCACCGGCACGACGATCATCAGCCCGCCCATCGTGGGCGTGCCCAGTTTGACCTGGTGGCCGCTGGGGCCATCAATGCGGATGCGCTTGCCGATGCCGTAGCGGCGCAGCAGCCGGATCAGCAGCGGCCCCCACCCGACGGTCAGGAGAAAGGAGATACTGGCGAGAATCAGAGCGAAATCCATCGTTACGTGTTGCGTGTTGCGTATTGCGTATTCCGTGCTTCCGGCTTCCTACTTCCTACTTCCGACTTCCTACTTCCGACTTCCCACTTCCGGCTTCCGGCTTCCCGCTACCCCTGGCTCAGGGCGTTGACAATCTCCTCCATCCGCATCGCGCGGGAGCCCTTGACCAGGATGATGTCGCCGGGCTGGACCAGGCCCTCCAGGAGCCGGACGGCGGATGAGTTGTCCTCCAGGATGTGGACCCGGTCGGCGGGCATGCCCCAGCGAAGGGCCGTCTCGCCGATGATGCGCCCCCTCGGCCCGACGGTAATGAGGATGTCCACCACCTCCATCGCCCGCAGGCCCACCTTCTCGTGCCCTTCCCGCTCGTAGTCGCCCAGTTCCAGCATGTCCCCCAGGACGGCGATCTTCCGCCCCTCCAGTTCGTCCAGCAGGTTCAGCGCGGCCATCATGGAGGGCGGACTGGCGTTGTAGGTGTCGTCCAGAATGGTGGAGCCGCGCGGGCCGGGCACCGCCACCAGCCGCAACTGCGACGACGGCGACGACATCCCCTCCAGAATCTCCTGCCAGGTCAGCCCCTCCACGATGCCCACGGCCGCCGCCCGCAGCGCGGTGTGGACGGAGTGCCGCCCCAGGAGCGGGATGCGGACGTGCAGGGTCTCGCCCCGGTAGTGGAGCCGGAAGCGGACCCCCTCCAGGCCCAGCCCCTCAATGCCGTCGGCCCAGAGGTCGGCTTCGGGGGAGAGGCCGTAGGTGAAAACCCGCGCCTTCGTGGCCGCGCGCATCCCCAGGACGTTGGGGTCGTCATAGTTGAGGATCGCCACCCCCTCCGGCGCGGGCGGCAGCGCCTGGACCAGTTCCGTCTTGGCCTGGACGATGCGTTCCATTGTTCCCAGCCGCTCCAGGTGGACCGGGCCGATAATGGTGACGACGCCCACGTGCGGGAGCGCGATCTCGGCCAGGTGGGCGATCTCCCCGACGTCGTACATCCCCATCTCCAGCACCACCCGCTCGGTGTCGGGCGTCAGCCGGAGCAGGGTCAGGGGCAGGCCGATCTCGTTGTTGTAGGACTTCTCGCTCTTCAGGGTGCGGTACCGGCGGGAGAGGACGTCGGCGACCAGTTCTTTGGTGGACGTTTTCCCCACGCTGCCGGTGATACCGACCACGCGCGGGGAGTGACGGCGACGCCAGAAGGCGGCCAGCCGCTGCAGTGCCTCCAGCGGGTCCGGGACTTTCAGTAGGACGGGGAAGGCCCAATCCTCCGGCAGCGCGGGCGGGGAGACGGTCAGGTCTACCACCGGTGCGTCGGCCGCCACCGGCCGCGCGACCAGCGCCATCGCCGCGCCCCGGGCCAGCGCGTCCGGGACGTAGTCGTGTCCGTCGGCCCGCTCCCCCCGCAGCGCGACGAAGAGCCCGTCCCGCGAGACCAGCCGGGAGTCCACCACCACCTCCGTCGGCCGCCGCTCCAGCGCCGACGGCCGCACTCCCGTCAACCCTTCTACTACATCCGCCAACGTCAACATCTCGCGACCTCTCGGAACCCCCAGTGAATTCTTCAGGAACCGCAAAGAACGCAAAGAAAAAATATTTAATCACTCCTGCGCCCTTTGCGCTCTTTGTGGGACAACTGCAAGCAGTGTCCCACACTCAAAAGTCTTCTCTGCGCGCTCTGCGGTGAATCTCTCTGAAACCGCAAAGGACGCAAAGAACGCGAAGAAAGTTTTTTGCCTTTGCGCCCTCTGCGCGCTCTGCGGTGAATCTCTCTGAAACCGCAAAGGACGCAAAGAACGCGAAGAAAGTTTTTTGCCTTTGCGCCCTCTGCGCGCTCTGCGGTTAATCCCTGCTCATCGGGAACAGCCGCGTCGCCAGTCGCTGGAAGACGACGGCGGCGGTCTGGGAGGCCCAGGGCGAGGTCCGGGGACGGTCCAGCCGCACCAGAATCAGCAGGTGCGGGTCCTCCACCGGCCCGTAGCCCACGAAGGACGCGATGGTCCCGCGCGGGTCGTAGCCGCCGGGGACCGGAATCTGGGCCGTGCCCGTCTTCCCGGCGACCCGGTAGCCAGGGACGGCGGCCTGGGGCATATACTCCTCCACTGCCTGGGCCAGAATCTCCGAGACGGCCCGCGCCGTTTCGGGAGAAATGGGCTGCCCCCGGACGACGGGACGGGATTCCAGGGCCGACCCGTCGGGCCGAATCTGCCGGGCGACGACGTAGGGCCGCATCAGGTGGCCGCCGTTGGCGACCGCCGCCACCGCCGCCGCCATCTGCACCGGCGTCACCGCGATCCCCTGCCCGTAGGCATTGGCCCCCAGGTACGAATCGTACCAGTCCAGGTCCCCCGGCATATGGACCGTCCCGGCCACCTCTCCCTGGAGGTCCACCCCGGTGGGCTGTCCGAAGCCAAAGGCCCGGACGTAGCGGTAGAACGTCTCCGGGCCCATCTTGGTCGCCAGCCAGGCCGCCCCCACGTTCAAGGAGTGCCCCATCAGGCCGACCAGGTCCTGCTCCCCGTAGGCCTTCCCGTCCCAGTTCGTAATGACCTGTCCGCCGACCTCTGTCTGTCCGGTATCCACATACGTATCCTGCGGGGAGACCGCGCCGCTATCCAGCGCCCCCGCCAGGGTGATAATTTTGAAAATGGAGCCGGGCTCGTACTGGGCGCTGAGGGCCGGGTTCAGGAAAACTTCCTCCCCCCTCTCATCCATGTACACTTCGTACTGATTCGGGTCAAAGGACGGCTGGACGGCCATCGCCAGGATGGCCCCCGTCTGGGGGGCCATCACGATGACCAGGCCGCTATCTGCCTGATACTCCGCCAGGGCGCGGGCCAGTTCCTCCTCGGCGGCCATCTGCATGGCCAGGTCCAGCGTCAGCACCAGGTGGTTGCCCCGTTGAGGGGTGGGCACTTGGCCTTCCTCATGGGGGAGCGGCCGCAGGCCAGAGGGGTCCGTTTCCACGACCTGGGCTACGGTCTGGGGGCGAAGCGCGCGGTCGTAATACCCCTCCAGTCCGTAGAACCCTTCCCCGCTGTAGGCGGTGAAGCCCAACAGGTGGGCGGCCAGGGTCTGGTGGGGATATTGTCGCCGCCAGCGCAGGGTTGCCCAGACTCCGGCCAGTTTCAACTTCTTGACGACTTCTCCCTGCTCCCAGGAGGCATAGGGGGCCAGAATCACGCCCTGGGATGTATACGCCATCGTCGCGGACAGGGTGTCGGCGGGAACCTGGAGGACCGGAGACAGGATTTGGGCCACTGCCCCGGCGTCTTTGATGTACGCGGGGCTGGCCCAGATGGTGTAACGGGGCACGCTGACCGCCAGGGGAAAGCCGTGGGCATCGGAGATAGAGCCCCGGGGGGGTTCGGGCAGCGTCAGGTTGTGCGTCCGTTCCTGAACGGCCTGCTGGCGATACGCGAGTCCGTGAACGACCTGGACGTCCAGCAGGCGCCAGAGGAGGAGCAGGGCCAGGGGCGCCAGCAGGAGTATCAGAAGCGTCAGCCGGGGGCGGATATGGACGGGCATGGTCAGGGACCCACCGTTTCCACCTGGGAGGCGGGGATGAACCCCCTCTGAATGGCTTGCTGGAACAGATTCTGTTGCTTCTCCCCGATTTGCTTTTCCAGGGCCGCATTGATCGCCTGGATTTGGAGGAGCATTTCCCGAAGGTCCTGAACGTGTCGGGCTTGAATGATGGTATAACTGACCAATCCCAGATAGAGCGATGCCAGCAACCCACTGACCATCAGCAAGCCGAACAGGAACAGCGCCCCCTGGCGGTTCAGGTCCCCTCCCTTGCGGAAACCAAAGTCCCAGCCCTTCCCGCGCCGACGGGGCCGGGGAGGGCCGGCAGGACGGTCGTTGCCGGACGACCGGACATCCTCTGGTTCCCGCTGAGTCTCTGTCATTGGACCCCTGACGACGACCAGATGATCTTCTCTGCTGCCCGCAATCGGGATGAGCGGGCCCGGGGGTTGGCGGCCACCTCGGCCTCGTCGGGCCGGACCGGTTTGGGGGTCAGCACCCGCACCTGGGCCCGATGCCCGCAGACGCAGACCGGAATTTCCGGCGGACAGATGCAATCCCGCGCTTCCCGATGCAGAAACTGTTTGACGATGCGGTCTTCCAGGGAATGGAAACTGATAACGACCAGCCGTCCGCCTGGCCGGAGCGCTTCCAGCGCCTGGGGCAGGGCCGCTTCCAGCGCCTCCAGTTCCCGGTTGACCGCGATGCGCAACGCCTGAAACGTCCGCGTGGCGGGGTGGATCCGTTCCCGTCGCCCCACCGTCCGCTCTATCAGCGCGGCCAGTTCGCCGGTCCGATAGATGGGACGGGCGGCGACGATGGCCTCCGCAATCCGCCGCGCTTGCTTTTCCTCGCCATATCGGTACAATAAGTCTGCCAGTTCCCGGGCCGAGAGCGTGTTGACCAGGTCGGCGGCCGTCGTCCCCTCAGAGGGATCAAACCGCATATCCAGCGGGCCGTCCTGGGAGAACGAAAACCCCCGGCTGGGGTCCGCCAACTGGAGGGAGGAAAGCCCCAGGTCCAGCAGCACGCCGTCGGCCGGGATGAAATCTTCGGCCAGGCGTATCAAATCAGCGAAGGAGCCTCTGCGGAGGACTGCCCGGTCTCCGAAGGGGGCCAGGCGCTCCCGGGCGACCTCCAATGCCGCCGGGTCCCGGTCCAGGCCCAGCAACCGACCGTCCGGAGCGGAGGCATCCAGGACCGCCGCCGCGTGTCCTCCTCCGCCCACCGTCCCGTCAATGTAGACGCCGCCGGGCCGGACCCGCAAAAAAGAGAGCACCGCTTGTAAAAGAACGGGGATGTGGAGCGAAGGGCGGTGCGCCTGAGGAGAGGAGGTTATACCCCCAGATTGGCCCATCGCCCGGCGTTCTCTTCGTTCTGGGTCATTCGGGCCTGGACTTTGGCCCACTCTTCGGGATTCCAGAGTTCAATGTACGTGTCGCAGCCGGCGATGACCACCTGTCCATCCAGGCCAGCGTACTCCCGCAGCGATTGGGGGATGACAAAGCGGCCCTGCGTATCGGGCACGACGTCCACCGCGCCGGCAAACACTAACCGCCGCAGGTCCCGGGCGTCCCGATCCAGCGTGGGGAGGGCGGAAATCCGCTCCCGGTATGCCTGCCAGGCATCCATAGAGTAGATGACCAGGCACCGGTCCACCCCTTTGGTGATGACCATCCCTCCGGCCAGGGCGTTGCGGAACTTCGCCGGGACGACCAGACGGCCTTTATCGTCTATGGTGTGGATATACTCGCCGAGGAACATTTGTTCTACTTCCTCCCCCACCGACGCGGCAAAATCCAGGCAAAATGGGGCAATGCATTCCACTTCGTACCACTATGTGCCATTATACACCACTTTTTTTAATTTGTCCAGTACCTGGCGAAAATTTTAAGGTTTTCTATGGGCGCAGACAGGGCCCGGCGAGGGCGAAATCCCGGTAAAACCCGATCGCTGCTCCCTCTCCTGACGGCGGTATTTTTTCTGATTGGACTGTTGGCGCCGACGGTTGGGACTGCCACTGCCCCTGCCCCCCGCTTCGGCGTCGTCGCGGCCCATGAGGCCCCCTGGGCCGCCGCCGACCTGGGAGTCAGCTGGACCGTCATCCCTTTCCGCTGGGACGACATCCAGCCCGGCGGCCCCGCCGATTGGAACCCTCCCCTCTCCGATGACCAACTGGCCCTGGAGTTTGCCCTGGGCCGTCAGGTGGTGGGCGTGCTGACCGGCGTCCCTTCCTGGGCCGCCGACCCCGTCACCGGCCTGCCCCGGGGCCTGGAGGACGCCCCCGACGACCCCGAAAATCTCTGGGCGGCCTTCGTGTGGACGGTGGTCCAGCGATACGCCGGTCGGATTGACCACTGGGTGGTCTGGGAGGGGCCGGACCGGCCGGAGAACTGGCGCGGGTCGGCGGCGGACTTCGCCGGACTCCTGCGTGCGGCCTGGACGGCGGCCCGGCGGGCCAACTCCCGCGCCGTGGTCCACCTGGGCGCCGTATCCCACTGGCCCGACGTCCTCCAGGGCAATCCCCCCTTCGTCCGCCGCCTTTTGGATGCGCTGGCGACCGATCCCCAGGCCCGCGCCAGCGGCTTCTACTTTGACGTCCTGACGCTGAGAGTTTACGACCAGCCGGAGAGCCTCTATGACCTCTCCGTTTTCTACCGTCGCCTGCTGGGGGAGTACGGCCTCCAGAAGAAGATATGGGTGGAGGTCGGTCGCGCGGTGTCGGAGGAGGGGGAGGAAGGACTGCTGCCGGAGGAGCAGGCGGCCTTCCTGATCCAGGCGCTGACGTTGGGGATTGCGGGCGGGGCCGAACGGATGGCCGTCTACCGGATGGTGGATGAGATGGGAGAGGCGCCGTACGGATTGATCGGCGCAGACGGCGCTCCTCGCCCGGCCTTCGCGGCCTTTCAGGTGGCCGTGACCTATCTGGGGGACTTCCGCTCTGCCCGGTGGGAGCGGCGGGACGACGTCAGCGTGGTGGTGGTGGACCGGGGGGCGCAGGTGACGACGGTCGCTTGGGCCCGCACCCCGCTCACCCAGAGCCTGATGCTACCCGCGCAGACGACGCGGGCGCTTCTGGCCAATGCGCGCGGCGAGGCCTGGATTGTCCATCCCGACCGGGGCTACTACCTGCTCACGCTCCCGGGCTGCGTCGGGGGGGACATCTGCCGGGTAGGCGGGATGCCGTTGATGCTGGTGGAGGAGAACGGCGCCGGGGCCGTTGCTTTCTCCCCGCCATCCGCCGTGCCGGAGGTCGTACCGTCCCCGCCCCCCACCCCGATGCCCACTCCCACCCCCACGCCGACCCCCATCCCGGCAGCGACGTTGACCCCTACGCCCACTCCGACTCCCACGGCGACGGCCTCTCCCACGGCCTCCCCGACTCCTACCCCGGCGGCCATGCCGGCGGCGACGGTTCCGGAGCCTCTTTCTGCCTTTCTGGCCGGTGCGTTGCTGGGCGGGTTAGGCATCGCGGGGCTGGCGGTGAACCGGAGACCTCGTCGCCGGAAAGAGAAAAAGGAGTGCGGCGGGCAGCGAAGCCGCCCGCCGCACTCCCCCTGATTCGCAGGGCAGACGGCCTATTCCCCGTCGCTCCCACCGCCCGGAAGGGCCGCCGCTTTGGCTTCCACCGGCGCGCCGCCGGGCACCTCCAGGCTCCGCCGGCTCTGCCCGATGGCCCAGACCAGCAGGATCAGCAAGATGACCGCGGCGACGGCCAGCGGGACCGGATGGTCGCGGTACTGCACCAGCAGCGGCGCGGCCAGCAAGCTCACCAGGTTCACCACCTTGATCATCGGGTTGAGGGCCGGCCCGGCGGTATCCTTCAGCGGGTCGCCCACCGTGTCGCCGACGACGCTGGCTTTATGCGGCTCGGAGCCTTTCCCGCCCAGGTGGCCGTCCTCAATGTACTTCTTGGCGTTGTCCATCGCGCCCCCGGCGATGGCCATAAAGACTGCCAGCAACTGTCCGGAGAGGATGACCCCGGCCAGGAACGCCCCCAGTGCCTCCACCTGGAAGAGGATGCCCACCAACAGCGGCAACGTCACCGAGAGGACGACCAGGCTGACCAGTTCCTTCTGCGCGGCGGCGGTGGTGATGGCGACGACCTTCCCGTAGTCGGGCTTCACCTTGCCCTCCATCACGCCGGGGATGCGGAACTGCCGCCGGACCTCCTCCACCACCAGCGACGCGCCCCGGCTGACCGCCCGCAGCGCGAAGGCGGAGAAGAAGAACGGCAGCGCCCCGCCGATCAGGAACCCGATGACCCCCTCCAGCAGGGAGACCCGGATGCCGGTGGAGAGCAGCCACTGCGGGACCGGAACGCCCAGCCGCTCCTGCACCAGCGAGACGTCGGTGACGAAAGAGAAGAAGAGGCTGGTGGCCGCGATGACGGCGGAGGCGATGGCAATCTGCTTGGTGATGGCCTTCGTCGTGTTCCCCACCGCGTCCAGTTCGGCCATGATGTGCATGGCCTTCGGGTCCACGCCGACCATCTCGGCGATGCCGTTAGCGTTATCCGCGATGGGGCCGTAGGAGTCCATCGCCACGTTGTTCCCGGTGTGGGAGAGCATGCCGATACCGACCATCGCCACGCCGTAGAGCATATAGAGCAGGATGACCTGCTCACCCAGCGCCTGGATATTGGCGGGCGGGAAGAGGCGGGCGACCAGGAAGGAGATGCCCATCGTGATACAGATGACCAGCACGCTCCAGACGCTGGTCTCCATCCCCACCGAGAGGCCGGAGAGGACGGTCGTGGCGGAGCCGGTGCGGGTGGACTGGACGATTTCCTGTACGGGCTTGCGCTTGGCCGAGGTGAAGTAGGAAGTGATGGGGTTGAAACTGACCGCCAGGCCGACGCCGACCGCGTTCAGGAGGGCCAGCCGCCAGTCGTGGGCGTACCACCAGGCGAAGAGGAAGGACCAGAGGACGGTGTTGACGCTGGAGACCTCGTAGGAGCGGAACATAGCCTCCTCGGCGTCCCGGGCGCGGAGGAACTTCAGCGGGAACCGCTCCCAGATGGGCACGGTGAACGTCCCCAGAATGGAGGAGATGACGCCGATGGCCCGCACAATCAGCGGGTAGACGATCCAGACAATCTCCCCGGTGACGTGGGCCAGGGCGATGCCCAGGATCAGGGTGGAGACGATGGTGACCTCGTAGGACTCAAAGATGTCGGCGGCCATCCCGGCGCAGTCGCCGACGTTATCCCCCACCAGGTCGGCGACGACGGCCGCGTTGCGGGGGTCGTCCTCCGGAACTCCGGCCTCCACCTTCCCCACCAGGTCGGCCCCGACGTCGGCGGATTTGGTGTAGATGCCGCCGCCGATCCGCATAAAGAGGGCCAACAGGGTGCCACCGAACCCGAAGCCCAGGAGGGCATCGGGCGCGGCGCGGCCGAAAATCATGAAGATGATGGTGCCGCCCAGGAGTCCCAGGCCGTCGGTGAGCATGCCGGTGAAGGTGCCGGCCCGGTAGGCGACGGTCAGTGCGCCGTTGTAACTGCCGCGCACCGCCTCAGCGGTCACCCGGACGTTGCCCTCAATGGCGACCCGCATCCCCAACTGGCCCACCAGCAGGGAAAAGGTGGCCCCGAGGATGAAGGCGCCCGCCCGTCCCAGCCCCAGGGCCAGGCGGGCCCGCTCGCCGAAGAGTTCGTAGGCTTCGCGGGAGGGCGCGATGACGTAGACGCTGAGGAAGAGGAGGACGACCAGCAGTCCGAGGATGGGGAGGATGGTCCGGAGTTGGCGTCGCAGATAGGCCTCGGCCCCCACCTTAATCGCCAGCCATACATCCTGCATCTTCTGGCTCCCCTTGTCCCGGCGCACCGTATCGCGCCAGAGCCAGAGGGCGTAGAGGAGGCCGATGATGGCCGTGGCAATGACGCCGTAGAGCATACCTTGTTCCAGGGTGCTCAGCTCTTTCACAGGCGCCTCCGTTGGAAATAGAATTCACAAGGTGCAACGGGGGAAGTATCCCCTGTTGCACCTTACGTTTCAAAAGGGGGACGGAAAGATTTTACCGGATTTCCGGTTTTTCGTCAAGCGGAATCCCCGAGGTTCGGACGTGAGTTCGGACAGGGGATTTGCGCGGTTCCTCACCCCACCCCCAGCGGCTTCGCCGCTACCCCCTCCCCTCTCCTGACCGAGAGTC
>JACIWQ010000049.1 GCA_014360895.1 Thermoflexales bacterium | reverse complement strand
TGGGCCCGGCGGGCGTCGCCGCCGGAGACCTGGTGCCGCTCATCCCGGAGGCAATGGGGCTCCTCCGGCCGTCAGAAAGCAACAGGAGATAAAATCGGCGGCGGCGGCCCTGTGGGCCGCCGCCATTTCTGTACCCCCACTTACGACTCTATCCCCAGCACCCGGTTCACGCTGTCAATCAGTTCCTGGGGGCCGAAAGGTTTGGTGATGTAGTCGTCTACCTTCGCGATGTGCAGGCCCAGAACCTTATCTATGCTCTGCGCCTTCGCCGTGACGATGATAACGGGGATGTTGCGCAGTTCCTCGTCGGCCTTCATATGCTGGTAAATCTCCCAGCCGTCCATATCCAGCATCATCAGGTCCAGAAGGACCAGGTCCGGCTTCACCTGCCGCACCGTCTCCAGGCCCTCCCGCCCCCCAACGGCGCCGATCAATTCAAATCCCCTGCGCCCGAGAATCAACCGGACCAGGTCTATCATTTCCGGCTCGTCTTCAATGCAGACGATTTTTTTGCGTTGTTCAGACATCTGCGGCCTCCTCCCGCGGGATACTTACAGTATACCACCAAAAAGCAGCACCGTCAATATTAGAATACCAGAAACCTGCCCATCTGACAAGTGTTTTAACCAAACTGCAATCTCTCCGTAACCTGTCCGTTCATCGCCGCTTTCGCTCCAGGACCTCCCGATAAATCTTCACCAATTGCCGCCCGGCGCGGTCCCAAGAGAAGTGCCGCAGGGCCCGCTGCCGCAGCTCTTCCCCCAACGCCCGCCGCAAGTCCGGTTGCTCCACCAGCGCCCCGATGGCCCGGGCCAGCGCCTTCGGGTCGCCCGGGGGACTGGCGTACACCCCCAGGGAGCCCAGATATTCCCGGCTGACCGGGGTATCAAACGCGACGGTGGGCAACGCCATGGCCATGTAGTTCAGAATCTTGCCGCTTCCCTCGGTGGCAGAGAGTTTGGGCGCCACCGCGATGTCCCCCAGCGCCAGATGGGCCGGGCTTTCATCGTAGGGGACTTTGCCCGTAAAGACCACCCGGTCATCCACCCCCAGACGGCGCGCCTGGCCCTGGTAGTACGCCTCCGCCGGGAAGCCGCCGACCAGGAAATAGACCTCCCGGCCGGATTCTTTCAGCAGGCGGGCGGCCTGAAGGAGTTGGGGAATCCCCTGCCAGTCGGCCAGAAGCCCCAGGTAGACGACGACGGTGGCTTGAGGCGGAATGCCCCATGCGGCCCGGCGGGCCGAGACCTCATCTGGAGATAGCACGCCGGGCCGGAAAAAGTCGGCGTTGACGCAATCCGGGAGGGGGCGGATGCGGACAGAGTTCCCCAGATGGCTCAGTTGGACCGCCCCCTGCTGGGTGCTGGTGACAATCGCGTCCGCCATCTCGTTGATTCGCTCTTCCAGCAGGCGTACCCAGCGATACCAGGGCCCGTGGGGGTTCAGGAAGCGGTGGTCCACCATCTCCCCGGTCAAGCTTCCCTGCCGGTCAAAAACGACGGGCAGGCCCCAGGGGCGGCCCAGCACCCGACCGATCAGCGCGCCCTCGTAGAGATGGCCGTGGATGAGGTCAAAGCGGCGGCGCAGGAGCAGACCCAGCACCCGCCAGGCCAGGAAGACGTCAAAGGCCAGTTTGTGCAGGCTGGAGCCGACCTCATAGTCGGCCCGCCAGGGGGTGGGTCGGCAGCGGACAATTTCCAGCCCGGGGATGTCCCGCCCCAGATAGTAGGTGGCGATGGTGACCTGATGCCCCAGTCGTTGCAGGACCCGCGCCTCCTCCAGAATGCGGACATGACAGCCGTAGTCCAGGAAGAACGAGGTCGGCGCAATCATCAGGATGCGCAGGGGGCGGTTCATCTCCCGAAGCCGAAGGAAGAGGCTGGATCAAGCCACAGAGGAACGGAGAAATGCGTGGCTCTACTCCTTCCGGGATGGACGACGGCGGAACAGGCCGCCGAAGAACATCTGCGCCATCTGCTCGCCCATGCCGGGGACCTGGACCGGCTCTCCGGCGTCCTCATGCATCCCCCGGGCCCGCTCCTGCAGCCAGTGAGCTCGGCCCGAAGCCGCCTGGGTATAGGCATTCTCCAGGGCCTGTTCGTCGCCCTCTATCAACCATTGCCGGATGCGTCCCACTTCCTCCAGGAACATATCCAGCCGCCGGAGGAGGTTCTCCCGGTTCAGGAGGGCGGCCATTCGCCAGGCAGCGGCATCTGCCACCACCGGCCCCGTCAACGAGGCGAAGTCATAGCCCACGAGTTTGCGCATATCGGCCCAGCCGGGGGTCCCCACCAGCGCGCGCAGCATGGCCACGGCAACAAGGGCAGGCAGGTTCACCGCCCCGGCCTGCAGCCCGTCACACTCCACCGGGTCCATAAAGAGCGGGCGAGCACCGATGGCCTGGACCAGCCCCAGGAGCGCCGTCACCGCGTCGGGGTCGGTGTCGGCAGCTGGCGTGATGCAATAGAAGCCGTCCTCAAAGAAATCCGCCCGCGCGGCATCGGTGCCCGACAACGGTCCGGTCAGCGGGACTTTGGGACCGGGGAGAGGCAACCCGGTCACAAAGCGGACGCGCGTCGGGAGCGATTTCCGCGCCCATTCCAGCACCGGCACCTTGAGGGCCGCCGTATCGGTGACGATGCACCCTTCCTCCAGATGCGGCCCCAACACTTCCAGCGTCTCCCGGACCGCCGGGAGCGGCAGGGCCAGAATCACCATCGCGGCCCGTTCGCAGGCGGCGGGGAGATTCCAGTGGGTCTTGCTCACGGCCCCCATCTGCGCCGCCTTGCGGGCCACCGCCGGGTCTATGTCGTGCCCCATCACATCCAGCGACGGCGATTGTTTCCGCAGGGCCAGCCCGATGGAACTTCCCACACAGCCCAAACCGATAATGGTGATACGTGTTTCCATAAATCCCCCTACTCCCTACTCCGTACTCCCTACTCCGTACCCCGTATTTCGTACTCCCTACTCCGTACTCCGTATTTCGTACTCCCTCCACACCTGCCCGAAGAGCGCGGCGGCGACCAGCGTGGTATAGAACGCCACCGGTGCCGTCAGGATGGGCACCAACCAACAGAGACAAGCGCTGTAATACAGGAGCACCAGGGCAAAGTAAACGATACCGGCAAGACCGAAAAGCAATAGCCAGGCGATCCCATATTCCCACCGCCGTTCCCGTAAGACGGCCCACCAGCGGCGGACCTGGAAGGCGGCCCCCAACCGGTCCTCGGCGACGAAATGGGCCATTGCCGCCGGAAGAGGGATGAGACCCAGGAAAAAGAGCAAAGAACCGATAAAGAGCGAGAGAAGAAAAACGCCCAGCAGGACAAGAAAGGCCATAAAGAACATACCGGGCCGCTGGTATTCCGCCAAAAGGACGAGACCGAAAGAGCCGACAAAATACAGGGCAAAACCTCCCAGCCAGATGACGGTCCCGGGCAGGAGGTAAACCAGGCCGACGGCGCAGGCACGCAGGCCGTCCACAAAGAGCTGTCCCCAATCCTGCCAGGGAGGCATACCGGGTTCCTCCCCCCGAATGACCCGGCGCATCACCTCTACGGCGTAGCCGTAGACGAAGATGACCGGCACAATCGGGAGCACCCAACCCGCGAAGAGCAGCGCGCAGCCGAGGATGAACCGGTTGGCCCAATCTGGCCCCTGAAAGGGAAAGCGAAACAGAGATTTCAGACCAGAAAAGACGTTTCGGTCCATAGCCAGCCTCCTGTTGCGAGAACGTTATGCCCGCCCATCTGCCTCCTGGAGCAGGGTGAGGAGACGGTCTTCCTCTCCCTCCGGCGGGCCCAGGGGCTCGTGGTGGCGGCGGATCAGGGCGACGGTGAGGGGAGAACACCCCGCCCGGGCCGCCCATTCCGCCCCGATTTCGGCGTGCCGTTGGTAGACCACGAAGGGCCGCCGCCAGCCCCGAGGGTCGCCCTCGCTGAGTCGGGTCAGCCAGCGGGGCGCCCAACGCTCCAGCAACACCACCGCCACCCGCACCCATAGGGGCGGAGGTCCGGCGGCCTTCCCCACATCGTGCAGGAGAGCGGCCACCAGCAGGTCCGGCGGCTGCGGCCCCCGCCCCACCAGCGCCTGATAGACCCCCAGCGCATGCCGACGGTCCGGGGCAGACATCCGGCAGAAGAGAGCCTGTTGGGCCGGAGTGAGCACCTGCGTGACGATGTCGGCATCTCCCCGGGCCAGCGGCGCCGTCAATGCGGCGAAGAACTGGCGCACCCGATAGGTCGCCTGCCTCATCACAGCCAGAACAGGAGCACCTGGAGCGGGATTTTCACCAACCCAATCAGCATGCCGATGAGGTCCAACCCCAGATAGGGGAGCAGAAAGAGCAATCCCAGCAGGACGTAGGGGCTATAGGGGCGGAAAGAGAGGAGCGCGTCCCCCCACCGGGGCGGCAGAATCCCCACCAGCACTTTCTCCCCGTCCAGCGGGAAGAAAGGGAGCAGGTTAAAAAGGGCCAGATTCAGGCTGACATCCGCGATGAGGAAAAGCAGCGTCGCCGGATTCAAGCGCGCAGACGCTACATCCCCCACCGAAAGCCAGCCCAGCCGGAACGGCAGCGCACAGAGCATCGCCAGCACCAGATTGGAAGCGGGCCCGGCGAAGGCGGAAAGGGCCATGCCTGCCCGAGGGGAGGTCCGCATCCGGTAGGGGTTGACCGGCACTGGCTTGGCCCAGCCGAAGCCCGTCAGCAGAATCAGGATGGCCCCCAGGATGTCCAGGTGGGCCAGGGGGTTCAAGCTCAACCGGCCCTCCCAGCGGGGCGTGTCGTCTCCCAGTTCGTGGGCCGACCAGGCGTGGGCCCACTCGTGGATCGGCATCCCCACCAGCAAGACAATCAGCCGGGCCAGAAATGTCACGGGTGAGAGTCCCAGCATCCCGCTCCTTCAGACCACAGAGGACAGATCATGGGTGGCTGGTCACTACGCCGCGCGGAGGATTTGGGTCACCAACTGGCTGCCCAGGATGGCCAGGCCGTCAGTGGGCATGTAATGGGCAGCGGAGTCCTCAAAGAGAATGGACGCGCGCGGCGGGAAGTCCTCATCCCCCAGCCAGTAGACAGCGGCCAGATGGATGCGCGGAAGGACCGCGAAGATATACCCCGCGTCCCCCAGGTCCAGCGGCTCTCCCTTCAGCCGCTCACCGGCCCGGCGGAACCCGTCCAGCCCCCGGTCTCCCAGTTCCCGGACCAGGCGGTCCTCGGCGTAGCCGCGGAACGCCTGGGCGTAGAACATCCCATCGGGCAAGCTGTGGAAAGCGACCCACCGCCGGGAGGGAGTAGTGCCGTCGGCCGTCACCAGGTAGGTGAGGATGAGGGCCTGGATGAAGGACGAGGGCTCCTCGCCGGTATCCGCCCGCCGGACGACGAAATCCGGCGGGCCGACCCGGTAGTCTCGCCAGAAGAACGAAAGCCGCAAAGTGCCTTCGGGCTCCAGGGTGGCACCGCTGCGCAGTTCCAGTTTATGAAGAGGAACCGAGCGCAGTTGCTCCCGCGCGCTGGCGACGCGCGGGGCCAGTTTGTCGTACCACTCCTGGAGCCCGGCCGGATGTCCTCCCGGTCTCAGCATTGGTCTCTGGTCACCTTTTCCGTCGGGCCATTTCGCCAGCGGGATCAGGGGGATTTTCATTGCGGCGGCAGAGCCGCCGCAATGAAACATCGTCCTTTCACCCTGAGAGGCGAGAGCGGCCGTCGGAACAGCTGTTTACTGCCGCCGCAACTGGCCGATCAGGTCCAGGAACTCCTCCCACTCCTCCTCAAAGAAGTGGACGGTGACGCTCCCGAACTCCAGGTGATACGTGATCTCGCCGTCCGGCTCCTCCGTCCGCCAGATGCTGTAGTTGTCGGTTTCAGCCAGAACTTCTATCTCTTCCATTTTTGTCTCCTTTCATCGGTTTTTCAAAGATGTACAGGGAGTGTTCCCGGTCGGGGGCCAGGCCCGCCGACCGGAGGGCCTCCAGAAGAGCCGGATCGGCGACTGCGAATATCCGTACCTTCGGATAGCCCTGCTGATAGGCCAGGAGGCGCAGCCCCCAGGCCAGCGCTTTCAATCCCTCCGGAGTGCCGTCCATGTAGCCGACCGGCAGCCGCTCCGCTTCCGGGTCAGTCAGGACGACCGCCAGCGCGCCCAGTCGCCCGTCCAGGTCCACTCCCCAGACCTGGCCGGCGGCGATGTGGGCCGCCAGGCGCTCCTTCGTCAGTTGTTGCCACCGCCAGTCCGTCTCGTAGAGGCCCCCGGAAACCCGTCGGATGGAGGAATCCTCCAACAGACCCCAGGCCGCCTCCAGGTCTTCGGGCCTCAGGGGGCGGAGGGCCTGAGGGCCGGGCAGCGCATCGGCGCTCCAGCGCCGGAACTCCGCCACCCGCCGGAAGCCGTCCCGGGAGGCATTGCGGTGGATGGGCCGGTTATAGGAGGCCGTGGCGAAGCGCAGCACCCCTACCCCCTGTCGTTCCGCCACCGCCAACTGATGGGCCTGG
The DNA here is from genome assembly GCA_014360895.1 of Thermoflexales bacterium. Classification (GTDB taxonomy): domain Bacteria; phylum Chloroflexota; class Anaerolineae; order B4-G1; family DUEL01; genus SpSt-77. The sequence continues at coordinate 16,371 of JACIWQ010000049.1, read as the reverse complement.
AGAAGCCGGGACACCCCCAGACGGCGATAGTCGGGGTGGACCCGCATCCCCTCCAGCCACCACTCGTCATCGGCGATGTGGCTCAGTTTGGCCAGCGCCACCACCCGCCCGTCCAGTTCTACCACCGAGAATTCCCCCTCCGGGTCCGCCAGCCACTCATCCCAGACCTGGGGGATGTAATCTTCCCCGCCCCAAATGTGCGCACAGAGGGCCTCCATATCGGCCCGGTCTTCGGGGCGGGCCGGGCGGATGCGCCAGCGACGGGCCAGAATCCGCCGCCGGATGCGGTCCCAGAGGCGGCGGCCCAGCCAGGGGCGGGGCAGAGGCCGCTCGGCCGCCGCCGGGAACGGCTCCTGGTCGGTCAAGCGACGGTAGATGTATTCGCCCAGCACCCGCAGCGTCGCCACGGTAGGGGCGGCGATGAGCACCCCCAGCACCCCCGCCAGACTGCCGCCCAGGATGACCGCCACCAGCACGACCAGCGGGTGGAGATTGAGCCCCCGCCCCATAATGCGGGGAATCAGCAGGTTGGCTTCTATCTGCTGGATGAGGACGTAGGCCCCCGCCACCAGAACGGCGAACCAGAAGTTGCTCAGCGGCAACCAGTACGACCCCTGGAACAGAGCAATCAGAACGGCCGGGATGGCGGCGACCGTCGGCCCGATGTTCGGGATGAACTCCAGCACGCCCGCCAGGAGCCCCAGGGCCGGGGCATTGGGCAGGCCAATGGCCGTGTTAACGACCGTCGTAATGAGGGCAATAAACAGCCCCAGAATCAGCTGTCCGCGCAGGAAGGCGTTCCAGACTTTGGTAATCTCGTGACGCAGCCGAATAAAGTCCTCGCGGAACGACGCAGGAGCCAGGTTGTCCAGCCAGGCCACGATGCGGTCGGCGTCCCGGGTCAGGTAGAAGGACGAGAGCAGGATGAAAATAACCCAGAACAGGGTAGAGACAAACCCGACGACGAAGTTGACCGTCCCCGTGGCGACGGCCGTCAGGAACTGACGGATTCCCTGCTGGAACTCCTGGTAGACGTCCCGCAGGTCAATCTGCCATTGCAGGACCTGGACCGGTTGGGAGAAGAACCGGTCCAGTTGGACCGCGATGCGGGCAAAATCCAGATTCAGCGAATTGACCGCCCGGACAATCGGTGGCACCGCGATCACCGGCGCCGTCACCGCCGCCGCGATGAGGACCAGGAAAACCAGCGCGGTGGCTCCGGTGCGGGGGATGTGCGCCCGCCTCTCCAGAAAGTCCACCACCGGGTCCAGGATGAAGGCCAGCAGGAAGGCCAGGATCAGCGGCGGCAGGACAGCCCGGAAGCGGTACACAATCAGCGCCAGGAAGATGAAGACGACCGTCCCCACCAGGCGCTTCGTTCCCACATCCCAGCGTCGGACCGGTTCCATCCTCACCACCACCCAGTGACTGTCACCTTTCAGGTGACAGTCACTTCAGGTTAGCGAATCAAACTCAGGGCCAGTTGGGCCACAAACAGAGCAGAGACCAGGCCGGCGAAGAATTTCACCCAGAAGTCGGTGCGGGAGATGCGTTGCTCCAGGGCGTCAAATCGGGCCTCCATCAGTTTTTCCAGATTGGAGAGTTCCCGCTTAAACTCCGCCCGAAGGTCCTCCTGGCCCTTCAGCATCTCCGCCCGCAGGGCCCCCAGGCTCTCCTGCATCTCTGTCCGTAGGGCCTCCAGGTTCTCCCCGAGTTCTTCAATCTTTGCGCTCAGGTGCTCTATGCGCTCTTCCAGGCGGATCACCGCCCCCGCCGGAGAACGCCGGAGCGCCTCCACGTCTATCATATATTCCCGGGGGAAGAGACGCTCCTCCTCAATGACCTGACGGATCAGTTCCCGGAGCCCTTCAACTTGCTCTGCCCGCACTGTGACGATTTCTGGAGATGCCATACGCGCCTCCCGTCCAAATCATCTGGCAGAAACCCGTACATTGGCTGCCGGCGGGACTTCACCTTACCGGCCCCACCTCATCCGGCGGCCAGTAGATAAAGACGGCATGCCCGACGATGTTCTTCAGCGGCACCGGGCCGAACGAACGGGAGTCGTTGGAGTGGCCCCGGTTATCGCCCATCACGAAGACGTGCCCCTCCGGGACCAGAGTCGGCGGGTAGTCGGGACCACCTTGCCGAACTGCCCAGGGCTCCGTCAGCGGGATGCCGTCCACCACGACCTGCCCGCCCTGGACGGCGACGGTCTCTCCGGGCAGCGCGACCACCCGCTTGATGAGCATGTCGTGTGCTCCGTCCAGGCGCAGGACGACTACATCCCCCCGACGGGGCCCACCGGTCAGCCGGTAGGAGATTTTCTCCACAATCACCCGCTCGTTGTCGTAGAGGGTGGGCTCCATGCTCTGGCCGCGTACCACCGTCGCCTGGGCCAGAAACGCGTTGATGAAAAGAGCAATGAGGACGGCGGGGAGAACGGTCTCCACCAGTTCCCGAAGGGCCCGCAAAAGGAATCCCCCAAGGGAGTTAGGCCTGCCGGTATCGGGCGCGGGGGAGGGGAGTTCCAGGTCGGACATGGATTGCTCCTTAAGGTCAGGATATGCGAAAAGGGGGTAGCTAACACGGTAGAAGATTGGCTCACCCTGACCTGGGCCTGACTTCAAATTCCAGGCGAGAGCGGTAAAAGCAAACTTCAAACTCCATAAAGAAGTTGGTTTGTCCCAAGATCAGCGGAACATCGTTGCGCTTGACCCATGCGAAGGCTAAACGGACAGGCGCGAATTGACCCACCAGGGCTGTCACAAAGAGCGGTATCGCGTTCATACCGCCCAACGTGCCACCCAGCCGTATGATGGCTTTATGGTCATCCCAAGACGCTCCCAGGCGGATACCCACCTCATACGGGAGTACGTTGACCGTTGAAGCACTGTCTACCAGCCCAACGACTTCCACGCTCTGGTCGCCCAGGCGCAGAATCAACGGGAGACGGGGCAGGCTGTCAAACTCGTCCTGCGACGGATCGGTCGTTGAATATTTGAAGCGCATGATCAGTCGCCGAGAGCGTCAGCCCCTCTCATAGCATCCATTAACGCCCTGCCCGCTCCAAACACGTTATAGGGCGTTGCCAGATAATAAATCCGGTACGGCTCAAAGGGAGAGAGGTCCTGCGCTGTATCCAGTTCTTCCGCCAGAATACGAATCAACCGAATCTTGTCCAGCACGGGCAGTTGCCGAACAGCGGGAAGAATTTCAGTTAACGACATCTTTCACTCCTTCGCGGGGACAATCACCAACAGATGACCGCTTATCGGCGGCGAGGGGGGGCCTTGCGGTCGCCCAGGCCCCGACCCGCAGGCACCCGATCCCGCAGGCGGGCCTCCTCCGGCGTCCACCCTTCCAGCACGGCCCGCCGGGAAAGGCGAATCTTCCCGTCCGGATCAATGTCCGTCACCATGACCATAATCTCGTCGCCGATGTCCACTACGTCCCGGATGTTGGTGACGGGACGGTCGGAGAGTTGGGAGATGTGGACCAGGCCGTCGGTGCCGGGAGCCAGTTCCACGAAGACGCCGAAGTCGGTGATGCGCACGACGCGGCCGGTATAAACTTTGCCGACGGCCGGGACTTCCGTCAGGCGGCGGATAATCTCCTCGGCCCGACAGGCGCCCTCCTGGTTGGTAGAAGCGATGTAGATGGTGCCGTCGTCCTCAATGTCCACCTTGACGTCGCATTCCTCCTGGATGGCCCGGACGGTCTTGCCGCCCGTGCCGATGACCGCGCCCAGTTTATCCGGGTCCACGTGCAGGATGAGCATGCGCGGGGCATAGGGCGAGAGTTCCGGGCGGGGCGCCGGGATGGTCTGCCGCAAGACGTCCAGAATCTGCAGACGGGCCTGGCGGGCCTGCTCCAGGGCCTCGGCCATAATCCGGTCCGAGATGCCCTTGATTTTGATGTCCATTTGCAGGGCAGTGATCCCCTTCTCCGTCCCGGCGACCTTGAAGTCCATGTCGCCCAGGTGGTCCTCCATGCCCAGGATGTCGGTCAGGATGCGATACCGCTCGCCCTCCATGACCAGCCCCATGGCGATGCCCGCGACGTGGTCCCGGATGGGCACTCCGGCGTCCATCAGCGCCAGGGTGGAGCCACAGACGGAGGCCATAGAGGTGGAGCCGTTGGACGAAAGGACCTCGCTGACGACGCGGATGGTGTACGGGAACTCATCCTCGGGCGGGATGACGGGCAGAAGCGCCCGCTCTGCCAGGGCGCCGTGGCCGATTTCCCGCCGTCCTGGGCCCCGCAGTGGACGGGTCTCGCCGGTGGAGAAGGGCGGGAAGTTGTAGTGGTGCATGTACCGCTTCGTCTCCTCCGGGGAGAGATCGTCCAGCAACTGCTCCTCCCGGGGGGTGCCCAGCGTCGCCACGGAGAGGACCTGGGTCTCGCCGCGCGTGAAGAGGCCGGAGCCGTGAGTACGGGGCAGGAGCCCCACCTGTGCGGAGAGAGGGCGGATGGTGGTCGGGTCCCGCCCGTCCACCCGCACGCCGTCCTCCAGGATGCGCCGCCGGACCACCTCGCGGGTCACCTCCTCAAAAGCCTGCCAGATCAAAAGCGGTTCGGTCGTTTCGCCGAATTGCTCCTTCAGTTCGTTCATCAGGCCGTTGATGGCCGCGTTGCGGGCCGCCTTATCCGGCGCGTCGTAGAGGGCGGAGACCAGACGGTCGCCGACGCGCTCCCGGACCTGCGCGAGCAGTTCCTCCGGGACGGCATGGGAGACGTAGGCGCGCTTGGGCTTGCCCACCGCCTGCCGCATCTCCTGCTGGACGGCGATGACATCCTGGATGGCCTGATGGCCCAGCCGGAGCGCCTCCAGCATCAACTCTTCGGAGACTTCGTTGGCGCCGGCCTCCACCATCAGGATGGCCTCGGCGGTTCCGGCCAGCCGCAGGTCCAGGAGACTGCGCTCCATCTCCGGGATGGTAGGATTGACGACCAGTTGGCCGTCAATGTAGCCGATGCGCGCGGCCCCCACCGGCCCCCCGAAGGGGATGTCCGAAATGGTCAGGGCAGCAGACGCGGCGATGATGGAGAGGATGTCCGCCTGGTGCTCCTCGTCCTGCGAAAGGGGCGTGACGATAATCTGCACCTCATGGCGCATATCCTTCGGGAACAATGGGCGCAGGGGACGATCGGTCAGGCGGGCGATGAGGATGGCGCTCTCCGGGGGGCGGCCTTCCCGGCGCTGGAACGAGCCGGGGATGCGGCCGGCAGCATAGAGTCGTTCCTCAAAGTCCACCGTCAGCGGGAAGAAATCTATCCCTTCCCGCTCCTCGGCGGACATCGTGGCCGTGGCCAGCAGGACGGTATCGCCGCAGCGGATGGTGACGGCGCCCCCGGCCTGCATGGCCAGATGGCCGGTCTGCAGGGTGAGGGTATGGTCCCCCAACCGGGTTATGAATGTACGAGTTTCCATTTACTTCCTCCATGTCCGGAGCCCGCATGGAGGTTAGAAACTGGGACATGGCCCGCGCGGGAGCGAGACATGTCCCAATTCCGAACCCCCAGCTGGCTCCGATGTTTTTCAGGATTGGGGCGGGCGACAGAGCTGCCCGCCCCAACCCCTACAACTTCTAACTACTTCCGCAGGCCCAGTCGGCGGACGACCTCTTTGTAGCGTTCGGGGTCTTTGCGACTCAGATAGGTCAGATGACGGCGCCGCTTGCCCACCATCCGGAGCAACCCTCGCCGGGAGTGCTCATCGTGCTTGTGGACCTTCAGGTGTTCCGTCAACTGATTGATCCGATGGGTGAGAATCGCAATCTGGACTTCCGGCGAGCCCGTGTCCTGAGGGGAGCGGCCGTAATCCCGAATAATCTGTTGCTTCTCGCTCTTGCTCAACGGCATACGATTTTCTCCCTCCTGCAGTCAGACATCGGCGGGACCGCTCCGGCCCCGCCGTTGGCAAAGGTATTTTACCACATTTCAGGAAGCAGGCAAGCCGACCCCTTGACAATCCTCCCCCATTTCTGTATAATTTGCGCGGATATTCATTCTGTGAATACTCAAAAAATGAGCATTTCATCCCGCCCATCCCTGCCCCTGGATAAAGTCGCCCTGGGCTTCCTGATGTCCGGCCCGGCTCACGGCTACGACCTCCATGGGCGCATCGTCCGGGAACTGGGGCCGGTCTGGCGCATCGGCATGGGCCATCTCTACAACGCGCTCCGGGACCTGGAGCGCACGGGCCAGGTCCAATCCACCCTTCTTTCCCAGGCCGACCGTCCTCCGCGCAAAATCTACGCCGTCACTCCCGCCGGACGGGAGGAGTTCCTGGCCTGGGTCCGATGCCCCGTGCCCGCCGTGCGGGACATGCGGGCAGAATTCCTGGTCAAACTCTACTTCCTTCACACCCTGGGCCTGGAGGGTTGGGCCGAACTGATAGAGGCCCAGCGGGCGCTTCTTTCGGCCCGCCTGGCCCAACTGGAAGCCCAGTGCGCCCGCGCCGACCCCGGGGCCTTCCACCGCTTGGTGCTGGACCTGCGCCGCCGCCAGACTCGGGCCGCGCTGGAATGGCTGGAGAGTTTAACCGCAGAGGACGCAGAGGACGCAGAGAAAATTTGATACATCTCCGCGCCCTCCGCGCTCTCTGCGGTGAATGGAACCGCACAAAACAGGAGTCCACTATGAAGCGGAAGCGAATCATCGTTGCATTCTGCGCCCTTCTCCTGCTGAGCGCCTGTGCCCGGGGAGTGCCCTCCCCCACCCCATTACCGATGAGCGTGACCGACGCCCTGGGCCGGGAGGTGACCCTGGTCGCGCCCCCGTCGCGCATCGTCGTCGCGGGCAAGGCGACGATTATGATTGTGGACGCGCTGTATCTCTTCCCGGAGGGCCCCCAGCGCCTGGCCGCCGTCGGCACGACCGCGCAGGGCGGGGACTTCCTGCCCATCGTGGACCCGGATGCCGCCTCCAAAGCGACCCTGGGCGCCGAGGCCGGGCCGGAACAGATCGCCGCCGCCCGGCCCGACCTGGTCATTCTGAAAAGTTACCTGCGCGAAAAACTGGGCGCGCCCGTAGAGGCCATGGGCATCCCCGTCTTCTACGTCTCCCTGGAGACTCCGGAGCAGTATTTCACCGAACTGCGCGCCCTGGGCCAGGTCCTGGGCAATCCGACGCGGGGCGAGGAGGTGGTCGCGTTCTATCGGGAACGGACGGAGCGGGTCCAGGGGCGCCTCGCCGACATCCCCGACGACCGCAAGCCCCGGGTGCTGGTCCTTCAGCATTCGGCCAAAGGCGGCGAGACGGCCTACTCCGTCCCCCCTGCCGCCTGGATGCAGACCCTGCTGGTCGGAATGGCCGGCGGGCGCCCGGTCTGGACGGACGTCCAGGGCAGCGGGTGGACGGTCGTCACACTGGAGCAGATCGCCGCCTGGGACCCCGACCAGGTCTACATCATTGACTACTTTGGCGACCCGGTGCAGGCGGTGGAGAAGTTCCGGGCCGACCCCGTCGCCCGGAACCTGAAGGCGGTGCAGGCCGGGCAGGTCTTCGCCTTCCCCAAAGACACCTACAGTTGGGACCAGCCGGATACCCGCTGGATTCTGGGCCTGCAGTGGCTGGCGACCCACATCCACCCGGACCGCTTCGCTGACCTAGACATCCTGGAGGAGTTCGCCACGTTCTACCGGACCCTCTACCGCCTGGACGACGCGGCCATAGAGGGCAAACTGCGCCCGCTGCTCAAGGGGTCGCTCCCGTGATCCGGGGCTTCCACCGGACCACTTTCTTTCTCCTCCTGGCTCTGCTGGTTGGAGCGGCCCTCTCCGTCTTTTGGGGACGGTATCCCCGGCCGGGGTGGCTCCTGCCGGACCGTCTGCGGGCCGACCTGCTGGCCGCGCAATTGCTCTGGAACCTGCGGATGCCGAGGGTGGCGGCGGCGGTCCTGGTCGGCGCGGCCCTCTCCGCCAGCGGGCTGACGCTCCAGATGCTCTTCCGTAACCCGCTGGTGGAGCCGGGCTTCCTGGGCGTCTCCCAGGGGGCAGCCTTCGGGGCGGCGTTCGCCATCCTGTACTTGGGCCGCTCTGCCCCCACGGTCCAGGCCAGCGCGGCCGCCTTCGCCCTGCTGGGCCTCTGGCTGACGTACTTTCTGGCCGGACATCTGCGCTACGGCGGCTGGATTCTGCGCATGGTCCTGGCCGGGATCGCCGTCTCGGCCCTCTTCTCGGCCGGGGTGGGCATGCTCAAGTACCTGGCGGACCCGCTGACCCAGTTGCCGGAAATCACCTTCTGGCTCCTGGGCGGCCTCTGGAGCACCCGCTGGGGGAACTTCCTGCCCATCCTGCCGCTGACCGTCCTTTCGCTGACGGTGCTCTTCCTGGCCCGCTGGCGGCTGAACGTGCTCTCGCTGGAGGAGGAGACGGCCTTCTCTCTGGGCGCGGCGCCGGGCCGGGAGCGACTGGTCCTCCTGCTGGCCGCCGTCGGGGCGACGGCCGCCGTCGTCTCCCTGGCGGGGACCGTCGGCTGGGTGGGGCTCATCGTCCCCCATCTGGCCCGACGGCTGGTCGGCGCGGATGCCCGCCGGGCGCTCCCGGCCTCCCTGCTCCTGGGCGGCCTCTTCGTCCTCCTCTGCGACGACTTGGCCCGCACCGTCAGCGCCGGTGAGGTCCCCCTGGGCATCCTCACCTCCCTCTCCGGCGCGGCGGCCTTTCTGTTCATCCTGACCCGCTTCGGGGCAAAATAACGGGAGAGCAATGACAGGCAATCATCCCATCCTTTCCCTGCACAACGTCTGGTTCTCCTACAACGGTGCCCGCGACGTCCTTCAGGATATATCACTGGCCGTGTATCCGGGCACGGTCAACGCCGTCCTGGGGCCGAACGGCGCCGGGAAGAGCACGCTCCTGCACCTCATCCTGGGTCTGTACCCGCCCCGGCAGGGGGAGATTCGGGTCGGCGGGCATCCGCTCTCCGCCCACTCCCGCCGGAGCCTGAGCCGACAGATCGCCCTGGTCCCCCAGCGGGAGCACATCCCCTTTGAGTTCCGCGTCCTGGAGTACGTCCTCCTGGGCCGGACCCCGCACCTGGACTTTCTGCAGATGCCCGGCCCGGAGGACGTTCGGGCCGCGCGGCAGGCGCTGGAGCAATTGGGAATCGCCGATTTGGCCGACCGGCGCGTCTCCGCCCTGAGCGGCGGCGAACACCAGTTGGTCCTCATCGCCCGCGCCGTCGCCCAGGAGACGCCCATCCTGCTCCTGGACGAGCCGACGGCCCACCTGGACCTGGCCAACAAACGGCGCATCCTGACCCTCCTGCGCGACCTGGCCGCCCAGGGGACCACCGTCCTCTTCACCACTCACGACCCCGAGACCGCCCTGGCGGTGGCAGATACCTGCATCCTGATGCGGGCCGGGCGGGTCCTGTACCAGGGCCCGGTAGACGACGTGCTCACCACCGAGAAACTGACCCAGACCTACGAAACCCCTCTGCGCGTCCTCCCCGTGGACGGCACCCGGGTCGTCCTGCTGGACCTTGCCCCTCGCTGAGGCCTTTTGCCTCTCTGCCCCAGATGTGCTATAATTTATCCCACAGTGGCCGATCCTGCCTGCACGGGTAACCACCTGTAGCATCCGCGCCATTCGTTGTGACCATCCAGAGGACCAGCGATGCCGGCAACCAAAACAACCACCGACCGGGCCGAAATGCACAACCAGGAAGGCCTCCAGGCCTACGCGGATTGGGATATAGAGCGGGCAATAGAGCGGTTCCAGGCCGCGATCCGGCTGGCTCCCGAGCGGGCCGAGTACCATCTCAACCTGGCCCGGGCCTTCTCCCGGGCCGGGGATTTTGACCAGGCCCTCCGGGCACTGGCGGAATTTCTGCGCCTGGAGCCCGATTCACCCATCGCCGAACGGTTTGAGCGCCTCTTCGCGCGGGGCCTGGATGAGGTGGAGGCTATTTTGACCGAGAAGATGACCAACAGCGGCATGCCGATTGACGAAATCGGCGCGGCGATGCAGATGTGGCTGGAATACCGCATCGCTCTGGGCCGGGAGCCCCTGAATACCCGAAAACCGGAAGCCTGGGCTGCCGCGCTGGATTACACCGTCCGCAAGGTCAACCTGCGCAAGGTCACCCTGCGGGAAATCGCCGCCCTCTACGGGGCCAACGATCGGACGATCCGGGAGCGGTTTGAGCAACTGGTCGCCACACTGGATGTGATGCCCTGCGATTACCGGTACTTCGTGGGCGACCAGAACCCGTTGGACAAACTGGTGGAGGCCGCCGAACTGCTGGAACAACTGGAGGCCCGCTTCCGAGAATCCTGAGATTCCACGAGGACATAGATGTATCCCGATAGCGAAATCCTCTTCCCCCCGCGCTGCATTCCTCCTCTGCGCAATCTGCGCGGCGAGCAATGGGCCCGATTCATTGACCATCTCTCCCAACTGCCCGATGACCACGAGGACGTCCTGGGCTTCTCCCTTCTGATGATTCAATTAGGCAGTTGCCTGACCTGCAACATGGACAGTTACCGGGCCTCCCTGGGCTGCTGTACCTGCGCCCGTCGCACCATCGCCGGCTTCAAAGGATCAGACGAAGACCTGATTCAGCTATTTGAAGAAGCCCGGGAAAAGGTCCGCGCCTACCTCAGCGGCGCCCAGCCTACCCTTCCCTCCGCCGAGGAGGAGGAAGAAGAATCGGACGAGGATTGACGCAGATATTCGCGGATGTCGCCGGTCGGATGAACAGGAACCGGAGCCCTCTACCGTTCCGCTCTATGTCACCTCCTCCATCCCGAACTCCCCTCTTCCGCTTCCTCACCCTCTGCCTGCTGGCCTCGTGTCTTCTCGCCTCGTGCCACCCTGCGTTTGAGTGGACCGGCGAAGAACACCCCTTCAAGCAAGCCTACGCCTTGCTCCTGTTGGCCGGGAACCCCTTTCACGCCCAACCGCGCACCCTTCCCGATGAACCCGTCGCCTATACCGGATTCAACCCCTTCGGCATCAATGTCTTCCTGGAGCAGGAAGTGGAACTCTGGAAACGGGAGAAGACGATCCAGATGGTCGCCGAGGCGAGCTTCCACTGGATCCGTCAGAGTTTCCCCTGGGAGGACATAGAGATTCACGGCAAGGGCGACTTTGAGGACCGCCGCAACGTCCCCTACCGCTCCGCCTGGGAAAAATACGACCACATCGTCGCGCTGGCCGAAGAGTACGGCCTGGATGTTACCGCCGTCCTGAGCAACCCCCCGGCCTGGTCCCGCGCCGACGGCGACGCCCGGGGCACCTTCGCCCCGCCGGACAACCTGGAGGACTACGGGGATTTTGTCTACGCCGTCGCCTCCCGCTACCGGGGCCGCATCCGCGCCTACCAGGTCTGGAACGAGCCCAACATCTACCCGGAGTGGGGGGAACAGCCGGTGGACCCGGAAGGCTATACCCGGCTCCTGTGCCTGGCATACCGGCGGATCAAGGAGGCCGACCCAGAGGCGGTCGTCCTCACCGGCGCGCTGGCCCAGACCATCGGCTACGACTTCGGGCCCGGCGCCTGGACCGGGATGAACGAGTTCGTCTTCCTCCAGCGGATGTACGACGCCGGAGCCGCCGCCTGCTTTGACGTCCTGGCCGTCAACGACTACATCCTCTGGTCCGCTCCCACCGACCGCCGCATGCGCCCCTGGGCCGTCACCTTCGCCCGTCCCGTCTATCTGCGGGACATCATGGTCGCCAACGGCGATGCCCATAAGCCCATCTGGCTGGCCGAGATGAACGCCAACGCCGTTCCCGACGACCCGACCATCCAGCACTTCGGGGCCTACGGGCAGGTGACGCTGGAGCAGCAGGCCCGCTACGCGCCGCTGGCCTACGAGCGCGCGCTGCGGGAGTGGCCCTGGGTAGGCGTGGTGAACTTCTGGTTCTTCCGCCGCCCATCGGACGCGGAGCGGGACCAGGCCTGGTACTACTTCCGTATGGTGGAGCCGGACTTCACCCCGCTCCCCGTCTACTACGCCATGAAGGACTACATCGCCGGCCTGACGCCCACCCTATACCCCGGCACCCGCCAGGAGGACCACTGGGCTCTGGAGTACGGCGGGGAGTGGGAGGCCGTCCGCGACCCGGCGGCAGTGCTGGGGGCGTACCGCCGGGCCTCAGCGCCGGGGGCGACCGTCACCTTCACCTTTGAAGGCGGCACCCTGACGCTGACCCCGGGCCCGGTCGCGGGGGAGATAGAAGTGCAGATAGACGACCGCGCGCCCCAGCGACTGACGCTCTCCGGGGAGCCGTTGCGCCTGTTCTCCTCCGCGCGCCGGGAGACCCACCGGGTCCGCATTACCCTGCTGAGTGGGCAACTCGGCGTGGATAGCTTGACTATCCGATAGGCCCCGGAGTGCAGGCTGTTGCGTTTGCATCGCCTGCTGCACCGATTGGAAATCGGCCTTCCTGGGCGCTTCGCACCGATTGTCGGCCTTCGCCGACAGGACTTTCAAGGGATGGCGCAGGCTATCCCTTGGCCGAAGGCCCAGGCAAGGGCGACTTTAGCCGGCAACCTTCCGCCAGTACCGCTCCGCCGGATTTCCCCCTCCTACCTCCGTCGCGTAGGCCCGGAAGTGGGCGACCAGGTCGGCCTCGTCGGCCCAGAAACTGGTGATCTGGGAGCGATAGCAGCGGGCGGCAGCGATTTTCGCCTCCAATGCCGCCTCGTCCAGTATGACCACCTCGGGCTCCCAGTCCCCCTCCCCCAGCGTTTCCTCCACCCTCCCGGCCTCCCCCGCATAAGGGTAGTCCTCATAGTAGACCAGCGGCCGGCCGGTCCGCTCCGCCGCCTGCCGGACCAGCCGGTGGTCCACATGCCGCCCCACCCCCAGGGGGACGCAGAGGGTAGCGGAGGACGGTAGTTCAGCGATCCGGCAGGTTAACTCCTCCAGCATCCCCTCGTCCTCATCCGCCACCGGCCCCCAGAGAGCCTCGTAGCTCGTATAGAGCGCGCGACCATCAGGCGCGCGCCGGTAGATGCAATCCAGAAAGCCCCAGTGGACCGGTTCGGCCCCAAGGAGCGCCAGCGCGGCCCGATCTTCTTCCCGCCGGGCCGCCGGAGCGTCCGTATCCGCCAGCCCCCAGTACTCGTGGAGCGCCCGCGCGAAGTCGGAGAGCGGGCCCTCGGGGCCCCCCGCACAGGCCGTCACCACCCAGACCGTCATCCCGGCCCGCACCTGCAGGGCCACGCGCCCGCCGCAGGAGAAGACCACGTCGTCCAGGTGAGGGGAAAGGTACACCCAATCGGCACGTCCCGCTTGACAATTTGTCGCAGTTGCATATAATTGCATCGGCAACTCCTTTCAGAACTGAAACCTGCCTACCGCCCAAACGCTCTGGGCCGACAAAGCTATGTTAACCCGAGAATCCGTTTTCCGCCAGATTGATGCCGATCGGGTCATCCCCCTTCAAGAACTGGTCGGTGTCCTCTACGATAACCACCTCCGGATGCCGCTGCGCTTCTGTCGTCGGGGGCGGGAATACGACGTGGTGGAACTGCTGGGAGCTTTCCGCGAGTCGTCCACTCCCCCCTGTATGCTGTACCTGGTGCGCGTCCGGGAGGGGACGGTCTTCGCCCTCTACCTGGACCTCACCGAATCGGTGGAATTGGGAGGCCAGACGGTCTGGCGCGGGCAGTGGGTGCTCCATTTTCAGGTGGAGGAGGGAGAGACAATGCTGGTGGACATCCGGCTGAAGCAGATTGCGGATTTTCACGGCCATCTTTGCCCCGACCTGGCGTTGGGGTATCGGGTGAGCCAGTATGCGCTGGAACGGCTGACGCTGCCCCTGATGTCCGGCGCCCTGTTGCGGGTCATCGTGGAGAACACCACCTCGGCGGTGGACGCCATCCAGCATATGACCGGATGTACGCTGGGGAACCGACGGCTTCTGGTGCGGGATTGGGGGAAACACGCCTACACCTTCATCTGCGGCGAAGAGGAGGGGCTGCGGCTGGCCCTCCGTCCGGGCATTCTGCCGGAGAACCCGGAGATGGCCGAACTGGAGGGAAAAATCCAGGCCGGTCAGGCGACGCTCCTGGAAACCGCTCGGTATCAGACGCTGCTGGACCAGCGCATCGCATTCATCCTGGAGACTCCGGCCGAGGTGCTCTTCTCCGCCCGCTATCTGCCCGTGGGCTGGCCATCGGACCAGAGCGCGACGGCGCTGGCCTTCTGCGAGGTCTGTGGGGAGCCGGTGCTGGAAACGCACCTGATCCTGCAGAACGGCCATCGCTGCTGCCTGGCCTGTGTCAGCGGGCCGATGCCGACCCGTTGGGGGGTGTAGAACGAACGGAGGAGGATGTCCCTTGTCGCCCGCAGTCTACCTTATTACCGGTGGCGCCGGATTTCTGGGCATCAATCTCACCCGCTATCTGCTGGCGCGGGGGCAACGCGTCGTCGTGCTGGACATCGCGCCGCTGGATTACCCGGACGTGGCGGGCCGCGTGCGGGCCATCCAGGGCGACGTCCGCGACCCTCAGACGGTGCGCTCTGCGCTGGAAGGGGTGGACATTGTGGTCCACGCGGCGGCGGCATTGCCCCTCTACGATCCGGCCGACATCTTCTCCACCGAGGTGGAGGGGACGCGCGTCGTCCTGGAAGAGGCGTTCCAGAAGCGGATAGACCGGGCCATCCACATCTCGTCCACTGCCGTCTATGGGATACCGGACCATCATCCTCTGCTGGAGACGGACCCGCTGCGAGGCGTGGGGCCCTACGGGAAAGCCAAAGTGCAGGCCGAGCAGGTGTGCGAGGAGTACCGGCGCCAGGGAATGTGTGTGCCCATCCTGCGCCCCAAGTCCTTTGTCGGGCCGGAGCGGCTGGGGGTGTTTGCCCTGCTGTACGAGTGGGCTCGGGACGGCAAAAACTTCCCCATCCTGGGGCGCGGCGACAATCGGTATCAACTGCTGGATGTAGAGGACCTGTGCCAGGCAATCTGGCTGTGCGCCACCCTGCCCCGGGAGGTGGTGAACGATACGTTCAACATCGGCGCGAAAGAATTCGGCACGCTGCGCTCCGACTTCCAGGCCGTACTGGACTACGCGGGTCACGGCCGGCGGATCATCTCCCTGCCGGAGAAGCCGGCCATTCTGATCCTGCGGCTCCTGGAGTGGCTGGGGCTTTCGCCGCTCTACCAGTGGATCTATGAGACGGTCGGCAAGGACTCCTACGTTTCCATTGCCAAAGCTGAGGAGCGCCTGGGGTTCAAGCCCCGCTACTCCAACCGGGAAGCGCTCATCCGCAACTACCAGTGGTATCTGGAAAACGCCGACCGGTTCAACGGCGCCAGCGGGATCACCCATCGTGTGCCGTGGAGACAGGGGCTGCTCCGGGCGGCAAAGTTGTTCTTCTAACCCCAGGAGGTGACTCAATGACCCAATCCACCTACCCCCGATCCACCATAGAATTTCTCATCCGTGAGGGGAATGTACAGGTTCTTCTCTTGAAAGCCGGCGAACTCCACGGCCACTTCTGCCCTTTCCTGGCCCTGGGCGTCCGGGCCGGCCTGATCGCGATGCGGGCGCTGGGAGTCCAGGAGAACCCGGGAATGGAGGACGTCGTCGCCATCCTGGAGTGCAACAACTGCTTCAGCGACGGCGTGCAGGTCGTTACCGGCTGCACCTTCGGCAACAACGCCCTCATCTACCGGGACGTGGGCAAGACGGCCTTCACCCTGGCCCGGCGGGACGGCACCGCGGTCCGCGTCGCGCTCCGGGCCGAATTTGTGGAGAGCTTCCGGAGCCGTCTGCCCGAAGAGGCCAACGCCCTCTTCCGCAAAATCGTCCAGGAACACGAGGAGGCTACACCGGAGGAACGGGCCCGCCTGACCGAACTCTGGACCGAGGCCTCCTTCCGGCAACTGGAACTCCCCGAGGAAGAGGTCTTCACCGTCCAGCACCTGCGGATAGAGGTGCCGCCCCGCTCCCGCATTTTCGCCTCGGTGCGCTGCGCAATCTGCGGGGAGAGCGTGATGGAGACGCGGGCCCGCATTAGGGACGGCCAGCCCGTCTGCATCCCCTGCGCGAGGGATGCCCATTACCGGCTGGACGGCTACGGCATCTCGGTGGAGGGTTAAAATAGACAGGATTGACAGGATTGACAGGATGGACAGGATGGACAGGATTGATCGGATGGACAGAATCAACGGGGTTGATACCGAGGTTTGGACGCGAGTTCGGACAGGGGGATTTGCAAGATTTCACGTCCCCCAGCGGCTTTGCCGCTACCCCTCAACTTTGGCCTTTTCGTCCGCGGCGGCTCTGCATGGGTTCGCCGTCGTCCCCCGCGGCCCCAAAAGTAGGGCAGGGTAGGACAACTGTGAGCAGTTGTCCTACCCTTTTGCGCCCGGAAAGGGCGATTTTCGGATCTTTCTAAGC
>JACIWQ010000048.1 GCA_014360895.1 Thermoflexales bacterium | reverse complement strand
TTCGGACGCAGGGGAGGTTGGGCACGTAAGGGCGGGCAGCTTAGCTGCCCGCCCGAATCCTTCCCTGGGAGGAGTATGCGAGCCAGCATAATTCTTGTGAATTGCAATGGACGGGCCCATCTGGAACGTTGTCTCCCCTCGGTCCTCTCCACAGTGACCCCGGCGGATGAGGTGATCATAGTGGACAACGGTTCCACCGACGGCAGCGCCGACTGGGCATCAAAGGAATTCCCTACCATCCGTCTGATCCCATCGCGGGTGAACGGGGGGTTCGGATATGGCTGCAATCTGGGCGCAAATCATGCGCGGGGGACTTTTCTGGTTTTCCTGAACCCGGATACCGTAGTATGTCCGAGCTGGCTGGACGCGCTTCTGGCCCCTTTGGTCAATCCGCAGGTTGCTCTGACCACTCCTTGCATCCTGCAAATGAACGAGCCAACGCAGATCAATGCTGCCGGGAACGAGGTCCATTTGAGCGGGCTGGCCTTCTGCCGGGGCGCCGGAATGCCCCCGGCGGCCTTTCCGACCCCGGGGGACGTGGCGGCCATATCGGGCGCCGCTTTCGCTGTCCGCCGGGACGTCTGGGAGGCCCTGGGTGGAATGGACGAGTCCTTTTTCCTCTATGTGGAGGATACGGACCTCTCCTGGCGGGCCTGGTTGGCAGGCTACCGCTGTCACTACGTACCTGAACCCGTGGTGTACCACGACTATGCCCTTTCCTTCGGGGAGGGCAAATTCTTCTTCCAGGAACGCAACCGCTATCTCCTGCTCCTGAAAAACCTGCGCTGGCGGACCCTTCTGCTTCTCTTCCCGTCCCTGCTGCTGGCGGAGGTCATCACCTGGGGATTCTTGCTGATGTCCCATCCCCATCGGTGGCGGGAGAAAGTGCGGGCGTACCTCTGGCTCTTCCGGCATGGCCGGGAAATTTGGGCCCGCCGGCAGGCGGTCCAGGCCCACCGCCGGGTCCGGGACCGGGACCTGCTGGCCCGCTGTACGCCTTACTTGGCCTACGAGCAGACCGGCCGCGCCCGCGCGGCCCGCTGGGCCCATCGGCTGCTGGATCCGCTCTTCCGACTGCTGTATGAGCTCACAATGCGCCTGGTCCGATGGTGACGCGATGCGGATTGCTCACGTAACCGCTACTTTCCCGCCTTACTATGCCGGTACCGGCATAGTCTGCTACTATCAGGCCCAGGAACTGGCCCGCCGGGGCCATTCGGTGGCTGTCTTCACCGCTGCGTACCCTTTCGGAGATGGGCTGTCTCCGGAGGGTGTTTCGGTCCGCCGCCTGTCCCCGCTCTTCCGGATCGGAAATGCCCCCTTCCTGCCGGGCCTTCTCGGACTGCGAGATTTTGACCTGATCCATCTCCACTATCCCTTTATCTTCGGCGCGGAGATGGTCGGGCTGGCCGCCGCGATCCGCCGGATTCCGTATGTGCTGACCCATCACAACGACCTCATCGGCACCGGCTTTCGGCGGCAACTGTTCAACCTGTACACTACCATGGTTGCCCCTCTTGTCTTCCGGAGTGCCCATCGGTGGCTGGTTGTCTCCCGGGACTACGCCGCGTCCTGTCGGATGGCACCCCTTTTTCGCCGCCGCCCGACCGACGTAGTGGAAATCCCCAACGGGGTAGATACAGACCACTTCTGCCCCGGCGTGGATGGAACGGTGGTGCGAAGCCGATACAGGCTCCCCGAATCGGCGTTATTGGTGCTCTTCGTGGGCTCATTGGACCGGGCCCATCACTTCAAGGGGGCCGATTACCTCCTGCGGGCCTTCGCCCGGATGGGGGATCCGGATACCTGGTTGCTGCTGGTGGGGGATGGTGACCTGAGACCTGCGTTGGAGGCGTTAGCTGCCCGACTGGGCGTTGAGGGTCAGGTACGGTTCGCGGGGACGGTCCCCCATCTGCAGTTGCCGCCCTATTACGCCGCATCTGACCTGGTTGTGTTGCCCTCTTTCCCGCCCGAATCCTTCGGGATGGTCCTGATAGAGGCGATGGCCTGCGGGCGACCCGTCCTGGCTCACGACATCCCTGGCGTTCGCTCTGTCGTCTCTGACGGAGAAGACGGACTCCTGGCCCGACCCGGGGATATGGCCGACCTGGTGGAGAAGATGCAAGCGCTGCTGGATAACCCTGATCGGCGGCGTGAGATGGGCCTGCGGGGGCGGGCAAAGGTGGAGGAGCGGTACGCCTGGCCCCGAATCGTTCCCCGGTTGCTGGAAGTCTATGAGGAGGTCGTCGGATGAAAGCTGCTCCGGCCCCCCTTCCGCCGGGCATCTTGTCCGACTTGCTCCATCAGACGGCCTTTAACCTCTGCGCGGCGCTGGCCGGCTCCTGGGACGGCCCGGTCGTTCTCCGTTCCGGAGACCCCTTCTATGCCGCCGAACTGGCCTTGCGGCTGGAAACCTTCCTCCAGACCGAAAGGAGCACGCGTCGCCCAATGCTGATCTGGGCGGACCCCTGTGTGGCGGACCTGCCGGAGATCGCAGACCTTCTGGATGACTTCCCGCTCGGAAGCGGGGTCCTGCTCCTTTTGGTCCGGCGTCGGAGGGGATCTGACGGGCCGGACGCTTCGGGCGTGGCGCAGGATTTATCTTGCGCTCCACGTATAGTGCGTACTGAAACCGGCCAGCGCGCTTTGTGGCCCAAGGAGGTTCTGGACTGGCTGGCGGCGCGGGGATTCCGTGAGGAGGTCGGGTACGGCATTGGCGGGTCGGATTATCGTTTCTGGAGCCGTCTGGCGTATCTGGCGGAACGGCTGGGGCAGGAAGACCGGGCCGACCGATTCCGCGCGCGGGCGCAGGCAGCGCTCCTGGTGTGGGGAAAGAGGGTTCCGGCGGCCATCCTGACCTTGATTCTGACCGTCCGGAGGAACGGATGAGGGGCAACCATATAGAAGCGGATCTTTCCCAGCAGGTTATGGCCTTCGCGGCGCTCCGGCTGGAGGCCTGGCTGGAGACGATGCGCGGCCCCGGCGGTTACGGCGGGCCGGTGGTCCACTGGTGGCGGGATAATCTCCTTTACACTGGCCCCGGGCTGGACTGGCGCTACGAGGGGATTATCCTGGGATACCTGAAACTCTTTCGGAACACGGGGGATGACCGCTGGCTGGATAAGGCCCGCCGGGCCGGCATAGACCTGCTCCAGGGGCAACTCCCCTCGGGCAATTTTCGCCACTCTTGCTTTGAGGCCAACCCGGGAACTGGCGGTACTCCCCATGAGGCGGCCTGTGACCTGGCGCTATTGCGCCTGGCCCACGTCCTGCGGGAACGGGAAGATCCCCTATGGGAAACGGTGGCAGAGGCGGCCCGGCGCAACCTCTGGGGCTATATTCTCGCAGTGCTCTGGGACGACGAAGCCCGAACGTTCCGGAATCTCCCCAATGACCCGACGTTTGTCCCCAACAAAGCGGCGACAATCGTAGAGGCGTTGCTGGCCTGGGCCGAACTGACCGGGGAGAAGGAGGTGGTGAACCGCTATGTAGGTCCGTCCCTGGACGCGATTGTGAAAGCTCAGGTTCGGGCCCCCAACTCCCCACTGGATGGGGCGATTGAACAGGGGATAATGGGGGCGAGGGCCTCAGGCCGGTATTTCCCCTTCTACATCGCCCGCATCATCCCGGCCCTTCTTTTGGGGTATGAAGCGACTGGGCGGGAAGTCTATCAGGATGCGGCGCTGCGGGCGATGGCCTTCATCCTGCGCTTCCGGCTCCCGGATGGCTCCTTACCCCAGGTTGTCTATCGCAACGGACGGATGAACCGGCATCCCCAGTGGGTTGCCGGAGCGGGGGACATCCTGCGGGCGATGAAGTGGGCCCGCCGGTGCGGGATGGACGTGAATCCGGAACCGACCCAATTGTGGCTTTTGAGAGGGTTACAACTGCACGGGGGGATCGCGACGGCCCACGGCTTCGGGGGTATGGAAGGTCGGCGCCCTTCGGTATGTCCCGATGCCCGAGACCTGTTGCCCGTTTGTGGATGGGCCGACAAAGCGTTCCGCTACCTTGCGGGTATGGTGCACGGGGGCAATCATCTCCCCGCCGTTCAGTCGCCGCCGGAGGTGGAAATGGACTGCATCTTTCGGGGTGAGCGGTGCCTCTATCGGGAGACGGCGACGGTGCTGGAGATTCGCGGGGAAAGTGGATGGCGCTACCAGTGGACAAAGGGGACGCCCTGGGCAAAGCTTATCCTCTGTAGCGAGCGAAAGCGAGGCGTTCCATGTCGGTGATTGTCGCCCTGCGTGTTCTCTGGCTCTGGGGGGAATCGCATGCCGGGTGGGTTCTGGCGGTCGGGATTTGCCTGGCCGCGCTGCTGAATCTCTACCTATGGCAGCGACGACAGCTTCCCACGAACTCTTCGTATAGTCATCAGGAGAGCCAACTCCCTCCACTCATGCTGCAAAGTCCCCCCGGGGTGAGCATTCTGCTTCCTGCCTGGGACGAAGCGGAATCCATCCAGGATTGTCTGCAAGCCATTCGTAACCTGCGCTACCCGGATGTACAATTGGTCATCTGCGCAGGGGGAACGGATGGGACGCTGGAACTGGCCCGTCGTGGCGCGCCGTCTGGCACCGTGATCTTGGAACAACGGCCCGGCGAGGGGAAGCAGCGCGCCTTACAACGATGTCTGGAGCACGCCGCCGGCTCTATTGTCTTCCTGACCGACGCCGACTGCGTGCTGGATGACGAGACCTTTGAGCGGACTCTGAAGCCCATTATCCGGGGCGAGGAGGTGGCCGCAACAGGGACCCGCCAGCCTCTGGACCGGCAGAAATCTCACCCGCTGGTTGCGTTCCAGTGGTCGCACCATCTCTGGATGCAGGCGGTCGCGCCGATGTATGTGGACACGCTGGACGGCGTCAACGCGGCGGTTCGGCGGGACGTTCTGGAAAGGGTAGGGGGCTTCTCCGTGCCGGCTCCTATCGGCACCGACTACGCGCTCTCCCGGCAGTTGCAGGATGCCGGATACCGCATCCGCTTCGTCCCGGAAAGCCGCGTGCGGACGGCCTACTGCACTACCGTGGGGGAGTACCTGCGCCAGCGCTCCCGTTGGTTCCGCAATCGCTTTCTCCATGGTCTGCGGCACTGGCGCTGGCGGGAGGTCATCGGTCACCTCTGGGCCGCGCTGACTTCGCTGGGCATGCTGGCGGTCCCACTGGTGGGTGGCCTGGGCAGCCGGGTCCTCTGGGCCCTCTGGGGGGCTGCGCTGAGCCATTTGGCCTTCAGCCAGGCCCGTTTCACCAGAGCAGCCCATGCCTGGGGCGTAGCCCGTCTTTCCCACTGGTGGCAGTATGGGTTGTTCCTTCCCTATATCGTCATCGGTTGGGCCGCCAATGTATGGGGGCTGGTGGAGTCTCTTGTCCCCGGGCGACGGTGGAGGTGGTGAGGTGGAGACTGGACCCGCTGTGGGCCAACAGGGATTGTTGCGCAATATGTTCTGGCTGCTCGGGGGGAATCTCGCGGCCCAGGTCCTGGCAGCAGCGATGGGACTATTGCTGGCCCGCGCGGTCGGACCGCACGAATACGGCCTCTATGCGATGGCCTTTTCCCTGGCTATGGCGTTCGCCTACACGGCCCTGATGGGCCTGGATAGCATTGTTCCCAGGGAGGTTGCCCGGAATCCCGGCCGGGCCGGGCGCGTGGCCCTCAGCGCTCTGATCCCCGCCCTGCTCTGGTTCCCGATACTGGTTTCGCTGATTCTCGGCGCAGGTATGGTCCTGGGATATTCACTGGAGGTCCGCGCGCTCCTGCTTCCGGCAGCTCTTATCACGGGTATCCGGGGATTGGTCGGTCTCTTCCGATCGGCCCTGCGCGGCCTGGAGCGGATGGAACTGGACGCGGCTGTCCAGGGGCTGGAGAACGGCCTGGCGCTGGTCATCGTCGGGGGGGGCCTGCTTCTCTCCCCATCGGTCCAAAGGGCACTGTGGGCGATGCTGGGCGCTGAGGCTCTATCGTTGATTCTCGCCGGGATGTGGGTGAGGCAGCTGGCCCGCCCCGTCGGCTGGGAAGCCCGCCTGGCGCGAGATATGGTTGTCGCGGCTCTTCCCCTGGGATTGACCTTCACCCTTGTCGGCCTGAACATGCGGGTGGATACTCTGGTCCTTTCTCTCTTCCAGCCCGCGCGGGAGGTGGGATTATACAACGCTGCGATCAGCCTGGTGATGCTCTCCCGGTCTGTCAGCCTGATGGCGGCGACGTTTCTGCCCCGTCTTTCTTCCCTGGCACAACGAGATGAATCAGCGTTCGCACGCCTGCGCGATCAGGGATTGCTATGGATGCTTATCCCTGGAATCGGAATCGGGGTGACTATGAGTCTGCTTTCCCCTTTCCTGATGGTGTTGCTCTACGGCATCCCCTTTCTGCCTGCCGCGCCCGTTCTGCGAGTCCTGGGGGTGGGAACTATGGCGGTGTTTCTGAACGCCTATTTCTGGCAGGTGTTGATTGCGCGTGGGGAGCAGGGAATCATCGCCCGCACGACAGCGGTGTCTTTGATCATCTCTCTGGCTCTCGCCATTGTCCTGGTTCCCCTTTGGGGGGCTTTGGGGGCCGCCGGAGCAGTACTGACGCGGGAGGTAGTCCAATCGGTCCTGCTGAGCCAGCGGGTCCTGAGACAACCGCCCTCTACTCTGCGGCGGGGATTCTGGGCTCCTTTCCTGGGCGCGGCAGGGGCGCTGGCGCTGACCCTCTGGCCTGCCCGAGAGGCAACAGGCCCTGTTGTTCTCGCCTATCTGGCTCCCGCGCTGGCTGTCTACCTGGCTGTCCTGGCAGGGAGCCGGATCATCCCTGCAGGGGAATGGAGTCGGTGGGCGCCTTTCTCACGTGAGGGGAGGGAGATTCGTTTGCAATGGGCAACGAAGCGGAGCGGAGCCGGGTCCTCTCTTGCTGACAACGAATCATGAAAGCAATGCCATTTCCTGCACGGATGTTACCTAAAGAGCTGATAGCTCTGCTGGGGCTGGCCGGAGTGCTGGCCCTGGCGGCACCCGTCCATGCGCAGGAGGGCATCCCCGTCTTCGGCGTCACCCAATCCGACCTGGACGGCGACGGCCGCCCCGACCTGACCGTCGTGGACTGTGCCTTCGCCACATCCCGCGATCGCATCCTCGTCGTGGATCGGGCCGGGAATATGGGGACAGGGTCGGATCTCCTCTCCGTCGCCGATTTCCGCGACGATGTCTGGATTTTTGACGTCGGCGCTGACGGGACGGCCCAACTGATCCTGATGTTTGTCCAGGAGGGGGATCACCGGGTCGCTGATCTCTATGACGACCGGAACGGCGACGGGCAGGTTTCCTACCGGACCCGTCCTCGTTCCGTAGAGGTGACCGAATCCCCCCACTGGCACGTCCGGGTTATTGCCCGCTCCGATTGGTTTCTTCCCGACGGCCGGGTCAATCCGGCTCTGGTCTTCCAGGTAGACGGCTATATCCTGCGCTATCTGGAGTGGGGAGAAGCTGCCCCGGCCCCTCAGTGGGCCCGTAAGGGGGCGACAACCGATGGCGGGGTGGACTGGGAGATAGAAGTGGTGGACGTGGACGGTGACGGCGTTGCCGATTATCAACTCCAGCGGCTGCTGGCCCTCTCCCCGCCCGATGCCAACATCTTCCGCTCTACCCTCTACGTAAACGGGAAGCTCCGTCGCCCCGAGCCGTATGCGGACGCTCTCTTCTGGCCTCTGCTGGTGGGGAAGCACGACTACGAAACGTACAATTACTTTGACCGCCCGCCTGTGGTCGCCATAAATTGGAGCCAGGCCCAAATAGACCGGGTGGGGATTCTGGGGTATCCCACAGAGCAGGGATATCACATCAACAGTTGGGCCCGCTGGCAGAAGGGGAAGGTCAACTACGCCAATTTTGAGAACCCGATGGCCTACTACGACCTGGCCGGGGACACCGACGGTCGCCCCGAACTGATGGTCCGGTTTGAGGTCTTCGCCGCCAGAGATGCTGCCTTCTCCCAGGAGGTGGCGCGCCGGGGAGGGCTCACCCGGCCCTTCGTCCAGGCCGACTATTCCTGGGACCAGAACAACGACAGCCGATGGGACTACGAGGTGAGCGTGGCCGGCTTCCACCCTGTCAGCGACGTGGTGACTTTCCCGGACTTCGCTATCCAGACGGTGCCCTATGACGTGATACCGAACTGGGTGGTGGGCCGGGATTGGGCGGTCGCGACGTTCGTCGCGGCGGAGGGCAGCGGGTACTGGAGCAGTGAGGGAATGGGGGATTGGAACGTCAACCGGGGGTTTCGGGATGGGCAGTTGGTAGAGCCTTCGGGCCTGCGAGACCTCTACCTGACCGGCCTGATGGAAGAGCCCCCGCTGGAGAACTACGCCGACATCCGCCAGGGGATACGGGGGGAGTACGCTACGGAGCCGGTAGGGCGCCCGACGCTTTATGGGAGCCCCGTGGACGGGCGCCTTCACCTCTTCGGCGCGCAGGGCGGGGTCTGGAACGTGGACAACCAGGCCCGGGTCCGCTACATGGACCGGAACCGGGACGGGTATCTGGACCAGTGGCAGTACGTGGCAGCCAACGGGCGCGTGCAGCAACTGAACGTGTTGCCTGGATTTCTGCTCTACGCTGGGGACGGGGAAGTCATTCTGAAGCGAGCCGACGTATCTCTGGCAGCTTTCTCTGCTCTTCCGCCCCGGAACTTTGCCGAGTGGCAGACCCTGCGGGATCATCTGGTGTCGCTTCCGGCCCCAGTGCCCGCCGATGGCCTGCGGGACGTTCTGGCCCGCTGGGATGGCCCCGAAACGCGGCTGACCGGCGCGGCGGTGCAGGACCTGCAAGTGACCCACCGGGGGTTCCGCTTTGTCCTGCACGTCGGGTCTGGCGCACAGGTGGCTTCCAGCGGCGTGGATGGCTTCACTCCCCCCTCAGCCCCAGGGGCCTATCGGGTCGTCTGGGAGGAGGGGCGCTGGTCGGTGCGGCCGCTGACCCCGGCCGCGCTGGGGCTGGTCTTCCTGGAGGTAGAGGCGGCGCGTGAGGGAGAAGAGGCCACTATCCGGGCTCTGCTCCGCAACTTCGGCCTGGAGGATGCCCGTCAGGTTTCTCTCTGCGCGTTCCTGGAGGGGCCGCGCGGCGCCCGGCAGGTCCTGACAACGACTCTTTCCCTTCTCCCCGGAGAGGGAGAACGGGAAGTTCTCTGGGGCTGGCGCCCGTCCACGGCGGGAATCTGGAACGTTACCGTGATGGCCCGCTGTGAGGAGGGGGCCGGGCCGATCCTGTTGGGGGCCATCAAAGCGAATGTCGCCCGCCGACCGTCTCTCTACGTCTACTCATTTCTAGCTCTTGCTCCTCGTATCCGGGCCATGGTGGCGGGCCTGCTGGCTGGAATTGTCCTGTTGGCGGGCGGGTTGACCGTCCTCTGGTGGCGGGAGAACCTATGAAGAACGCTCCAAACCGACGTCCGGTGGGTTGGTACCTTTTCCTGCTGGCGGGATATGTTCTCCTGGCGGCCGGGTATATCGGCGCGCGCTTCCTTTGGAACTGGACGTCCACCGACGATGCCCGGCTGACCGTCGCGGCAGAGGCGGTCTACGCCGAGGGGACCATCCTACCCTCGGAGACCTATCCCTTCGGCTACGGCTACCCGGCCCTCAACGCGTTCCTTTCTCATCTGACCGGGCTCTCCATCCGCACTCTGCAAGTCTACGTGCAGCCGTTTCTGATCGTCCTGCTGGTCCCATTGGCCTTCGCCACCTACTGGAATCTGACGGGACGCCCGGAGACGGCGATGCTGGCCTCACTGATGCTGTTCCTGCAGCCAGAGTTTCTCTTTGAGTCGGCGCGCAGCAGCCATGCCAAACTGACCTGGGCGTCGGCGCTGAGCTTGCTCTGTGCCCTCGCCATCAGTTTCCGCGAGGCGGGAGCCGGGCGGCCCATCGGCAAATGGGTAGTCCTCAGTTACCTCTTCGCCTTCGGGCTGATGACCAGCAGCGCCTTTTTTGCATCCAGTTACCTTTTTGCCATTGCTTGCTCGTTCCTGGGATGGCGCCTCTGGCAGCGGTGGGGTCGTCGGCAAGCAGGGAAGGGGTCTCCTCTGATGCGTCTGCTCTATGTGACGCTTTCCTGTTCTGTTCTCTTGTACGTTGTCATCTATCATGTCTACCCACCCGCCGGAGGCCAACTCTCCATTCTGCGCTCCATCGTGGACCAGGTCGCGATGTTGCTTCTGGGGGTAGAGGCGGCGACCAACCCGTACCGGTATGTCCAGGCCGCGTGGATCAGTGAGCAGGTCTACATCGCGTTGACCCTCTTCAACTGGCTGGTCCTTCTGCTCTCCTTCAGCTCCTGGCTCCTGCGGGCAAAGCGGATATTGGAAGGGCGGGAGGAGCTATCCCCCAATCAATTGTTCCTGTGGCTGCTGTACAGCGGTTTCGGCCTATTTCTGGCGATTTCGGTGATTCTGGACCTGGCCGGGGCGCTTTCGGCGAATATGCAGGTGCGGGTTTTCCCCCACCTGATGGTGGTTGCTGTCCCTCTGGCCGCCGAGACCCTGACGGGGTTGTCCCATCAGATTTCCCAGAGATTTCCGGCCGCGCGGATTCTGCTTCCTGGCGGGATGGCTGTTCTCATCATGGCCTTCTCGCTGGCCTCTCTGCTGAAGGTGACCAACGAGCCGCTCCTGAGCCACAACTGGGTCTTTCACACGGACCCGGAGCGCCGGTCAGTGGAGTGGCTGGGGAAACACGGAGAAAACGCGTGGGTCTGGATGGGGGTGGACGAGCGGCTGGTGGCGTTGGCAGAGGCCGACGGCCTTTGGAAAGCCTCCGGCCTGCAGACGAAGTGGGGCCGTCCCGATGAGCGGACTACCTACTTCCTTCTCTCCGAGATTATGACGCTGCGGGCCTGGCGGACGGGGGATCAACTGCCAGAGGTCTTTTCGTATAACCGGATTTACGATAACCGCTTCACGTCCATCTATCGTGTGCGCTGATGATACGCTCTGATCAGTGCTCTCTATGAGGCCCGTTGTCAGTATTATCCTCGTTGTCTACAACGGACGGCCCTATCTGGAGGCTTGTCTGGACTCCCTGCAGTGGACGCTTCCCGCTGGCGCTGAGGTCATCGTCGTGGACAACGGTTCTACCGATGGGAGCGCGGCTCTGGTTCGGGAGCGGATGCCGGAAGCTTGCCTGCTGATCAACAAGACCAATCGGGGCTTTGCTGCCGCGTGCAACCAAGCTGCCCAAGCGGCCCAGGGAGAGATTCTGGTCTTCCTCAACCAGGACACTCGCGCTGAACCGGGCTGGCTGGAGGCCCTGCTGGAGCCGTTCCAGGACCCGGCGGTCGGTCTGACCACTCCCACCATCCTCTGGATGGACGACCCGGAGCGGATTCAATCCTGTGGCCAGGACGTCCACTACACCGGGTTGGTCTTCGCCCGGAATTTCGGCGTCGCGCGTGCGGCCCTTGCGGACACATCCCCCACCGACGTCGCCGCTGTTTCCGGCGCCACCTTCGCTGTCCGCCGCGCGGTGTGGGAGGACTTGGGCGGTTTCTGCGGGACCTTCTATATGTACTACGAGGAGACCGACCTTTCTTGGCGGGCCCGCCGGGCCGGGTACCGATGCCTGCACGTGCCGGATTCCGTTGTCTGCCACGCGGGCCGCCTGGACCAGCCATCGTCGCTGGCCCTTTATTATTCCTTTCGCAACCGCTGGCTGATGATATGGCGCAACTGGGGCGCGCAGGCCCTGCTCCTGCTGGCGCCGGGACTCGTGCTGGCGGACCTGATGGAGTGGGGGCTGGCGCTGGCCCGGGGGTGGCCGGGGATTGCCGCGAAGGCGCGTGCCCTCGGGTGGTCCCTGACTCATCCCCGAGCACTCCTTCGGCTCCGGGCCGAATCCCGGCAAGGGAGCGGGATGGGGGATAGAGCAATGCTGGCGACTCTGGGCTGGCGTCTGTCGCCCCGCGTCATCACGGGTGGGCCGGTCAGTCGGCAATTGATGCCTCTCTGCCAGGCACTTTTCTATCTGAACTGGCGCGGGGCTCTGAAAATCCTGCGCGCAGACGTGCCTGGCGCATCCACGGGGGAGGATATGTCGTGATCGTTCAACTGCTGGTGCGCCCGTATGCTTACCGGATCGGCCTGGCCCGCTACGCCGCGTCTCTCTGCGAGGCGCTGGAGCGAGTGGGGGTGCCCTATCGTCTGGTGACGCCGCGCCACCCCTGGCCCGTGCGGCTGACGCATAGCTTGCTGCGGCCCGTGGGGCTGGACGTGCAGACATTCTTCACCACCTATCCGCTGGCAGCGGACCTGCAGCCTGGTATCCTGGCCCATCTGACTACACAGCAGATGGCGATGCTCCTGCGGTTCCAGCCGGACCTCCATCCGGTGGTGGTGACGGTGCACGACATCATTCCCTACCTGACGCGCCATCAAAAGAGCTTGCGGGCTTACCGGCATTGCTGGGAACGGTGGCTGGACGCGCTGGCGACGGGCGCGCTGCGTCGGGCGGACGCGCTGATTACCGATTCAGTCTACACGCGAGAGGCGGTTGTTCGGGCTCTCGGGTATCCGGCGGAGCAGATATGGGTGGTTCCCCTGGGCGTGGATCCCGCTGTTTTCCACCCCCGCCCGGTCCCGCCCGAGTTTGATGTTCGGTACGGGCTGGATAGCTGCTACCGGTATGTGTTATATGTGGGCTCGGAGAACCCCCGCAAGAACCTGCCCTTTCTGCTGCGGGCCTTTGCACGCCTACGCCAGGATATGCCCGATGTCCGGCTGATCCGGGTCGGTGCGGTTCAGTATCTTTCCTATGCCTGTCTCTTGGAGCGAGAGATCCTGGAACTGGACCTGATGGATGCTGTTCTCCATTTTCCCGCCGTCTCCGATGAGGACCTGGTCCTCTTTTACAATCGGGCCGACCTGTTCGTTTTCCCTTCCCTCTACGAGGGCTTCGGTCTACCTGTTCTGGAGGCAATGGCCTGCGGGACGCCTGTCGTCTGCTCGGACGCGACATCCCTGCCGGAGGTTGCCGGGGACGCGGCCCTGCGGGTGTCCCCATCGGACGAGGAAGGATGGGCGGACGCGATGTACCGGGCCCTCACCGACGCTCATCTGCGAGAAGAACTGCAGGCCCGGGGCCTGGAGCGGGCCCGTGCCTTCACCTGGAAGCGAACAGCGGAGGAGACAGTTCAGGTATATCGGAAAATGGTGGAATGACGTGCCAGCCACTTTTGAAAGTGCCCGGCACGTTGGGGGAGGTCTGAGTGGTTCGGTATACGTTCGTTTTCGTCTTTCTGGTCTCTCTCTTACTGGTCATTTTGACCATCCCCGGCAGGCTGTTGCCTGTCCCGCTGGCGGCGGCACGCCTCTTGCTGGGGCTGATACTGGCCCTCTTCTGCCCTGGATATGCGCTGCAGGCCGTCCTTTTTCCCCGGCGGAACGGGCCGGATGGCTTTAACCGGTTAGCTCTTTCGGTCGGCATCAGTCTGGCGCTGGTTCCGCTTCTGGCGCTGGCCCTGGACCAACTCCCCTGGGGAATCAACCTGGGGTTTGTCGTGAGCGCAGAGGTTGGGGTGACACTCCTAGCTCTCGTGACGGCCTGGGCGCGCTGGCACCGGTTGCCACCGGAAAGCCGATGGGACTGGAGTCTTCCCTCTGCGGTCCTCGCCAGGTCGCTGGAAGGACGCCCCCGTTTCTGGGTGTATGTCGGGATGGCCGGCATTCTGGCTGTGGGGCTTTGGCTGCTGCTGGCCGTCGTTCGCCTCGCCGGAACTGGCAATCCGACCACGGAGTTCTACCTTCTCGGCCCTGATGGATGGGCGGGCGGTTACCCCCGCCGGGCCATGGTGGGAAGACCGCTGACAGTCACTGTGGGCGTGATCAACGGAGAGGAGACAACGGTGGATTACCGTCTGGAGGTAGTGGACGGCGATTATCTGCTGGGCCAGACTGGACCGGTCCGTTTGAATCCGGGCGCGGCCTACGAAGGTCCTGTTTCCTTCACCCCGGCTCGGGCTGGCGATGCAGTTCGGGTGCAATTTCTCTTGTATCGGAACGGCTTGCCTGTTCCTTACCGGACCCTGTGGCTGTGGCTGAGGGTGGAAGAATGAGGAGGAGCCCCGACCGGCAAATCCAGGAAGCAGTGACGGCCCTTCGGTCCGGTCAGCGAGACCGGGCCCGCGGGCTTCTTGAAGGGGTGGTCCGGGCTCATCCGGATTCGGAGCGGGCGTGGTATTGGCTGGCACAAGCAGTGGAGACGGTGGAGGAACGGCGATTCTGTCTCTATCAGACGTTGAGCCTCAACCGCCGCAACGCGCTGGCCCGGCGAGCTCTGGAGGCATTGGGGCAGGGGCCTTCCCGGTCTCCGCTGGAAAGGGCGACCTCCCTGGGTAAGGAACAGGGAAAAACTTTCTGGCTCCCCGCCCTGGGGTATCTGGTTTTGCTGACGGTAGCGGAAATCCTGACAGCTTTGGTGGAGCCCCGATTGGGTTTGCTCTTGCACAGCCTTCTTTTAACTGGCGCTCTGATATACGGTGCCCGATGCAGTGATCAACCCGCCTACCGTTTCTGGATGGGAGTGAGTCTGGCCCCCCTGATTCGTCTGATTAGCCTTTCTCTTCCACTACAATCTGTTCCCTTGGTGTACTGGTACCTCATCATCAGTGTACCTCTGTATGTTGCCACTTTCATCGTGAGACGCTGGATATTGCAAATACCTTGGGATCAGGTGGGACTCCATGGGCGGGGACTTACGTTGCAGGTACTGATGCTGTTTCTGGGCTTGCCGTTGGGGATGCTGGAATACCAGATTCTACGGCCGGTGCCGCTGATTTCGGGGTGGAATCCGGGGGAGTTTCTAATGGCAGCTTTGATCCTACTGATTTCTACGGGTCTGGTTGAAGAATTGATTTTTCGGGGAGTTATGCAGCAGGTGGCGATGGAGATGATGGGAAAACAGGGGGTGGTTTATGTTTCGGCGATCTTCGCTGTCCTGCATATCGGCCACCGCTCCCTGACCGATGTTTTCTTCGTCTTCGGCGTGGCGCTGTTATTTAGCTGGTTCGTCCAGCGCACTCGGTCCATTGTGGGGGTCTCGCTGACCCATGGGCTTATCAATATCTGGATTTTTCTGATAGCGCCGTTTTGGGGAACCTGAATGAAGAGGAGAGGCGCTCGCGACGACCTGCGAGAGAAAAACGGTGAGGTGGCCAGCAAAGCTAATTCCTGTTGCGGCGGCGCCGCCGTAACAGGACCTTGTCCTGATGGGTTATCTGAGAATCTCCGCGATCCGCATTGCGACCAGCGTCAGAAATGCTATCAACAAAGGAATGACGCCGACGTTCAATGCCCGGTCCAAGGCACGCATCCAGCGCTCCCGGGCGGTGACGGCAACTTCCTTCTGAACCAGCAGGGTGAACATTGTCATCACAACGATCAGAGCTAGCGAACTGGCGACTGCTACGGTCGTCACGGTCATCACGGTGGATGTGGTGACGGTAGAGACCATATCTCCTCCTCTGGTGGAAGTCCGATTGGGCAGGAAATTCTTTGGTAGTGCCAGCGATGTTTTGCTATGATAATACCACATAGAACCTTTCCTTAAAGTTTCGCTTTGGTTACCGTCCTGTTTCCAGTCAGTGACAGGATTTACGCAGCTGATCGGTAGCAGTTGCCATTTGCTCAATTTGCGATACAATTTCAGAGAACGGTTGTCCTGCTGTACGATGGATGGGGAAAGCGTGATGGAGCCTGTCCCTTTGTTGCGCGGGAAGCGCATTCTCCTGGGCGTCACCGGCGGCATCGCGGTCTACAAAGTCTGCACCCTGGCCAGCCACCTTACCCAGATGGGTGCCGAGGTGGATGTGGTGATGACCGAGGCCGCCACCCGCTTCGTCTCCCCGCTGACCTTTGAGGCGCTGACGGGCCGCCCGGTCTATGTGGATATGTGGCGGACCGGCGGGGCCGGCCTGCCCACCCACATCGCCCATGTCGGCCTGGCCCACGCCGCCGACCTGCTGGTGGTCGCGCCGGCCACGGCCAATACGATGGCCAAACTGGCCGGAGGGCTGGCCGATAATCTGCTCTCCACCCTGGCCCTGGCGGCAACCTGTCCCGTCCTCCTGGCACCGGCGATGGACGCCGGGATGTGGAGCCACCCGGCCACCCAGGCCAATGTGGCCACACTGCGGGCGCGCGGGGTCCACTTCGCCGGCCCCGTCCGGGGCCGCATGGCCTCCGGCTTGGAGGGGGAGGGGCGGATGATGGAGCCGGAGGAGATTCTGGGCCACATCCGCCGGGTGCTGGGCCGGAACGGACCGCTGGCAGGGCGGAACGTCGTCGTCACCGCCGGGCCGACCCGCGAGTTTCTGGACCCTGTCCGCTTCATCTCCAACCCGTCCTCCGGCAAACAGGGCTTCGCCCTGGCCCAGGCGGCGCTGGACCGGGGAGCGGAGGTCACTCTGATTACCGGCCCGGTCTCGTTGACGGCCCCCGTCGGCGCCCGGCGGGTGGACGTTATCACGGTGCAGCAGATGCTGGACGCGGTGCTGGAGGCGACCGCCGACGCCGATGCCCTGCTGATGGCTGCCGCCGTCGGCGACTACCGCCCGGCGACCGTCTCCCAGCACAAGATTAAGAAGACCGCCGACCTGACCCTCCGCCTGGAGCGGACGCCGGACATCCTGGCGGCGGTGGCCCGGCGGCGGGCCGAGGGGGGCTTCCCGCGCGTCGTCGTGGGCTTCGCCGCCGAGAGCCAGGACCTTCTGGACAACGCGCGGGCCAAGTTGGAAGCGAAGGGACTGGACCTCATCGTCGCCAACGACATCACCGCCGCCGATGCGGGCTTCGCCGCCGAGACCAACCGGGTGGTGCTCCTGGACCGGGAGGGTGGGGTGGAGGAGTTGCCGCTGATGAGCAAGGCCGCCGTCGCCGAAGCGGTTCTGGACCGGGTGACGCGCCTTCTGATCGGGACGGAATAAGGCCACCTGTGCGGTTGATTTATTGAACCGCGAAGGACGCAAAGAGCGCAAAGCCTCTTTAGAGTTTCTTTGCGTCCTTGGCGCTCTTTGCGGTTTTGAAAAGGTGCCTCCCTACCGACGCGCCGGCAGGTAATCGCACAGGTGGAACTTTTGCCACCTGTGCGGTTGATTTATTGAACCGCGAAGGACGCAAAGAGCGCAAAGCTTCTTTTTCTTTGCGTCCTTGGCGCTCTTTGCGGTTTTGAATGAGGAAGCGGTGACCGTATGAAGTTCCTCGACCGCAACAAGTATCGCATCCGCCGCTGAGGAGGACATCTTGGACACCTTCCTCCCCCAACTGCATCGCCTGCGAGATGAGATGGAGGCGGCGACCTCCGTCTGTACCTACCTGGACCACGCGGCCATCTCTCCGCTCCCCCGCCGGGTGCGGGACGCGATGGCCGGCTATCTGGATAACCGTCTGGTCACGTTCGGATTTATAGACCGGGATGAAGAAGGCATCCCCGACCGGCTGCGGAAGACGGTGGCCCGTCTGATCAACGCCGCGCCCGAGGAGATCGCCATTGTCCAGAATACCAGCCACGGTCTCAATCTGGTGGCTCAGTCCCTCCCCTTCCGTCCCGGTGACAACATCATCTTCTGCGACATGGAGTTTCCCTCCAACGTCTACCCCTGGATGTTGCTGGAGCGGCAGAAGGGGGTGGAGGCCCGCTGTATCCCCCACGACGGGGGCGGCCTGACGGTGGAGGCACTGGAAGCCCATGCCGACCGGCGTACCCGCGCTGTCGCCGTCAGTTCGGTGGAGTTCCTCACCGGCTTCCGCACCGACCTGGCGGCCATTGGTGAGTGGTGCCGGGCCCACGGCGCGTACTTTATCGTGGACGGCATCCAATCGCTGGGGGCCATCCCGATGGACGTGCGCGCGTACGGTATAGATTTTCTGGCCGCTGGTGGTCCCAAGTGGCTGATGGGCCCGGTGGGGGTGGGTTTTCTCTACTGTCGTCGGGAGTTGCTGGAGGAGATGGCGCCGCCGATGGCTGGCTGTGTCAGCGTGGTCAACTGGCAGGAATGGCGGCAGTACGACCTGACTTTCCTCCCCGATGCCCATCGGTTTGACCTGGGCGGCCCCAACCTGGTGGGGATGACCGGGCTGATGGCGGCCATAGAATTGCTGCTGGAAACGGGCGTAGAGAACATCCATCGCCACACTCTTCACCTGACCGATGTGCTCATCACGGACCTCCAGCGGCGGGGATACCGGGTGGTGAGCAACCTGGCCCCCCTCCATCGCTCGGCGATTGTCTCGTTCGCTGTACCAGGGGATGTGCGGGCGGCCCATGCTCGTCTGCGGGAAGCGAAAGTCGCCGTCTCCCTGCGGGAGTCCTACATCCGCGTCAGCCCCCACGGCTACAACACCGAAGAAGAGGTGCTGCGCGTCGGCGAAGTGCTGGGATAAAATTCCACTATAGTCAGGAGGAAACGCGATGGCACAGGCACCCGCCAGTGAAGTGGTCCCGACCGGTTTTCTGCCCCGCGCGCCGCGCTCGGTGGAGGAGACGGGGCTGAATCTGGGTTTCCTGATAGACCTGGCGCTCAAGGTGCTCTACTTTGAGGGGTTTCTCTCCGGATACGAACTGGCGGAGCGGATGAAACTCCCCTACGCGGGCGTGGTGGACCAGGTCCTGGAGTTTCTCAAGCGGGAGAAACTCTGCGAGGTCAAGGGTGCAGGGGGATTCGCCGAGGCTGCTTACCAGTATGCCATATCCGATAAGGGACGGCTGATGGCCCGCGAGGCGCTGGATCGGAGCCACTACGCCGGGCCGGCCCCGGTTCCTCTGGACGTATACAGTGATGCCATCCGCCAGCAGTCGCTGGGGCAGGTCATTGTCCACCAGCGGACCATGCGCCAGGCGCTCTCTCATCTGGTCATCGGCGAGGAGACGTTCGCCCAACTGGGCCCTGCCGTCAACTCCGGCAAGTCCATTTTTCTCTTCGGCCCGCCAGGCAACGGCAAAACGGTCATCGCCGAGGCCATCGGCAAGATGATTATGAGCGGCACCATTTTCATCCCCTACGCGGTGGAGGTGGATGGTCAGGTCATCAAGGTCTTTGACAGCGTCAACCATACCCGGGCGGAGGCTCCCGCAGGAGGGCGAAATGTGGACCCCCGCTGGGTCTGTATCCGCCGCCCGATGATTATGGTCGGCGGCGAATTGACCCTGGAGACGCTGGACCTGGTCTACGACGAGACCAACAAGTACTACGAGGCTCCCTTCCAGATGAAGGCCAACGGTGGGATGCTCCTGATTGACGACTTCGGACGGCAACAGGTCCGGCCGCGCGACCTCCTGAACCGCTGGATTGTCCCCCTGGAGAAGCGGGTGGACTTTCTGACGCTGCACACGGGGCGGAAGATTGAGGTGCCCTTTGACGTGCTCATCGTCTTCGCCACCAACCTGGCCCCGAAGGACCTGGTGGACGAGGCATTCCTGCGCCGCATCCGGCACAAGATTGAGATCAAAAACCCCACGTTTGACGAGTACCGGGAGATTTTCCGGCGGGTCTGCCAGCAAAAGGGGGTGCCCTACGACGACCGGGGGCTGGCCTACTTGCTCCAGGAGCACTACATTAAGCCGAAGCGGCCCCTGCGGGCCTGCCACCCCCGCGACCTGGTGGAGCAACTCATAGACATCGCCCGCTACCTGAACGTCCCGCCGACCCTCTCCCCCGACCTGATAGACCGGGCGGCATCGGCCTATTTCGTGGAGTTGTAGTATGACCGGAGGGTCTGCTTCCGCCGCACCGACTCTGACCGAAATCCGGCGCATCCTGGGGGAACATCTTCCCGAATTGCGGGCGCGCTACGGCGTCCGTTCCCTGGCCTTCTTCGGTTCCTACGTGCGGGGCGAACAGGATGCCCGAAGCGACCTGGATATTCTGGTGGAATATGAAACCCCGCCGGATTTCTTCCAGTTTATTGAACTGGAAGATGACCTGGGCCACCTGCTGGGTGTTCGGGTAGACCTGGTGATGAAGAGCGCGCTGCGGCCTCATATCGGGAGGCGCATTCTGGCAGAGAGCGTTCCGGTATGAAGGGCGAACGCCAGGTTCTGGATTACCTGCAGGACATCCTGTACTATGCTGGTGCCGCTATCCGCTTTGTGGAGGGATTCCCTTCAGCAGAAGCGCTGGAGGCCGACGAGCGCACCTTACTGGCCGTTGTGCGCGCCTTGGAATCCGCCGAGATAGTGGCCGAGGCGACGTAGCTGCTGGCTGGAAAAGGAGGGACCTGTGGAAGCCAAACAGAGCATTTCCCAGACCGCATCCCGCCTGAAGGAGCCCTTCCAGCATTTGCCGCTGGGGTTCGTGGACGACTACTGTGTCTACCTGACCCGAATGGAAGGGGCCTACCTCTACCACCAGCACCCCAAGGACGAGATGTACATGGTGCTGGAAGGGGAGATCGCGATAGATTACGCC
Source organism: Thermoflexales bacterium (assembly GCA_014360895.1). Taxonomy (GTDB): domain Bacteria; phylum Chloroflexota; class Anaerolineae; order B4-G1; family DUEL01; genus SpSt-77. The sequence goes on along the minus strand of JACIWQ010000048.1, from coordinate 3,139 downwards.
GACGGCCCGACGGTCATCCTTCAGGCCGGGGAATCCCTGGTCGTCCGGGCCGGGGAACGCCACCGCTCCCGCTCCGACTCCGGCGCCCTGGTCCTGATGTTCAAAGCCCGGGACATGTTCGCCGAATAGCTTCCTACATCCTGCATCTTGCACTCTTGCACCCTTGCACTCTTGCACTCTTGCACTCTTGCACCATGAAAGGCATCACCCACTTCCTCACCGGCGTCGCATTGGCAACCTTCTTTCCCGAAGTGGTCCGGCAGGCCGCCGACGGGTCGCTCCTCCCCGTCCTGGGCGGCGTCGCCGGGATTCTGCCGGACACGCTGGACTTCAAGTTCGCCCGCTACTTTGAGCGATACGACCTGGAGATAGACCCCGGCCCCAATCCGGACCCGCGTCGGATCGCGGACGCCCTGGTCGGAGCGATGCGGCGGGCCTACGAGACGGGTCAGTCCCGGAATATTATGCTCCACACCATTCGCCTGGGCGCCGACCTCTGGCGGCAGTACATTGTCCGCTTTGACCCCCGGACCCATCAGGTCGCCGTCCGCATTGGCCCCGTCGTCAACACCGGGCAGGTTCCCTTTCCCGGTTCGGAGCCGGAGGGCCTGGAGGAAGTGCGCATCCCCCTGGATTTCCCCCTGGTGGAGACCTACGACGAGGAGTACAAGATAGACATCTTCAGCGGGCCCTCCTTTCGTTTTGAGCGGGTGGGAGACCGGTTGCGGGTTCACTTTCTGGACTGGCACCGCCGCTGGTCCCACAGCCTGACCCTGGCGGTCCTGCTGGGTCTGGGCGTCGCCGCGCTGGCCGCGCTGATAGAGGTGGTGGGCCAGGGCGCCGTGACCCGGACGCCTCTCTGGGCGGGTCTGATCACCACCCTGGGCTTCGCCGGCCACATCCTGGAGGACCAACTGGGCTTTATGGGGAGCAACCTCTTCTATCCCTTCACGAAAGGTCGGATGTCGGGCCTCCGCCTGCTCCGCTCCGGCGATGCCATCCCCAATTTCCTGACCGTCTGGCTGGCCTCCGCAGTGATGCTTTTCAACCTGGACCGGTTCTCCGCCTCGCCGCGCCTGGCCCCTCTCTCTTACCTCTCGCTGGCCGTGGGGCTTCCACTGGTGGTCCTGGGCGGGTTTTATGCCCTGGGGCGCCGCCAGGCTCGGCCCCGTCCCCGCGAGTTCCTCCGTCAGCGGGATATTGTGGCGGAAGCGGAGGAAGTGGAGGTGGGGTAATGGAAGAAAAATTTTGTTTTTGTGGCGGCAAGGCCGCCACAAAAACAAAATTATCTTCTCCAGACCTCTTCTGGCTTCATCTGAACGACCTGCCCGCTTTCCGGGCGCTTCTCCGGGCCACCGAGGCCCGTTTTTATGCCGCTCTGCCCTTCCCGGAGCCGGTGCTGGACCTGGGCTGTGGGGATGGACACTTCGGCGCGGTGGCCCTCCCCCGTCCGCCCGACGTCGGCCTGGACCCTGACGCCCGGCCGTTGCGGGAGGCGCGACGGCGCCGGGCCTACCGGCTCCTGCTGCGGGCCGACGGCGGTCGTCTGCCCTTTCCGGATGCCGTTTTCGGCACCGTCGTCAGTAACTGCGTCCTGGAGCACATCCCGGATGTGGAGCCGGTGGTGCGGGAGGTGGCCCGGGTCCTGCGTCCGGGCGGGCGGTTCTATTTCTCCGTCCCCGGCCCCGATTTTCTGGCCCTGCTCTCCGTCGGACGGGCGCTGGACCGGGTGGGGCTCCGTCCCCTGGGCCATCTCTACCGGCAGTTCTTTCACCGCATCTCCCGTCATTATCATTATGACGGGGTGGAGAGCTGGCGGGCGCGGCTGGCGCGGGCCGGCCTGCAACTGCTGGACGCGCGCCCGTATCTTTCTCCCCGCGCGCTGGCCGCAGTGGAGTGGGGGCACTACTTCGGCCTCCCCTCCCTGGTGGCGAAGAAACTGACCGGCCGCTGGGTGATCTGCCCCTCCCGCTGGAACCTCTGGTTGACGGAGCGAATGATGCGGCCGTTCTACCAGGAGACGGATTCCGAAAGAAACGGATGCCTCTTCATCACCGCATATCGGGAACCGGACGGCCGCGCGGAAAGGGAATCCGCGTCCTGCCGGTAGGGTCTGTCTTATGAAGGGAAAGCCGGACGCGCTGCTGTTGATTCTGGGCCTGGGGCTGGTGGCCCTGGGACAGGTGTATTTCCTCCGACTCCCCCAGTATGTCTGGGACGGGGTCATCTTCTGCGCGCTGGGGGCGCTTTTGTGGGTGATCGCCCTCCGGCGCGTGCGGGAGCGCCCGGCCGCTTCCCCCTTCCGACCGGCCTGGTACCGACGGTGGCTGGCGGATGCCGCCGCCCATCCCCTGCGGACGGCCCTGCTGGGCGTCGGGGTCCTGCTAGCCCTCTGGGCCGGCGTCGGCGCGCGCCGGGCCGACCCCGCCGCCGACTTCTCCCCCTACCTGCGGGCCTGGGTTCTCGGCCTGCTCCTCTACCTCCTGGCCCTGGCCTCCCCGCGGCGCGTTCGCCCTCAGGCCCGCGCCGAAACGCAGGGCCCGGCTGGTCGTCCGGCACAAGGCGCAGCGGATTGCCTGGTTAGTAGTGGGGCATGGAGCGCAGCGAAGTGCCGTCTCCTGCCTCCTGCCTTCTTGCCTCTTGCCTTCTTGCTTCTTTCCGCCTTCCTGGCCCGCGCGGTCGCTCTGGACCGAATCCCCGCCAACTTCGGCGGCGACGAGGGCACTCAGGCACTGGCCGCATTGCGTCTGCTGGGCCCGCCCCTGGGCAACCCCTTCGCCACCGGCTGGTACGGCGTGCCCACTATGTCCTTCCTGGTCGCCGGGCTCTGGATGAAGGCCTTTGGGGCCACGGTGGCCGGGGCGCGGGCCCTCTCCGCGCTGGCCGGCACCGCCTCCGTCCTGGCGACTTGGCTCCTGGCCCGCCGACTGGCCGGAGAGTGGGTGGGGTGGGGGGCCGCCGTCCTGGTCGCCTTCGGCCACTACGGCCTCCACTTCAGCCGTCTGGCCTCCAACCAGATTGCCGACGCCCTTCTGGGTCCTCTCATCCTCTATTTCCTCCTCCGGGGCCTGGAGGGCGGAGAGGACGGCGGAGGTGACGGTCACCTTCAAGGTGACCGTCACCCGAGTCGTCACCTGAA
>JACIWQ010000047.1 GCA_014360895.1 Thermoflexales bacterium | reverse complement strand
TCTGCTTTTCTTGTTGCTTGGGCTGTTGGGGGTGAGAGCGCTTTCTCCTCTTCATACCCCCAATCATACCCTTTTCCCGTCATTTGTCCAGATTTGTGCACCAAAGCCCGTGCCCGTCATCAAACAGGGCATCAAGCGCGTGATTTTATGAACAACCACCAAGGCACAAAGTAAAAAACAAAAAACTTCGTGTCTTGTTGTCTTCGTGGTTTTGGAAATTACCACCAAGACACGAAGGAAAAACTTTAAAAGAACTTCGTGTCTTGGTGTCTTCGTGGTTTTAGAGAACAACCACCAAGACACGAAGGCACAAAGGGAAAAACCTCTAAAAAACTTCGTGTCTTGGTGTCTTCGTGGTTTAAACCAACAGGAGGGGTCAATGCTTATGGACATCCAGCAGCACGCACGGGAAATCGGACTCGGCCTGGACCTCTTCAGTTGCATCCAGTGCGGGAAGTGCACCGGTGGGTGTCCCGTTTCCATAACGACGGCGTTGAACGTCCGCTCCCTGGTCTACGGCGCGCTGATCGGCGACATCGCCGGGCCCGTCCACCGGGAGGAACTCTGGGACTGCACCTGCTGCTTCACCTGCGTGGAGCGCTGTCCCAAAGACGTCCGCCCGGCGGAGGTCATCATTGCCCTGCGCAGCCTGCTGGTGGAGGAGGGGAAAGTACCTGGCACCATTGGCAACGCGCTGATGGGCATCTTCCGCCAGGGCAACCCGCTGGGCTACGCGCGGGAGGACCGGACCGCCTGGATGGACAGGCTGGAGGTCAAACCAGCCCAGGAGGGCTGCGAGACGCTCCTCTTCACCTGCTGCAGTTCCGCCTACGACGTCCGCGCCCAAGCGGCGACGAAGGCGCTGGTCCGGGTGCTCCAGGCCGTCGGGGTGGACTTCGGCCACCTGGGGACGGAGGAGACCTGCTGCGGCAACGAGGTGCGCCGGGTGGGGGAGATGGGCCTCTTTGAGATGCTGGTGGAGGAGGGGAAGCCTCTGCTGGAGAGTGTCGGCGCGGCGCGGATGGTGACGACGTCACCGCACTGTATGAACACCTTCCGCCACGAGTACAAACTGGGGATGGACGTGCTCCACTACACCCAGTTGCTGGCCCGTCTGCTGGAGGAGGGGCGGCTGAACCTGACCGGACGGGTGGAGAAAGTCGTCACCTACCACGACCCGTGCTTCCTGGGCAAGCAGAACAGGATTTTTGACGAGCCACGGGAGGTCCTGAAGGCCATTCCAGGGGTGAAGTTTGTGGAGATGGACCGCATCCGGGAACGGAGCCTCTGCTGCGAGGGCGGCGGCGGGCGGATGTGGTTTGAGGGGACCAACACCGAGGGGCGGTTGGCCTTCCAGCGGGTCCAGGAGGCTGCCGACACCGGCGCCGAGATTCTTGCCGTCGCCTGCCCGTTCTGCATGGCGATGCTGGACGACGCGGTGAAGGTGAAGGGGCTCTCCGAGCGGATGAAAGTGATGGACATCGCCGAGTTGGTGGCGATGGCGTTGTAGGGGACAAAAAAGACCGACTCACCCTGGGGGCCGATTCTCACCGCTCGGAGGCGGAGTAGCACGTACTTACGTACGAGCAGCCGACCCAGGACTTACGAGTCCAGTCTAACATGATTGTACACGCATTCTATCTTCCTGTCAAGCGAGCCGACTATGGGATCCAGACCGCGCATCGGTGTCTACATCTGCCACTGTGGGACGAACATCGCCGCGACGGTGGACGTGGAGGCGGTGACGGAGTTCGCCGCCACGCTGCCCGGCGTCGTCGTCGCCCGCAACTACACGTATATGTGCTCCGAGCCGGGCCAGGCCCTCATCAAGGAGGACGCCCGGACGCTGGGGCTGAACCGGGTGGTGGTGGCGTCCTGTTCGCCCAGGATGCACGAGCCGACCTTCCGCGCCGCGTCCCAGGAGGGCGGGGTCAACCCGTACCAGTTTGAGATGGCCAACATCCGCGAGCAGTGCTCCTGGGTCCACCACGACCGCCACGAGGCGACGGAGAAGGCCAAGGCCCTGGTCTACGCCGCGGTGATGAAGGCGGCCCGCCTGGAGCCACTGGAGGAGCGGGAGGCACCGGTCACGCCGGGCGCGCTGGTCATCGGCGGCGGGGTGGCGGGGATGGTCGCCGCACTGGACATCGCCGACGCCGGGTTCCCGGTCCATCTGGTGGAGGCCAGCGAACGCCTGGGCGGCCGCGTCGCCGAACTGAACCGCACCTTCCCGGACCTGGAACCGGTCTCTGCGTGGCTTCCGGCGCTGGTGGACCAGGTCCTGCGTCACCCGAACATCACCGTCCACCTGAACGCGCGCGCCACCGGCGTTTCGGGTTTCGTGGGGAACTTTGAGGCCACAGTGGAGGGGGTAGAGGAGCCGCTGAAGGTCGGCGCGATTGTGATTGCCACCGGCTACAACGTCTTTGACCCGCGCCTGAAGCCGGAGTTCGGCTACGGCGTCTACCCGCAGGTGGTGACCACACTGGAACTGGAGCACCGGCTGGCTTCCGGCGACCTGACGGTGAACGGGAAGACGCCGAAGGACGTGGTCTTTATCAAGTGCGTCGGGTCACGGGACAAGCAACTGGGCCGCCCGTACTGTTCCCGTGTCTGCTGCATGATCAGCGCCAAGCAGGCGCAACTGGTCCGCCAGGCCCTGCCGGACGCGCGGGTCACCGTCTTCTATATGGACGTCCGGACCTTCGGGAAGCGGGGGGAGGAGTTCTACGACGAGGCCCGGCGGGCAGGGGTGCGCTATCGCCGGGGCAACGTCTCGGAGATTTACCGCCGGGGCGACCGGGTGGTGGTGCGGGTGGAGGACACGCTGCTGGGCCGGACGGTGGAGCAGGAAGCGGACCTGGTGGTGCTGGCGGTGGGGATGGAGCCGCGCCCGGAGGCCGCCGACATCGCCGCGCTCCTGAAACTCCCGCGCTCCGCCGACGGTTTCTTCCTGGAGGCGCACCCGAAACTCCGCCCGGTGGATACGGCGGTGGACGGGGTCTTCCTGGCGGGGTGTTGCCAGGGGCCGAAGGACATCCCGGATACGGTCGCCCAGGCGAAGGCGGCGGCGGCCTCGGCCCTCATCCCGCTGATGCGGGGCGTCGTCCCGATGGAGGCGGCGACGGCGATCGTGGACCCGGAACTCTGCGCCGGGTGCGGGATGTGTGTGGAAATCTGCCCGTACGGCGCGCCGGCGCTGGACCCGCTCTGGGGCGTCTCGCGGGTCAACGCCGTTCTCTGCAAGGGCTGCGGCGCCTGCGCGGTCACCTGCCCGTCCAAGGCGATCCGCCTCCAGCACTTCACGCCGGACCAGATTCTGGCCCAGGTGGAGGCGCTGGTGGGGTGGTGATTTGAACCGCAGAGCGAGAATGGCGGATAGGTGTGATCGGTGTGGTGGTGAACGTAAACACGGCCCGACTACAGGTTCTTTCGGGAGGTGGGGAATGACCTCTGTACTGGTGGGGCAAGGGAGGAATCTGACTCAACAAATCCTTGAAGAATTCAACCGCTTGCCCATTCCGGAGCGGTTGACCATTATAGAGTCTATGCTTCAGGGAGTGCGGGAAGACCTTCGGCGGATGGCCCAGGCTACAAGCCGTGCGGAGCGGAGGTCTCAGTTAGCCAAAGCGGCAGAAATTCTGTTGCCCGACTATATGGAAGACGCTGAATTAACCGCGTTCACGGCTCTGGACGGAGAGGATTTTTATGCGGAGGGGTGAGGTCTGGTTGATCAACCTGGACCCGACTGTTGGGGCCGAGATTCGGAAAACCCGTCCAGCAGTGATAGTGAACGATGATGCAATGGGAATCTTGCCGTTGCGGGTAATTGTCCCGATCACTGAATGGAAGGACCGCTACGAGGTGGCTCCATGGATGGTCCGCCTGGAGCCGGATAAGGAGAACGGATTGATGAAGACATCTGCAGCGGACACGTTCCAGGTACGTTCGGTCGCACGAGAACGATTTGTGCGCCGCATAGGGAAACTTTCCGATGAGGCGATGCAAGAGATCGCCCAGGCCCTTGCTCTGGTTCTGGGCATAGATTAGACACCTATTCCGAGGTGGAGGTATGTCCGACAACGGCTTTGAACCCAAGATTGTCGCCTTCCTTTGCAACTGGTGTACCTACACCGGGGCGGACCTGGCGGGGACGTCCCGCATCCAGTACCCGCCCAACGTCCGCATCATCCGGCTGATGTGCTCCGGGTCGGTGGACCCGACCTATGTTCTGAAGGCGCTGCTGGACGGCGCCGACGGGGTGCTCATCGGCGGCTGTCATCCCGGCGACTGCCACTATCAATCCGGCAACTACAAGGCCCGGCGGCGCGTCATCGCGCTCAAGGAAATCCTCAAGCAGGCCGGTATGGAGGAGGACCGGGTCTGGTTGCGCTGGATTTCCGCCTCGGAGGGCCAGCGCTTCGCCGACACGGTCACCCAGATGGTCCAGTACCTGAAGGAGAAAGGGCCCAACCCGATGAAACGGGAGTGGGCGGTGTAGGGTGTTGCGTGCTGCGTATTCCGTTTGCCGATCAGCGATACGCGATAAGCGATTAGCGATACGCGATCACGTGATGGTCAACTGGGAGGCGCTGGAGGCGGAACGAGTACGGCTGCTGCGCCGGATGACGGTGCAGGAGAGCCTGCAGCAGTATCTGGCCCTGCAGCGGGCACTGGAACCCCAGTTCCGGGCGACGGAGGCCCTCTTCCGCCCGCAGCGGATGGCCTACCTGGCCGAACTCCAGCAGCGGTTGGCGCGGTTGGACCAGTGGCTGAAGGAGCAGCGCACCGCAGAGGGCGCAAAGGACGCAGAGGTTTCTTCTACGCTCTCTGCGGGCTCTACGGTTACAACAAGCAACTCGTGAGGAGAGCCAATGAGAGCACGGATTCCCGTTGAGAACCAGGACACGTTGGCGGCCCTGAGGGGCTTCCTCAAGCGGCTTTTGGAGACGGAGGCCGTGGAGGCCGTTCTGGTGCCGATGGAGACGCCCGCGGGCGCGGTCACCCCCGCGCTGGTGGCGGACCCGGCCCTTTTGGACGCGGCGGACCCGCTGGCGCCGGTGCTGGGCCTGAACGCGGCGCGCGTTGTCGGGCCGGTGACCGTCCGCGAGCCACGGGGGCGCGTCGCCGCCGTCCTGCGCCCATGCGAGTACCGGGCGCTGGTGGAACTGGTCAAACTCCAGCAGGCCAGCCTGGAGGATTTGGTGACGGTGGTGGTGGACTGCCCCGGCACCTACACCGTCCCCGACTACCAGAAGATGCGCGCGAACGGCGGCGTGGACCGGGCCGCGCTGCTGGCCGGGATGCGGACGGGCGACCTGGCGCCTCAATCCGGCTACAGTTTCCGGGACGCCTGCGGGATGTGCGAGAACTTCGCTGCCGTTGCCGGCGACATCCGGGTAGAACTCTTCGGCGCCGACCTCTCGGCGGGCATCCCCGTCGTCCTTCCGGATGACCTGGCCGGGCATCTGGGCCTGGAGGCCGCGCCGGAGGACGGCCGCCGGGCCGAGGTGGTGGACAAGGTCACCCGGAGCCGCGTCCAGGCCCGCGACGCGGTCTTTGCCGAGATCCGCGGACGGCTGGAGAAGGAAGGCGTGGAGGGCGTTTTCGCGGCCTGCGTCCGTTGCCACAACTGCATGACCGTCTGCCCGATCTGTTACTGCAAGACCTGCCTCTTCAAGAGCCCGGTTATGGAGCACGAACCGATGCAGTATATGGCCTGGGCCCGGCGGAAGGGCGCGTACCGGCTCCCGGCGGACACCATGCTCTTCCACCTGACCCGGCTCAACCACATGGTGCTCTCCTGCATCGGCTGCGGCCTCTGCACCGACGCGTGCCCCGCCGACCTGCCGGTGGGCCGGGTCTTCCGGGCCGTCGGCCAGCAACTCCAGGCCGTCTTTGACTACGTTCCTGGCCGCAGCGTGGAGGAGCCTCTGCCCCTGATCACCTTCCGCGAGGACGAGTGGTCGCACGTCGGAGAGGAGCGATAATCACGCTTCACGTTTCACGCTCCATGCTTCACGTCCCGTGTGGCCAGTAAAACGTGAAACGTGAATGCGTGAAACGTGATGCGTAAAACGTGAATGAGGGAGGCTCTTATGGCCGAAGAGCGGGAGAACCTGATACCCGTCTTCATTATGGGCAAGCAGTACATGGTCCCCGCCGGGCTGACCATTATGAAGGCGATGGAGTACGCGGGGTACCGGCTGGTGCGCGGGGTGGGCTGTCGCGGCGGGTTCTGCGGTGCCTGCGCCACCGCCTACCGCATCCAGGGCGACCCCAAACTCTACTTCGGCCTGGCCTGCCAGACGGTGGTGCAGCCGAACATGTACCTGGCCCAGTTGCCCTTCTTCCCGGCCCGCCGGGCGACCTACGACATCACCCAACTGGAGCCGACGCCGACGACCCTCTTCAGCCTCTACCCGGAACTCCTGCGCTGCCTGGGCTGCGGGACGTGCACCAAGGCCTGTCCGCAGCAGATAGACGTCCGGGCCTATATGGCCGCCGGGATGCGCGGCGACATCGCCCGGATGGCCGATCTCTCCTTTGACTGCATCATGTGTGGCCTCTGCGCGGCCCGCTGCCCGGCCGAGGAGGCCCAGTACAACATCGCCATTCTGGCCCGTCGCCTCTACGGCCGCTACCTGGCCCCCCGTTCCAAACACCTGGAGGAGCGGCTGGAGGAAATCCGGAGCGGCAAATTTGACGCCGAAATCCAGGCGCTGAAGAATATGAGCGTGGAGGAGTTGAAGGCCCGGTACAAAGCGCGGGATATAGAGCCGGGAGATTAGGCTGGACGCGGATGGACGCGGATGGACGCGGATAATGATTCGGGCTAATTGAAGTTCCTCCGAGCAGTTGCAGTGGGATGAGATGGGTGAACTGCTGGTCATCAATGAGGCAACGGGCGAGCGCATCGGCTTGACGCTGGCTTTAAGCCTTATAGTCCGGAAGGAGCAGGTTTGAAAATCACAGGCCTGATCTGGCTGGCGGAAATCGTTGATAAGATACAGGAAAAACACGGTGTGTCACAGCAGGAAGTGCGGGAGATTTTTGCCCGTCGCCCGTTCTTTCGGTTTGTGGAGAAAGGGCATCGGCGTGGCGAGAATGTCTACGCGGCTTTGGGTCAGACGGAAAGCGGCAGATACCTGGTGGTCTTCTTTGTTTACAAAAAGAACGGTCAAGCGTTGGTTCTATCTGCAAGGGATATGACGCGTGCAGAACGGAGGCTGTATGAGCAGAGGTAGGAGTTCCATTTCAAAGGCTCAGTCTTACAAGGAAATCGGCGAATTCTGGGACGTTCACGACCTGGCCGATTACTGGGAGCAGACCTGTCCGGCGGATTTTGAGGTGGAGATTCAGAGGGAGGCGACCTACTACCCGCTGGACGCCGTTCTCGCCGATCGCGTGCGCGCTGTAGCCCGGCGGAGGGGCATCTCGCCGGAGACACTTCTGAACCTCTGGGTACAGGAAAGGCTTCAGCAAGAAGACGCTTTCTCTGCTACCCGATGAAATCTTCCGTAAGGAGTGGGCTTATGAGCGGCTATCCGCCGGAGATGCAGGAGTCTATCCGACTGGTGGAGGCGACCCGGCCCCGGCGTCTGAAGGAGACCTTCCCGACGATGACGCTGGAGGAGCGGGAGGCCATTCTGAAGGCCTACCACCCCGACTACAAAGAAGAGACCTTCCGGGCCATCCGAGTCGGCGTCAGCAAAGGGCAGAAGATGCCTCTGGAACTGGCCGACATCGTGGAGGGCCGGCCCCACATCGGCCCGGACTTTGACCTCTCCGACCCCATCGCCGAGACCGACGTCCTGGTCATCGGCGGCGGCGGCGCGGGCGCGTCGGCGGCACTCCTGGCCCAGGAGAACGGCGCGAAGGTCATCCTGGTGACCAAACTCCGCTTCGGCGACGCCAACACGATGATGGCCCAGGGCGGCATCCAGGCCGCCGACCGTCCCAACGACAGCCCGGCGATCCACTACCTGGACGTCATCGGCGGCGGGCACTTCACCAACGTCCCGGAACTGGTGGAAGCGCTGGTGATGGACGCGCCCTTCGTCATCAAGTGGCTGGAAGACCTGGGGATGATGTTTGACAAGGAGCCGGACGGGACGATGATAGAGGTCCACGGCGGCGGCACCAGCCGCAGGCGGATGCACTCCGCCCGCGACTACACCGGCGCGGAGATTATGCGCACCCTGCGGGACGAGGTCCGCAACCGGGAGCCGGACATCACCGTCATAGAGTTCTCCCCGGCGATAGAACTGGTGCTGGATGACCAGGGCCAGATTGCCGGCGCGGTGGTGATGAACCTGGAGACGGGCGCGAAGGGCTACATCAAGGCGAAAGCCGTTGTTCTGGCGACGGGCGGCGGCGGCCGGCTCCACTACCAGAGCTTCCCCACCACCAACCACTACGGCGCCACCGCCGACGGCGTCGTCCTGGCCTACCGGGTCGGCGCGCCGCTGGGCTACCTGGAGTCCATGCAGTACCACCCCACCGGCGCGGCCTTCCCGGAGCAGATTCTGGGCCTGCTGGTGACGGAGAAAGTGCGCGGGCTGGGCGCCCAAGTGGTCAACAAATACGGCGAACAGTTCGTCTACCCGCTGGAGCCGCGCGATGTGGAGTCGGCGGCCTTCATCCGGGAGTGTGCGCGGGGCAACGGCGTCGTCACCCCGACCGGGCAGATGGGCGTCTGGCTGGATTCGCCGATGATAGACATCATCCACGGCCCCGGCACCATCCAGCGGGCGCTCCCGGCTATGGTGCGCCAGTTCGCCCGCTTCGGGATTGATATCACAAAAGAACCGATGCTGGTCTATCCGACCCTGCACTACCAGAACGGTGGCGTGCGGCTCCGGGCCGACGGCACGACTATCATCCCTGGCCTGTATATCGCCGGAGAGGTGAGCGCGGGTGTCCACGGCCACAACCGGCTGATGGGCAACTCCCTGCTGGAAATCCTGGTCTTCGGCCGACGGTCGGGCCGCAACGCCGCGCTCTACGCCCAGCAGGTGAAGCCCGGCAAGCCCACCCTGGCCCATCTGGAAAAGTGGAACCGCGAACTGGAGGAGGCGGGCGTCAACACGGGCGTGATTTCCCCGATTCTGCTGCCGGATTATACAAGGAAGCAAGGGGGCAAGTAGGCAAGAGTGCAAGTGGGCAAGGGGGCAGGTAGGCAAGAGTGCAAGTGGGCAAGAGGGCAAGGGGGCAAGGAGGAGGCGACGGGGGGCTTTGAGGGCTTGCAGGTCTGGCAACTGGCGCGGCGGCTAATAGGGCCTTTCTACCCGGAGGTCAGGGAGAGGAGAAAAGTGCCGCTCGTTCAGAGTGGCGAGGACGAGGTCATAGTAGAAGGCTGTCGCGCCGATCAAGCAGTCCAGAAAACCCACGCCATACTGGAGAGCGAGAGTTCCTGCTCAATAAGGTCTTGCTCACGGGCGGTCCGGGCCCCTGCCAGCAACTCGGCCGCCGTTACAACCGAGATGAAACGCCCGTCGTCGGGCAGTCGGTCTATCCACTGGCGGGCCTCCTCTCGCCCGCGCAGGAGGTCCACCAGAATGTTCGTATCTATGAGACGAGCCTCAGCGGGAAACATTCTGTCGGTGTTCTATGCGGGACCGGAGGGCTGCCGCCAGTTCTGTGCTCTCCTCTTCCCGGTCGGCCCAGAGGCCGAAGGCCGGGTGGTGGGAGATCGGACGGCCCTTGGCGGACCGCCTGGGCTGGAGGATAATGCGCTCTTCTTCCTGGATCACTTCCACCTCTCCCCACTCCCGAAATATCGGTGAAGTGACCAGGAGCCCCTGAGGGATGACCTGAACGGAGATTTCGCGAGCCATTTTTCTCCTTTTCCGGCTCATAGCATTGAACATTATAGCACGTGAGGATGAGCATGGCAATTCCACACCACCCCTCATCATCTGTCCTGGTCGTCGGTGGCGGCGTCGGCGGGATGCGCGCCGCGGTGGACTTGGCCGAGGCCGGTCTGAAGGTCTATCTGGTGGAGAGCCTGCCCTGGCTGGGCGGGCGGGTGGCCCAACTGGGCTACATGTTCCCCACCCACGACTGCGTCCTCTGCCGCGGGACCTCCGACCACGGCTACGGCTGCACCCGGCCGTCCATCTCCCCGGCGTTCCTGGACTTCAACCGCCATCCCAACATTGAGATTCTCACCAACACCGACCTGATTCGCGTGGAGGGTCGGGCGGGCGATTTCACCGTCACCGTCCGCCACCGGCCCACCTACGTGGACCCGGAGAAGTGCATCAACTGCGGCCTCTGCGCCGCCGTCTGTCCGGTGGACCTGCCCAGTTTCTTTGAGGAGGAACTGGTCACCCGCAAGGCCATCTACAAAATGGCTCCCCGCGCCCTGCCCGATTCCTATGTGGTGGACAAAGTCCCTCGCTGCGAGACCTGCGGGCGGTGCGTCGCCGTCTGCCCGACGGGCGCGGTGGACCTGAACGAGGAACCCTACGAGCGGGACCTCAACGTCGGCGCCATCATCCTCTCCATGGGCTACGCCCTCTCCGACCCGGATGAGTACGGCGAACTGGGCTACGGCCGCTTCCCCAACGTCATCCACTCCATGCAGTACGAGCGGCTGGCCAGCCGGTCCGGCCCCACGGAGGGCATCGTCCTGCGCCCGTCCGACGGGAAGGTCCCCCAACGCATCGCCTGGCTCCAGTGCGTCGGCTCGCGGGACCAGAAGTACCCCTACTGCTCGTCCATCTGCTGCATGTACGCCACCAAGGAGGCGATGATCGCCAAGGAGCGCATCCCCGGCGTCCACTGCCAGATTTTCATTATGGACGAGCGGGCCTTCAACAAAGAGTTCAACGCCTACTACGAGAGGGCCCAGAAGGAGTACCGGATAGAGTACACCCGCTGCCGCATCTCGGCGGTCAAGGAAGACCCCCAGACCCACGACCTGATTCTCCGCTACCCGGACGAGGAGGGTCGGATGCGGGAGGACCGGTTTGACCTGGTGGTCCTCTCCCTGGGCTCCCGCCCGCCGGACGGCGCCCGCGACCTGGCGCGCGTGCTGGGCATTGACCTGAACCCCTACGGTTTCTGCGAGACCGACAAATTCAACCCGCTGGAGACCAGCCGCCCCGGCATCTACGTCTGCGGGACCTTCCAGTCGCCCAAGGAGATTGCGGAGACCATCATAGACGCGGCGGGCGCGGCGGGCGACGCGATGCGGCTCCTGCGGGAGCACCTGGGCGAACACCCGTCCAGCCGGGAGTACCCCTTCCTCTGGAAGCCGGACGGGTTGGTCCCGGAGCGGGACGTGCGCGGCGAGCCGCTGCGGGTGGGCGTCTTCCTCTGCCGCTGCACGCCCACGCTGGACGGCGTTGTGGACGTGGAGGATGTGGCGGCCTGGGCCCGTACCCAGCCGGACGTCGCCCACGTCCAGTTGGTGGACTACGGCTGCTTTGAGGCCGGACAGGAGGCCATCCGGAGGGCCATCCGGGAGCAGAACCTGAACCGGGTCGTCGTCGGCGCGTGCAGCCACCGGACCCACGAGCCGCTCTTCCAGAAGGTCATCCGCGAGGCGGGCCTGAACCCGTACCTGATGGAGATGGTCAACCTGCGGGAGCACTGCGCGTGGGTCCACGTGGACGACCCGGCGGGCGCGACGCGCAAGGCCAAAGAGATGCTGCGGACGGCGCTGGCGCGCGTCCGGCTGGCGGAGCCGGTCTACAAGGAGGCCGTCGTGCCGGAGCCCCGCGCGCTGGTCATCGGTGGCGGCGTCTCCGGGATGACCGCCGCGCTCACCATCGCCGACGCGGGCTACGAGGTGGTCCTGGTGGAGCGGGAGCCGGAACTGGGCGGCAATCTCCGCTATGTCTACTACGTAGCCGAGGGCGAAGACCCCCAGCGGCTTCTGCGGGACCTGGTCAACCGGGTGGTGGGCCACGAGCGCATCCGCGTCCTCACCCGCACCGAGGTCGTCTCCCACACCGGCCGCGTGGGCGATTTCCGCTCCGTCCTGCGCACCACCACCCGCACCGGCGAGACGGTGGAGACGGAGGTCCGCCACGGGGTGACCATCGTCGCCACCGGCGGGCAGGAGTGGCGCGGGTCGGTCTATATGTACGGGCGGGACCCGCGCGTCGTCACCTCTATGGAACTGGAGGAGATGATTGTCCACCGCCCGGAGCGCATCGCCGACCTGGGCCAGGTCGTCTTCATCCAGTGCGTCTGGCCCGAGGGCGAGGTGGGCTATTGCAGCCGTATCTGCTGCACCAACACGATGAAGAACGCCATCCGCATCAAGATGCTCAACCCGGATTGCCAGGTGGTGGTGCTGTATCGGGACATCGTCACCTACGGCTTCCGGGAGGCGGTCTACACCGAGGCGCGGCGGCGCGGCGTCATCTTCATGCGCTACGACGAGGAGCATATGCCGTCCATCCGCTCCGTGGGCCCGCAACTGGAACTGGTGGCCTGGGACCCGTCGCTCCGGCGGGAGGTGCCGCTGTATCCGGACCTGGTCGCGCTGAGCGTGGCGATTCTGCCGTCGGAGGGGACGGAGCGGTTGGCCCGCGTGCTGGACGTGCCGCTCTCGCGGGAGGGCTTCTTTATGGAGGCCCACCTCAAGATGCGGCCGATGGACTTCGTCGCCGAAGGGATTTTCGTCTGCGGTATGGCGCACTACCCCAAGTTCATTGAGGAGTGCATCGCCAACGCCGAGGCGGTGGCGGGCCGGGCGCTGACCGTCCTGACGAAGGATCAGTTTTACATCGGCGGCGTGGTCGCCCGGGTGGACCAATCCAAATGCGTGGGTTGCCTGACCTGCGTCCGGGCCTGCCCGTTCGGTGTCCCGAAGGTGCGGTACACGGACATCGGCGTGGGCGGCATCAAGGGCGCGGCCTACATTGAGCCGGCGCTCTGCCAGGGCTGCGGGACCTGCACGGCGGAGTGCCCGGCGAAGGCCATCCAGTTGCTGGCGTATAAGGACGAGCAGGTGGTAGCGCAGATTTGAATGACAGAATTAAAGAATGACAGAATGACAGAATGACGAAATGACAAAATGACAGAATGACAAAATGACGGAATGACGGAATGACGGAATGACAGAATGACAAAATGACGGAATGACGGAATGACAGAATGACAGAATGACAAAATGACGGAATGACGGAATGACAGAATGACAGAATGACGAAGGGTGGGTGGAGGGTAGTTGAAACCGATTCATTTTTCCCGGCATGCCTGGCACAGAATGTGCCTGCGCGGTGCGACAGAGGCGGAGGTCGTGCAAACAATTGAGACCGGCCCGTGGGAACCAGCGCGGGCGGGAAAGTATCAGGCCAGCCGGACGTTTGTCTTTGGACAACCTTCCCCGGTAGATCAGAAGGTGTACCTCTTTAAAACGGTGCATGTCATCTTTGCCGAGGAAGCGGATAGAATTGTTGTGGTAACGGTTCTGGTTTATTACGGGAGCGAGAATGGAGGAGGAAAGAGATGAGGATTTACTACGATGCAGAAGTGGATGCTTTGTACGTTCAGTTTCGCTCTCTGGAGCCGGGTACGGCGCAGGCGCGGCCGCTGAGCGACCAGATTATCGCAGACTACGACCCGGAGGGACGCCTGGTTGGGCTGGAGATTCTGGATGCCAGCGAGTTACTGGGAGAGGAGCGCGGCCGGTTGATGCTGGAGATTGCACCGGCCCTTGTGGTGCGGGTGCCGGAGAGCGTAGAAGCTTAAATTCTCTACCGCAAAGGACGCGCGAGGAGTGTAACTCCCAGAGTTCAACCTTTGTGTCCTTCGTGTCCTTTGTGGTTTTAAAAATTTCGGAGGTGCTATGAGCGTCAACGGCAACGGGCACGAGGAGTTCGTGCCGGAGATTGTAGCCTTTACCTGCATCTACTGCGGCTATATGGCGGCGGATACCGCCGGTGCGCTGCGGCTGAAGTACCCATCCAACGTCCGGCTGGTGCGGCTCCCCTGCACCGGCAAGGCGGACGTCCGCTACATCCTGGAGGCCTTTGAGAAGGGGGCCGACGGGGTCTATATTGTCGCCTGCCCGCTGGGCAACTGCCACCATGTTCACGGCAACCACCGCGCGCTGGCACGGGTGAAGTACGCCAAGGCGCTGCTGGACAAAATCGGCATCGGCGGGGACCGGCTGGAGATTGTCTTCGTCTCCGGCGGCATGGGTGCGACCTTCGCCGAAGCCGCGCGGAAGATGACGGAGAGGGTGAAGGAGTTGGGGCCGAGCCCGTTGAAAATGACAAAATGAGCAGAAATGACAAAATGACAAAATGGCAAAATGACAGAATGACCAAATGACCAAATGACCAAATGACAGAATGACCAAATGACCAAATGACAGAATGACCAAATGACCAAATGACAGAATGAGCAAGATGGCGTAAGCGCGTAATGGGAAAGGGGGCGGGATGCGGCAGGTGTATTCGGTGGAGAGTAAGCCGCCGCAGTTCAGGGCAAGGCGCTCAGACCGCCAGCGAATGGACATTCAGGAGCGGACATTTGAGTTCGCGGTCCGTGTGGTCAGGCTGGTGGACCGGCTTCCCCGGACCGTCGCAGGAATGGAGGTGGGGCGACAACTGGTCAGGGCGGCAACTTCAGTGGGTGCCAACGTAGAAGAGGCCGACGCGGCGGAGTCCAAGCGGGACTTTGTCCATAAAATGAAGATCGCCCATAAAGAAGCCCGTGAGGCCCGGTACTGGCTGGAGATCGTGCAGGCTGCGCTGCTGGATAATGATGAAGTACGCGACCTGATCCGGGAAAGCAATGAACTGATTCACATCCTTCAGGCCATCATCCGCAGCGCTACCCAAAAGCCCGACCGGCCCAACCGTTAATCCATTCCGTCATTCTGTCATTCTGTCATTCTGTCATTCTGTCATTCTGTCATTCTGAAGGGGGCACTATGGAGCGGAACGGCATCGTCGGTTCGGTTCTGGTGGTTGGCGGGGGCATCGCCGGGGTTCAGGCCGCGCTGGACCTGGCGGAGGCCGGCTTCAAGGTCTACCTGGTGGAGTCCAAGTCCGCCATCGGTGGGCACATGGCCCAACTGGATAAGACCTTCCCCACCAACGACTGCGCCATGTGCATCCTCAGCCCCAAACTGGTGGAGGCCGGCCGTCACCGCAACATAGAGTTGCTGGTGGATACCGAGGTCCTCAGCGTGGACGGCGACGCAGGCCATTTCACCGTCCGTCTGCGGAGGAAGCCCCGCTACATTGACCTGGATAAGTGCACCGGGTGTGGCGAGTGTGGGCAGGTCTGCCCCGTCATCATCCCGGACCGGTTCAACGCGGGGCTGGGCTTCCAGCGCGCGGCCTACAAACTCTACCCCCAGGCCGTCCCCAACGCCTACGCCATAGAGAAGCGCGGCATCGCCCCCTGCCGCAACGCCTGCCCCGCCGGTCAGCGGGCCCAGGGCTACATCGCGCTCATCCGTGAGGGCCGCTACGAGGACGCGCTGCGGGTTATCAAGGAGGACAATCCCTTTCCTGGCATCTGCGGGCGCATCTGCAATCACCGCTGCGAGGACGCCTGCAATCGGGGCAAACTGGACGAGCCCATCAACATCCGGGCCCTCAAGCGGTTCGTGACCGACAAGGTGTACGCGAAACCGCGCGTCCCGCCCGAGCCGGCCCCGCGCCGGTACCCGCAACGGGTCGCCATCATCGGCGCCGGGCCCTGCGGCCTGACTGCCGCCCAGGACCTCTGCAAAATGGGCTACGGCGTCACCGTCTTTGAGGCCCTCCCCGTCGCCGGCGGGATGCTCCGCGTCGGCGTGCCGGAGTACCGCCTGCCCTCGTGGATTGTGGACCGGGAGGTCCAGGACATCGTGGACCTGGGCGTGGAGTTGCGGCTGAACCACCCGGTGAACAACCTGGATGACGTCTTCGCGGAGGGGTTTGACGCCATCCTCATCGCCGTCGGCGCGCACGAGGGGATCCGGCTTAATATCCCCGGCGCGGACCTGGAGGGTGTGCTCATTAACACCCACTTCCTGCGGGACGTCCGTCTGGGGAACCCGCCGAAATTGGGCAAAGTCGTGGCTGTCATCGGCGCGGGGGACGTCGCGATGGACGTGGCCCGGACCGCCCGCCGTCTGGGCGCTGAGGTCCACGTCTACTACCGCCGGACCCGCGAGGAGGCCACCGCCGACCCGGAGGAGATGGAACGGGCGGAGGAGGAGGGCGTCGTCTTCCACTGGCAGGTCACGCCGGTGGAAATCGTCGGCGACGGGAACCGGCGGGTCGTCGGGATGAAGTGCGTCCGCACGGAGCCGGGCCTGCCCGACGAGACCGGACGCCGCAGGCCGGTCGTCGTGCCGGGTTCGGAGCACTTTATTCCTTGCGATAACGTCATCTTCTCTGTGGGCCAGCGGGCCGGTCTGGCCTTTATCCCGGAGAGCGCGGGCGTCGGCATCACCGACCAGGCGACGGTCGCGGTCAATCCCAACACGCTGGCGACCAGCCGTCCGGGCGTTTTTGCCGCCGGGGACGTCGCCACCGGGACGGCGTTCGTCATTGAGGCCGTCGCCGCCGGACACAAAGTCGCGCAGGCTATCCACCGCTACTTGCAAGGGGAAGACCTGGAGCCGCCGCCGAAGCCTAAACTGCCGGTGGTGGAACTTTCCCGGGCCGAGATAGATGAGCGAATCGCGCGCGGTGAGGTCCATATCCAACCCCGCGTCCCGATGGCGGCCCTGCCGGTGGAGCAGCGGCTTTCCACTTTTGAAGAAGTGGTCGCCGGATACACCGACGAGGAGGCCCAGGCGGAGGCGGCCCGCTGCCTGGCCTGCGGCATCTGTTCGGAGTGTCTCAGTTGCGTCTACGTCTGCCAGGCCGGGGCTGTGAACCACGATATGGTGGAGCAGACGATAGACCTGGAGGTCGGCGCGATTCTGCTGGCCCCGGGCTTCGCCACCTTTGACGCCGAGAGGGCCGGGGAGTACGGCTGGGGCCGCTATCCCAACGTCGTCACGTCGCTGCAGTTTGAGCGGCTCCTCAACGCCTCCGGCCCCACCCTGGGCCACGTCCAGCGCCCGTCCGACGGCCGGACGCCCAAACGCATCGCCTTCATCCAGTGCGTCGGCTCGCGGGACCAGAAGCACGACTACTGCTCCTCGGTTTGCTGCGTCTACGCCATCAAAGAGGCGATGATGGCGATAGAGCACGAGCCGGATACCGAGGTGACGATTTTCCTGATGGACATGCGGGCCTTCAGCAAGGGGTACCTGGACTTCTACCGCCGGGCGAAGGAGCGATACGGCATCCGCTTTGTGGAATGCCGCGTCTCGGCGGTGAAGGAGGACCCGAAGACCCGCAATCTGGTCATCCGGTATGTGGATGACCGGAACGGGCATGGTATCCGGGAGGAGGAGTTTGACCTGGTCGTCCTCTCCGTCGGGATGGAGGTCCCGGAGAGCGTCCGCGACCTGGCCCGGCGGGTGGGCGTGGCGACGGACCCCTACGGCTTCTGCCAGACGGTGCCCTTCGCGCCGCTGCAGACGAGCAAACCGGGGGTCTTCGCCATCGGGCCTTTCCGGGAGCCGAAGGACATCCCGGAGTCGGTGGTGGAGGCCAGCGCGGCGGCGGGGCTGGCCGGGGCGCTCCTGGCGCCCGCCCGCTGGACCCAGACCGAGCCGGAGGTCTACCCGCCGGAGCGGGATGTGACAAAGGAGCTGCTGCGCATCGGCGTCTTCGTCTGCAAGTGCGGGTCCAACATCGCCGGGTTCCTGGACGTCCCGGCGGTGGCGGAGTACGCGGCCACGCTGCCCGGCGTCGTCCACGCCGAGTACAGCCTCTACACCTGTTCCCAGGACTCCATCCGGCGCATCGTTGAGCGGGTGAAGGAGTTGAACCTGAACCGGGTCGTCGTGGCGGCCTGTACGCCGCTGACGCACGAGCCGCTCTTCCAAGAGGCCATCCGGCAGGCCGGGCTGAACCCGTACCTCTTTGAGATGGCCAACATCCGCAATCAGTGCTCCTGGGTCCACCAGAACGACTGGGAGCGGGCCACCCAGAAGGCGAAGGACCTGGTGCGGATGGCGGTGGCGAAGGCGGCCCGGTTGGAACCGCTCCATCGGGCGCGCGTGCCGGTGGAGAAGGCGGCGCTGGTCATCGGCGGCGGCGCGGCGGGGCTGAACGCCGCGCTGACGCTGGCCCGCCAGGGCTTCCCGGTCCATCTGGTGGAGCGGTCGGACCGGCTGGGGGGCAATCTGCTCCACCTGCGCCACTCGCTCCAGGAGGCGACGGGGGACGGAGAGCGGATGTGGCTGGACCCGCAAGCCTACGCCCGCGCGCTGGTCGGACGGGTCCAGGCGGAGCCGCTCATCACCGTCCACCTGAACACGGAGGTCCTGGAGACCAGCGGCTTCGTGGGGCAGTACGTCTCCCGGCTGCGGGGGCCGGAGGGGGAGTTTGAGGTCCGCCACGGCGTGGCGATTGTGGCCGTCGGCGGGGTGGAGTATCGGGGGCCGGAGTACGGCTACGGGACGGACCCCCGCATCCTCACCCAGCAGGAGTTTGAGGAGCAGCTGGGGGAGGGCCGGGACCTGCCCGATTCGGTGGTGATGATCCAGTGCGTGGGGCCGGCGGAGCGGTACTGCTCCCGCATCTGCTGCACGACGGCCCTCAAGAACGCGCTGATGCTGAAGCGCCATAAGCCGCAGGCCCGGGTGACGGTGGTGTATCGGGACATCCGGACCTTCGGCTTCAAGGAGCGCATCTACCAGGAGGCCCGGCGGGCCGGGGTGCTCTTCGTCCGGTACGACTTTGACCGCAAGCCGCAGGTGGAGGTGGCGGATTCCCGACTGCGGGTGCGGGTGTGGGAGCCGGTGCTGGGGGAGGAGTTGGTGCTGGAGCCGGACCTGCTGGTGTTGAGCATGCCGGTGGTGCCGTCGCCGGGGTCGCGGGGGTTGGCGGCGCGGCTGAAGTTGCCGGTGGACCTGGACGGGTTCTTCCTGGAGGCGCACGTGAAGTTGCGCCCGGTGGATTTCGCCACCGACGGCTTCTTCCTGGCGGGGATGGCCCACTACCCGAAGTTCCTGGGGGAGAGCATCGCGCAGGCGCAGGCGGCCGCGGCCCGCGCGGCGACGGTTCTGAGCCGGGACTACCTGGAGGTGGGGGGCGTCGTCGCGCAGGTGGACCCCGAGAAGTGCGTGGGGTGCCTGACCTGTGTGCGGATTTGCCCGTACCGGGTGCCGCGCATTCGGGCGGACCTGGTTGGGGTGGGGGGCATCGTGGGTGCGGCCTACATTGAGCCGGCCCAGTGCCACGGCTGCGGCGTCTGTGTGGGCGAGTGCCCAGCGAAGGCCATCCAGTTGCTCCACTACCGGGACGTGCAGATCGTGGCGAAGATAGAGGCGCTGGAGGAGGTGGTGGAGTTCGCATAGTTGCGGTTTTGCGACAAAGCGACAGCGCTGCTTTGTTGCGAAACCGTTCCCTCATCGCTGCCGACAACGCTGCTATGGCCCAGAACGATGTCCACTATTACCTGACCAAACAATGGGTGCTGGAGGTCATCGGGAACCGCCTGGGGAGCGCGGGGGCGTACGTTGCCGAATTGATCGCCCAGGGCAACAGGTTTGTTGATCTCTTTTCTATCTTCGCACTCACGTTTTATCCGGTGCTCCACTTCGCCGATTGGCGAACGGCTCGGTGGTTTGTGGAACGAGCTATCGTAGCGGGTCACCCGTACATTTTCGGAGCGACACTCCATCAAATTCAGGATTGGTTCACCCATCGTGGTGAAGGGTACCGGTTTTGGGTAGACGGGATCGCCCATTACCGCCATTATCTGCGGTATCGCCTGCGGACATCTCGCCTGATTGCGAAGTTCTACAGCCGTCGTCCGAGGCCGCAGGTAGAGGCGCTGCTGGCCACACTGTATCCGAATGTGGCCTTTGACCAGTTTACTGAGAGTGAGTTGCTGGACCTCTACCTGCGGGAAGGACGTCTGGCGACGTGGGGGGAGCGGGAACGGTACGGCTATTTCTCCGACCGCTACTACGACCATACGCACCGGGACCAGGCGATGAAGCGCTGGACCCAGTACCTGGTCCGGCGGTTTGTGGACCGTGTGCTGGAAGACGGACGTTGTCTGGCAAAGATTCTGCAGCGCGAGTACCAGCCCGGTCTGGGGCTGCTGATGGGTTTTTACGGGGCGACGTTGCTGGCTTTGCTAACCCTGTGAGCCGGAGGTGGCGATGACGGAGAACTTTGAACCCCGAATCCTGGCCTTCTGCTGCCATTACTGCGCCTACGCGGCGGCGGACCTGGCGGGGGTGATGCGCCTCAACTACCCCACGGGGGTCCGCATCGTGGAGGTGCCCTGCTCCGGACGGGTGGAGGTCTCGGAGATTCTCCGCGCCTTTGAGCACGGCGCCGACGGTGTGATGGTGGCCGGTTGACTGGAGGGCGAGTGTCATTACCTGGAAGGTAATGTCAACGCCAAACGAAGGGTCAAATACGCCGCCGAGTGGCTGGAGAAAATCGGCCTGGGCGGCGAGCGGGTGCGCATGGTCAACCTCTCCTCGGCCATGGCGGTCCAGTTTGCGGAGTACGTCCGGGAGATGACGGAGAAAATCCGCCAACTGGGCCCCAACCCTCTACGGAGGACGCAGCACGAAATGCGTGAAGCGTGAAGCGTGAAACGTGAAACGTGAAACGTGAACGGAGGAATCCATGATTGTCGGCGAACAGAAACCACTGGAAGAAATCTTGAGCCTGCTGGGGAATGCCCGCCGGGTGCTGGTCGCCGGGTGCGGGACGTGTGTGACCGTCTGCTTTGCCGGGGGCGAGAAGGAGGCGGCGATTCTGGCCTCCGCCCTCCGCATGAAGAGCCAACTGGAGGGCCGCCCGATGGAGGTGGACGAGGTCACCGTCCAGCGGCAGTGCGAGTGGGAATACATTGACCCGCTGGCGGAGCGGCTGAAGGACTACAACGTCGTCCTCAGCTTGGCCTGCGGCATCGGCGTCCAGGCGATGAACGAGCGCTTCCCGGACGTCATCACGTTGCCGGGTCTCAACACCACCTTCCTGGGGTTGCCGGAGGAGCACGGCGTCTGGGTGGAGCGCTGCCAGGCCTGCGGCGACTGCATTCTGGGGGTGACCTTCGGTATCTGCCCCATCGCGCGCTGTTCCAAGCAACTCCTGAACGGCCCCTGCGGCGGTTCCCAGAACGGCGTCTGCGAGGTCAACCCCGACATTCCCTGTGCCTGGCAACTCATCTGGGAGCGGGCGATCAAGTTCGGGCAGGTGGAGCGCCTGCTGGAGGTCCAGCCGCCCAAGAACTGGTCCCGCAGCCGGGACGGCGGCCCCCGCAAGATCGTGCGGGAGGACCTGAGATTGCCTGAGAGCGAGTGAGGTGAACCGATGAGCAACCAGACCAACGGCTACAAGTCCGGCAGCAACCTGGAGAAACTCCTGCGCGCGGGCCACTTCGTGGTGACCGCGGAGATCGGTCCGCCCCAGAGCGCCGACCCGGAGGTCATCCGGCGCAAGGCCCGCCTGCTGAAGGGTGTGGTGGACGCGGCCAACATCACCGACAACCAGACCGCCATCGTCCGCATGTCCAGCATCGCCTCGGCAGTCCTGGCACTCCAAGAGGGGGTGGAGCCCATTGTCCAGATGACCTGTCGGGACCGGAACCGGTTGGCGATGCAGTCGGACCTGCTGGGCGCCTACGCACTGGGCGCGCGCAATCTCCTCTGCCTCACCGGCGACCATCAGAGTTTCGGCAACCACCCCACCGCCAAGAACGTCCACGACTTGGACTCCATTCAGTTCATCCGCATGGTCCGGGATATGCGGGATGAGGGCCGCTTCCAGTGCGGGGACGAGATCAAGGGGGTACGTCCGGCCTTCTTCATCGGCGCGGCGGAGAACCCCTTCGCGGACCCCTTTGACTTCCGACCGTACCGCCTGGCGAAGAAAATTGCCGCTGGGGTGGACTTCATCCAGACCCAGATTATCCTGGACATCCCCCGCTTCCGGGAGTTTATGAAGCGGGTGGTGGACATGGGCCTGCACGAGAAGGTCTACATCCTGGCAGGGATCGGCCCCCTGAAGTCCGCCGGGGCGGCCCGGTATATGCGGGACAAGGTGCCGGGGATGCGCGTGCGGGAAGAGTACGTGGAGCGGATGGAGGCGGCCGTCGCCGGAATCCCCAAAGAGGACAAAAAGGCCCGCAAGGAGGCCTGGGAGCGGGAGGGCATCCGCATCGCTATTGAGCAGATTCAGGAAATCCGCGAAATCCCCGGCGTGGCGGGCGTCCACATTATGGCCATTGAGTGGGAAGAGGCGGTGCGGCCCATCGTGGAGGGTGCCGGCCTTCTCCCCCGGCCGGTGGTGGAATAAGAACCACGAAGGCACGAAGACACGAAGTTTAAAAACAAAATAACTTTTTGTGTCTTCGTGTCTTGGTGGTAGATAAGGAGCGTATATGGCAGCCAGAGCACGAGTCCGAGCACAGACGCTGGCGGAGATTGTGGAGGAGCACACCGGCTCCAACCCGTACCTCTGCTACCAGTGCGTCCGCTGTTCCAGCGGGTGTCCGGTGGCGGAGCATATGGACCTCTTGCCCAACCAGGTGATGCGGGCCATCCAGTTGGGCGACGAGCGGGTGCTGGAGGCGAAGACCCCGTGGATCTGCGCGGCCTGCGTCACCTGCTCCACCCGCTGTCCCCAGGGCATAGACGTCGCCGGGGTGATGGACGTCCTGCGCATAGAGGCCCGGAAGCGGGGCATCAAGCCGCCGGTGCGGGAGGTGGAACTCTTCACCCAGGTCTTCCTGAAGACCATCGGCGTGGCGGGGCGGCTCTACGAGGCCGGCCTGATGGGGATGATGAACGTCCTCACTGGGCAACCGCTCAAGGATATGGACCTGGGCGTACCGATGATTCTCAAACGGAAGATTCGGCTGCTGCCGGAGTTTGTCCGTCCGCCGAAGCGGGTGAAGCGGGTGGAGGCGAAGGGGAACGTCATCGCCTACTACCCCGGTTGCTCCCTGGAATCCACTGCTACCGAATACGACCATACCTTCCGGGCCGTCTGTGAGGCGCTGGGCATCCAGTTGATAGAGCCGCCGGGGTGGATTTGCTGCGGGTCCACCCCCGCGCACACGA
Source organism: Thermoflexales bacterium (assembly GCA_014360895.1). GTDB lineage: Bacteria > Chloroflexota > Anaerolineae > B4-G1 > DUEL01 > SpSt-77. The sequence continues at coordinate 595 of JACIWQ010000047.1, read as the reverse complement.
CCGACCCGGTCCTGGCGGGGTACTACGCCGGGGTGAACCTATCGCTGGTGGAGCAGATGGGGCTCCGGCAGGTGGTGGCGCCGTGCCTGGGGTGCTACCAGCGCTTCCGCGCCGGGGCCTACGAGATGGCCCATCGCTCCGAACTGGCGGACCAGGTGGCGCAGCGGGTCGGGTACCGGTATCAGGGGACGGTGGAGACGCTGCATGCAGTGGAGACGCTCCTGGAGCGAGCCGGGTTGGAGGCGATTCGGGCGCGGGTCCAGAAGCCGCTTAGGGGGATGCGGGTCGCGTCCTACTACGGCTGCGCGACCACCCGCCCGCCGAAGTACACGGGTGCGGAGGACCCCGAGAACCCCACCTGTATGGATGACGTCATCCGGGCGCTGGGCGGCGAGCCGGTGGAGTGGTCCTACAAGACCGACTGCTGCGGCGGGAGTCTGGGCATCACCCAGACGAACGTCGCACTGGAACTCTCGGCGAAGGTCCTGCGGAACGCGTATGAGAGCGGGGCGGAACTGATGGTGACGGCCTGTCCCCTCTGCCAGGTGAATGTGGAGGCCCGGCAGGTGCAGATGAAACTGGACTTCCAGTTGCC
>JACIWQ010000046.1 GCA_014360895.1 Thermoflexales bacterium | reverse complement strand
GTGCCAGGCACGTTGGAAGTGCCTGGCACGCCCCCATCCGGGAGGTATCTATGCGCGTTGTTGTCCTTGGTGCAGGGCCTGCGGGCGTCACCGTGGTGGAGACGCTGCGTCACCTGGGCAGTGATGCCGAGATCGTGATGGTGACCGAGGAGCCTTACCCGCCCTATTCTCCGGCGGCGATGGCCGCCTATTTTCTGACGGGCAGGCCTTTCCACTTCTGGCGGGGGGAAGATTTCCCTCAGCGGATGGGCGTGGATTACCGGCCCGGTGCCCGAGTGGTGGGTGTGGAGCCGGAGGCCCATCGGGTGCGGCTGGCGGACGGCGAGACGTTGCCCTACGACAAATTGGTCATCGCAACGGGTGGTCGGCTCTATGCTCCCGTGGAGGGATCCGACAAACCGGGGGTCTACAATTTCAAGTCGCTCTCAACGGCGGAGCGGCTGATGGCGCGGGCCCGTCGCGGAGAGGCGCGTTCGGCCCTGATCGTTGGCGCTGGATTTATCGGCATTGAAATCGCCCTGCTGCTGGCCGACTTGGGACTGGAGGTGACCCTGCTGGTCCGTTCCCGAGTGATGCGGGCGATGCTGGACCCGGAGGTCTCCGGAATCGTGGAGCGGCTACTGGAAGGGCGGGGGATTCGCCTGATACGGGGTGCCGATGCCGACGCCGTTGCCTTTGTCGGCGAGCCGGAGGTTCGGGCTGTGGCGACGCGTTCCGGCGCCGAGATGACTGCCGACCTCTTCATCGCCGCGACGGGGCTGCGCCCCAATGTGGAGTTTCTCGCCGACGCCGGCCTGGCCTGCGATTTCGGGCTGCTGGTGGACGAGAGGCAGCGGACCAGCGATCCGGACATTTACGCCTGCGGCGACGTGGCCGAGACGGTGGACCGCTTGACCGGGGAACGGTACGTCCACGCCATTTTGCCCAACGCCGTTTACCAGGGGCGGGTAGTTGCGGCAAACCTGCTGGGGTTGAACGTGACCTATGAGGGGGCTGATAGTATGAACAGCCTAAAGCACCTGGGGCTGCCCGTCATCGTTGCAGGGCATACAAGGGGGGAGGAAATTCGCTGGGAGGGGAGAAACGTCCTGCGAAAGATCTGGCTGTGGGACGGGCGCATTGGTGGGTTCTGCCTGGTTGGCGACATTCGTGCCGCTGGGGTTTATCGCACCCTGATGGTCCGCAAGGTGGACGTCAGCCCCTTCCGGGATCGGCTCCCGGAGCCGGAGTTCGGAGAGGGGGTACTGGTCGGGCTGGCGCAGGGGTAAATAAACTTTGGGCCTGTCGGTGCCGTTGACTGATTAGTGCCTCAGAGGGCAACCGCACAGGTGGTGTGGCCCAAAAGGACTAAATCTGCCCCGAAATTAGTCCTTTAATGCTATGGACAGGGGGGCGGGGAATGAGTATGATAAACGCTGTCCTGTAACTGACCGCCGGTCATTTATATGTCGGGCGTTCGGGCGATGCCGGCTTGACAGAGCGCCGGAGCGGGTTATAATAAACATTGTCAGGGAAAGGACGATGCCCCCTCATTCTGCGCAGGGCCCTTCCACGAATCCGATAGCCGCCGATGCCCGTGGGCTGGCCACAGAGTTGGGCCATTGGATGGCTGCGCGCCCCGAACAGATAAGGCACCGTTGCGCCTTCAGTCCATGTTCCCCGTTCAGGCTCCCTGTGGAAGTTGTTTCTCATCTCTGGTTTTGTGGCGTGAGGGCGTGAAACGTGATGCGTGAAACGTGAGGCGTGAGGCGTGAGGCGTGAAGCGTGAAACGTGAGGCGTGAAACGTGAGGCGTGAAACGTGAAACGTGAGGCGTGAGGTGGGGATGGGTGGGGCGCTTCTCTCCAAACTTTGCGACCTGGCCCAACGGTACGACCTGATCGCTATCTATGCCTTCGGTAGCCGGGCCGAGGAGATCGCCGCGCGGGTGGCGGACCAGGCCGTAGAGCCTACCCACCCGGCCTCCGACGTGGACATCGGTGTTCTCCCGTCCCCCAGGCGGCCCCTCACCGCCGCCGAGCGGGCCGACCTGGTTGTGGCCCTGGAAGACCTGCTGGACGTGGCGCGGGTGGACCTGGTCATCCTTCCGGAAGCCCCGCCCTTCCTGGCGCTGGACGTTGTCCGGGGCGAACTTCTCTGCACGACCGACCCGGTCGCCGAGGCGGAATATCAACTCTACGTCCTGCGGCGGGCGGCGGACCTGGCTCCCTTTGAGCGGGAGCGCCGCCGGATGATCCTGGCCGGGGAGGCGTACTGAACAAAGGACGGAGTACGCAACACGGAATGTGACAGGAGGTGCCTATCGGAACAATCCCCACTGTTTCCCCAAATTTCCCCTTATTTCCGAACCAGGAGGTGTCTTTATGGACCGCTCTATGACCCTTGCCGAAGAATTGGCTATCCGAGGCATTACCCGTCGGGAATTCCTGAAATTCTGCACGATTATGGCCGGCGTCCTGGCCCTGCCAGTGGACCGGGCGGAAAAGATCGCCCGCGCGCTGGAGGCCGTCCGGCGGCCCCCGGTGGTCTGGCTGGAGTTCCAGGACTGCGCGGGCTGCACCGAATCCCTCCTGCGGGCCAACCGCCCCTCCGTCGCCGAACTGGTGCTGGACATCCTCTCCCTCAACTACCACGAGACCATTATGGTCCCCTCCGGCCACGCGGCGGAGAAGTCCCTCCAGGATACCATCAGAGAGGGCGGCTACATCACCATTGTGGAGGGCTCCATCCCCGTAGCCGACGGCGGGGTCTACTGCTGCATCGCCGGGCGCACCGCGCTGGACATCCTCCAGGAGGTGGCGGCCAACACGGCGGCCATCATCACCGTGGGGGCCTGCGCCTTCTACGGCGGCTGGCCGGCGACGCCCCCCAACCCCACCGGCGCCAAGGGGGTGAAGGACATCATCTCCGGCGTCCCCATCGTCAACCTCCCCGGCTGCCCGCTGAACGTGGACAATCTGACCGCCACGGTGGTCCACTACCTGACCTTTAAGGAACTGCCCGCGCTGGACGACCTGGGCCGGCCGCTGTTTGCCTACGGCCGCCGCATCCACGATAACTGCGAGCGGCGGGGCCACTTTGACGCCGGGGAGTTCGTGGAGGCCTGGGGCGACGAGGGCCACCGCAAGGGCTGGTGCCTCTACAAGATGGGCTGTAAGGGGCCCGTGGCCTTCCAGAACTGCCCGTCCATCCGGTGGAACGAGGGGACCAGTTGGCCCGTGGGCGCCGGGCACGGCTGCATCGCCTGTGCGGCCCCCAACTTCTGGGAGATGCCTGCCTACGAGCCGGTGCCCATCCACGGCCTGACGCCGCCGGCGACCTACCCCGAAGTGGAGCCGGTGAAGGAGATGTCGCCTATCACGGCGGGCGTCATCGGCGCGGCGGTCGGCGTGGCCGCGGGCGTGGCCGGTGCGGTGGCGGTGAACCAGATCGCCAAGAAGGAGTCATAGGGGGAGGAGCAACATGGCGGAGAAAATCGTCATTGACCCCTTAACCCGTATAGAAGGCCATCTACGTATTGAAGCCCGTATTGAGGACGGTCGTGTCGCCGAAGCCTGGGCCTCCAGCACGATGTTCCGGGGGATAGAAATCATCCTGAAAGGCCGCGACCCCCGGGATGCCTGGCTGATGACCCAGCGCATCTGCGGCGTCTGTACCACTGTCCATGCCCTGGCTTCCGTCCGGGCCGTGGAAGACGCGCTGGGGATCCAGATACCGGATAATGCCCGCATCATTCGCAACCTGATCGGTGGCATCCAGTATGTTCAGGACCACGTCATCCACTTCTACCATCTCCACGCGCTGGACTGGGTGGACGTCACCAGCGCGCTGAAGGCGGACCCCGATAAGACTGCCCAACTGGCGCAATCCATCTCCGACTGGCCCAACTCCAACCCCGACTATTTCCGGACCATCAAGGAGAAACTGGACGCCTTCGTCCGCAGCGGCCAACTGGGGATTTTCGCCAACGGCTACTGGGGCCATCCGGCCTACCGGCTGCCGCCGGAGGCGAACCTGATGGCCGTGGCCCACTATCTGGAGGCGCTGGACTGGCAGCGGGACGTCATCCGGGCTCACGCCATCCTGGGCGGCAAGAACCCTCACCCGCAGACCTACCTGGTGGGCGGGATGGCCATCCCGGTGGACCCGGATAGCGAAACCGCGCTCAACGCGGACAAACTGGCCTTCCTGAAACGGCTCTTCACGAAGGCCCTGACCTTCGTCCAGCAGGTCTACATCCCCGACCTGCTGGCGGTCGCCTCGTTCTACAAGGACGAGTGGGCGAGCATCGGCGAGGGGCTGGGCAACTTCCTGGCCTGCGGTGAATTCCCCGACCGGGCTGGGAACTTCCTCCTTCCGGCCGGGGTGATCTTCAACCGGGACCTGAGCCAGGTCTATCCGATGGATGTGGAGAAAATCGCCGAGTACGTTACCCATTCTTGGTTCCAGTACGCTGAAGGCGACCAGGTCGCCAAGCATCCGTGGGACGGCGAGACCGTCCCCAACTACACCGGCCCCCAACCGCCGTACCAGTACCTGAACACCGAGGGGAAGTACACGTGGATGAAGGCTCCCCGGTACGACGACCAACCGATGGAAGTGGGGCCGTTGGCCCGCGTTCTGGTCGCCTATGCCTCCGGCCAGAAGCGGGTGAAGGAACTGGTGGATAGTGTCCTGAAGGCGCTGGGTGTTGGGCCCGAGGCCCTCTTCTCCACCCTGGGCCGGACTGCGGCGCGCGGCATTGAGACGCTGGTCGTCGCCGAGCAACTGAACGCCTGGGTGGACGAACTGGCCGAGAACATGGCCCGGGGCGACCTGGCGGTCCACAACGGCGAGAAATGGGACCCGGCGACCTGGCCGAAGGAGGCGAAGGGCGTGGGGTTTCACGACGCTCCCCGAGGGACACTGAGCCATTGGGTCCACATCGTGGACGGGAAGATTGCCAACTATCAGCCCGTGGTTCCGTCCACCTGGAACTGCTCCCCGCGGGATGCGAAGGGGCGACCGGGAGCGTATGAAGCTTCCCTGGTGGGAACGCCCATTGCCGACCCGGAGCGGCCGATAGAGATTCTGCGCACCATCCACTCCTTTGACCCGTGTATGGCCTGCGGCGTCCATATTTTGGACGCGCGCGGCCGGGAGGTGACCCGCATCCGCCTGAACGATTGGACCTGCCCGTGAAGACGCTGGTCCTGGGAGTGGGGAACATCCTTCTGAGCGACGAGGGCGTGGGCGTCCACGTCGTCCGCCTCCTGCGGGAACGGTACCAGTTCCCGCAGGAGGTGGAAATCCTGGACGGCGGGACGCTGGGGCTGGACCTGCTGCCCTACGTGGAGGAGGCGGACCATCTGCTCGTCATAGACGCCGTCCAGATGGACGCCCCGCCGGGGACGGTGGCCCGGCTGGAGGGGGAGCAGGTTCCCGCCGTACTGAACCTGAAGTACTCTCCCCATCAGGCAGGGGTGAGCGACCTGCTGGCGGCAGCCCGCCTGCTGGGGCGGGCTCCCGCCGAGGTGGTCCTCTGGGGCGTCCAGCCGGCCTCCCTGGAGGTGGGGCTGGAGTTATCTCCGACCGTCGCCGCTCAGGTGGAGGCTCTCCTCCAGAACGTTCTGGCGGAACTACAGCGGTGGGGCATCGTTCCCACCAGGAGGGGTGAACCGTGAACGGCGAAAAATCCAGAGTCAACATCAGCCGTCGGGAGTTTCTGGGCCTCTCCGCGCTGGGGCTGGGCATCTCGCTGGCCGGCGCCCGTCCGGCTGTTGCCGCATCCCGCGCGGCCGCTCCCGACGAAGTGGCCATCCTCTACGACCCGGTCAAGTGTGTCGGCTGCAAGGCCTGCCAGATGGCCTGCAAGCGGTGGAACAAACTTCCCAACGAGAGCACCGACCCCCTGGGCATCTATGAGTCCCCCCGGGGCCTCTCCGCCATCACCTGGAACATCATCAAACTCCGCCGGACGGACGTCGGCTGGCACTTCTTCAACTACCAGTGTATGCACTGCACCGACGCGGCCTGCGTGGAGGTCTGCCCGACGGGCGCGCTCCACCACGACCCGATGGGGTTTGTGGCGCTGGACCGGGACCTCTGTAACGGCTGCGGCTACTGCACCCAGTTCTGCCCCTACGGTGTCCCGCACCTGCAGGTGGAAAACGCGCTGACCGGCGCGGCGAAGTCGGCCAAGTGCACCTTCTGCCAGGACCGGCTCCGGGCGGGCATCGGGGGGCCCTCCTGTGCGGAGGTCTGCCCGGTAGGCGCGCTGCAGTGGGGCAAGCGGGGGGAACTGCTGGAGAAGGCCCGGGCGCGGGTGGCGGAGTTGCAGGCGAAGGGGATGAACGCCCGCATCTACGGCGAGAATGAGGCCGGAGGGCTGCACCGGCTGAGCATCCTGCTGGATGAGCCGGAGCAGTACGGGCTGCCCTCGGTGCCCAAGACGCCGGGCCTGGCCCGCTTCTGGCAGCGGGTGGTCCAGCCGCTGGGCAACGTGGCCTTTGGCGCGGCGCTGGCGGGCATCCTGGGCGTCTTCCTCTTCGTGCGCCGGAAGATTCGGATGGAGGAAGTGAGATGACCGTCCAACTGAGAGGCAGAGCGGAAGCTGTCACCATCCAGTGGATTCCCAAGTACACCTTTTTGGAACGGCTGGGCCACTGGCTTCACACTGCCACCTTTGTCCCCCTGGCTCTTACCGGGATGGTCCTCTACTTCCCCTTCCTGCGGCCGCTGGCCCAGGGGGAGGCGGGGGAGTTCTTCCGGCTGGTGCACCGGGTTGCGGCGGTCATCTTCGGCCTGCTGCCCATCGTCTACTACATCTTCCAACCCCGCCGGTTGCTGCTGCACATCCGGGAGTTTCTGCCCCGGAAGGAGGACATCGGCTGGCTGAAGGCTGCGCCCGCCTACTACCTGCTGGGCAAACACGAAGTGATGCCACCGCAGGGCCGCTTCAACGCCGGGGAGAAACTGAACGGGCTGGTGATGATGGTCACCTGGGCCGTCTTTGGGCTCACCGGCATCCCGATGTGGTTCGGGAAGGGGGTGATCCCGCCGGAACTGTTCCGGTGGCTGGTGGTGTTCCACGACCTGGCGATGATTGTTGCGGTCTGTATGTTCCTGGTGCATCTGTACCTGGCGGTGGCGCACCCGCTGATGTGGGCCGGGCTGGTGAGCATGCGCTTCGGGGTGACGTCGGCGGAGTATGCGGCGGAGCACCACGCGAAGTGGTACTACGGCCCGAAGCGGGCGATGGAGATCTGGGAAGAGAAGAAGCGGGAGGCGGCCCATCATTAAGAACCACGAAGGACACAAAGGAAATCTTGATCACTTCGTGTACCTTTGTGTCCTTCGTGGTTGTGCATAAGGAGGCGGATATGGCGAAGATTCTGGTGGTAGACGACGACCCGGATTTTGTGCGGCTCACCCGGCGGATTCTCCAGAGCAAGGGGTACGAGGTGGTGACGGCGGCCAGTGGGCAGCAGGCGCTGCAGGTGATGCGGAAGGAGAAGCCGGACCTGGTGCTGTTGGACATTATGATGTCCTACATTCTGGACGGGCTGGACGTGAGCCGGGAGATGGCGCAGGACCCCGAGTTGAAGGACGTGCCGGTGATTATGGTGACATCGCTGACGGGGGCCCGTGCGCAGGGGGTGGTGCCATCGGGGGAGTACATCCCGGTGGACGAGTGGATTCACAAGCCGATAGACCCGGACCGGTTGCTGGCGCGGATAGAGGAGATGCTGAAGGCAAAGGCCTGATCCGACGGCGGTTCGGGGAGGGAACGGCGTGCCAGGCACTCCCGAGGTGCCTGGCACGCCGTTTCATGCTGCGCGCGAAGCGAAGGGCCACCCTTCGCTGGCGCTCTGGGCAGGCTGCTGTCCGCCCCCCCCAGGTGACGGTCACCTTCAAGGTGACCGTCACCTTAACGGGGAGGCGATAGCTTTGCCGCCTGCGGCGGTTCACAATGACGGTTAGAGAAGCACTTACCTGGGAGTGGGCAGGTCGTTAGTCCTGCCGGTTAATACTCTCATTCCGTTCAGAATCACCAGCAGCGAGACCCCCACGTCGGCGAAGACGGCCATCCAGAGGGTCGCCAGGCCGACCACGGCCAGGGCCAGGAAGGCGGCTTTGGTCGCCAGGGAGAACGCCACGTTCTGGCGGATGACGGCGACGGTCCGGCGGCCAAGATGGACGGCGCGCGGCACCCCCCAGAGGTCATCCCCCATCAGCGCCACGTCGGCCGTCTCCAGGGCGACGTCGGAGCCGGCGGCGCCCATGGCGATGCCCACGCTGGCCCGGGCCAGCGCCGGAGCGTCGTTCACCCCGTCGCCCACCATGGCGACCGTCCCGTAGCGGGCCAGCAGGTCCTCCACCGCCGCCACTTTCTGCTCCGGGAGCAGTTCCGCCCGGAATTCGTCCACCCCGGCCGCCCGGGCCACCCGCTCCGCCACCGGTGCGCGGTCGCCGGTGAGCATCACCGTCCGGCGGACACCCATCCCCCGCAGTGCCCCGATGACGGCGGACGCCTCGGGCCGGAGCGCGTCCGCTATCACCCCGTAGGCCCGGTTCCCGCAGCAGACGTCCTCCACCACCACCGCCGTCCGACCCCGCGCGGCGACGGCGTCCACCCGCCGACAGAAGGGGTCGTCCCCTTCCCGCTCCCCGTGGACGTAGGCGTGGCTGCCCACCCGGACCCCGTGGCCGGCCACCTGTCCCTGCACTCCGCGCCCGGGCGTGCTCTCCACGGCCTCTGCCAGGCCGTACCGGTCGGCGACGCCCAGTTCCTGCGCCGCGCGCACCACCGCCCGGGCCAGCGGGTGCCCGGAACGGGCCTCCACCGCCGCCGCCTTCGCCAGCAGGTCCAGGCACTCCGGGCACTCCTGCGGCCTCCGGTCGGCGACGTGGTTGGCGCACTCCCCGCCCACCAGCCGGGGCTCCCCCACCGTCAGCGTGCCCGTCTTATCAAAGGCGACGGCGCGCAGGCGGGCCAGTTCCTCCAGGTGGACCCCGCCCTTGATCAGGATGCCGGCGCGGGCCGCCGCCGTCAGCCCGCTCACCACGGCGACGGGCGTGGAGAGGACCAGCGCGCACGGGCAGGCGATGACCAGCAACACCAGCGCGCGGTAGAGCCATTCCGGGAACGGGCCCAAGCCCAGAAGCGGCGGGACCGTCGCCACCAGCAACGCCCCGACCACCACGGCGGGGGTGTAGACGACAGCGAATCGGTCCACCAGCCGCTGGCTGGGCGCCCGTTGCTCCTGCGCTTCTTCCACCATGTGAATAATCCGCGCCAGCGTGCTGTCGGACGCCGCGCGGGTCACCTCCACCGTCAGCGCGCCGGGGCCGTTGACGGTCCCGGCGAAGACCTCATCGCCGGGTCCCTTCTCCACCGGCATGCTCTCACCAGTGATGGGGGATTGGTCCACCGCCGAGCGGCCCTCCCGAATCCGTCCGTCGGCGGGGATACGCTCGCCGGGGCGAATGAGAATCCGGTCCCCCACGGCCAGCGCCTCCACCGGCACCCGCTCTTCCCCCTCCGGCGTCCAGCGGGTGGCCTCCGGGGGGCGCAGCGCCACCAGCGCGCGGACGGCGCCTCGGGCCCGGTCCATCGTCAGAGCCTCTAAGAGTTCCCCCACCGAGAAGAGAAAGACCACCACGCCCGCTTCGGTGTACTCGCCGACGGCCAGTGCGCCGATGACCGCGACGGTCATCAGGGTGTTCATATCGGGGCGGCGGGTGGCGCGCAGGGCGGCCCAGCCGGCCCGGGCGACGGGGTATCCGCCCACGATGGCGGCAATGACCAGCAGACCGTCTCGCACTGGAGTGGGGCCCGCCAGCAGATGGGCCGCCAGGGCCAGCGCCAGCAGGAGGCCGGAGAGCGCGGTGAGGAGCGCGCGAGGATGGCGGCGAAGCCAGCCCCGCCATCCGGCCCCCTCAGCCGTCGGGGCCGCCGGCAGGACCTGATAGCCCATCCCCCGGGCAACGGCTTGCACCTGCGGGAGCGCCCCGTCCCCCTCGGCGACCAGCCGCATCCGCCCGGTGGCGAAAGAAACCTCCGCCCGGTGTACTCCCGGCACACCCTGGGCGGCCCTTTCCAGGTGGAGAGCGCAGTCGGCGCAGTCCATCCCCTCCACCCGCAGCAAAAAGGTTTTCAGGTTACTCTCCGGGTTCATCCCTTCTCTCCAAAACGTGGTCCAGAACGTCGCGAAAGAGGTCGCGAATGTGGTCGTCGTCCAGCGCGTAGAGGGCCCGCTTGCCCTCCCGCCTTCGGCGGACCAGCCGCATCTGGCGGAGATAGCGCAACTGATGGGAGACGGCCGAGACGCTGATGCCGAGCCGGGACGCCAACGCTCCCACGCACTGCTCTTCCTGGGAGAGAACAGCCAGGATACGCACGCGCGTGGGGTCGGCCAATGCCCGGAAGGTCCGGGCCATTGCCCGAATGGTGGGGCTGTCAATGGGGACCTCTGCCCTTTCTCCTGGATGGTTCTCTGTTGTCATTTGCGGAGTCATTCAATTGAACGATTGCTCAAATTATATCAGAGATTGGGGGAATGTCAAGGCATATTGTGGTGGGGGAGTGGCGGGCCGCGAGGCCTTTATAGGCGAAACAGCCTGCGCGCCGCGAAAAGCTTACGCCCGACCGTGTTGCATTTTAACAAATTATTTCGGCAATCGCCGTTTACGCCCAACTGTGTTGTGGTTTACGCCCGACCGTGAACGGTCGGGCTCAGATGCAAAGCCCTTCGGGCTATCGGAGAGCCCCCAAGGGCCTTTGTAGGATAAGCTCGATGCTTTAGCGTCGGGCGAAACTATCTATCGGAGAGCCCCCAAGGGCCTTTGTAGGATAAGCTCGATGCTTTAGCGTCGGGCGAAACTGCAAAAACTGTGCCAGGGGATGGCGTTGGTGCATAAATACTTCCTCGCCCCACATCGCCAGTATTTTGTGGGTGTTTGCGGCATTTTTGCCCCACTTTGGGGTAAAAAAACGACCATTTTTAGGGATGGCATCTTCGCAAACCCGATTTATGCACCAAAGCCCCAGGGGATGATTCTTTCACCCATTTTTTACCTTTTCTTTACCTGTCTCATACGAGTATTTGGTAGGATAAACAATGTTCGCAACAAGAGATGAGCCCTGTTCAGACAGGAGTTGGCAAACATGAACGAGAGAGTCCTGATTATTGATGATGACCCGGGTTTGCTTACTCTGTTGCGCCTGGGGCTGGAACGGGATGGGTTTGAGGTTGTCACCGCCCAGAGTGGCAAGGAGGGTCTGCGCAAGGCCTACGAGTACCGTCCTGACCTGATTGTGCTGGACATCCTGATGCCCGAGATGGACGGTTGGGAGGTCTGCCAGCGGTTGCGCTATATCTGCGACACCCCAGTTCTCATCCTGACGGCTGTGGACGAGCGTGACGGGGTTATCCGGGGACTATCTCTGGGGGCGGATGACTACGTGCTGAAGCCGTGCACGTTTGAAGAACTAAAGGCCCGCATCCGTGCCCTGCTCCGCCGGTCTGCCCGGGCAGCCGACAATGCCCGCCAGACCGTTTACGACGACGGGAATTTGCGGATAGATTTCTCTGAGGGGACGGTCACAAAGAAGGGGGAGCCTGTAACCCTTACGCCGACGGAATCTCGCCTGCTGCTCTACCTGGCCAGCCGACAGGGGAAGGTCATCTCGCATCAGGAGTTGCTGACTCAGGTCTGGGGGCCGGCCTATAGCGACGCAGTGGGCTATCTGAGTGTTTACATTCGCTATTTACGGCAGAAGATTGAGGATGACCCTGCCCAACCCCGCTACATCCGTACTCGCTGGCGGGTGGGATACTACTTTGCGGCGAACGGCGCTCCAGGGGGGAATGACTGAATGGGAGACCGAATGTTCCAGCATTACACCCGATTACTTGGCCGGTGGTGGTGGCTCCTGCTCATTAGCACGCTGATTCCGATGATGGTCAGTTATGGCCTGCTTTCCCGGAGACCCCCAGTTTACCAGGCCCGGGCGACCCTGATGGTGGGGACCAGCCTCCAAACGCTGAACCCCGACCCCTGGCAGATGAACCTGAGCACCACACTGGCGGGGGCATACGCCGAATTAGCTAAACAGGGGCCGGTCCTGGAAGCGGTGATTGACCGGCTGGGATTGCCCCGGACCCCTGAGCAACTGGCTCAGCAAATAGAAACCCGCATCTATTCCGGGGCGCAGTTGCTGGAGATTCGGGTGGTGGATACCGACCCCGAGGTGGCCGCGCTGGTGGCCAACGCCCTGGCCGATGAACTCATCCGTCGCAGCCCGGCCTATGGAGCCAGCGACCCGGAGCAGCAGGCCTTTATTCGCCGCCAGATGGCCGACCTGCAGGCCCGGATTGAGAGCGTGGACGATGAAATCGCCCGGTTAACCGACCAGATGGCCGTCCTGACCTCCGCGGCGGAAATCCGTGAGGTTCAGGACCGCATCGCGGCGCTGGAGACGGTGAAAACGACCTACCAGGCCCGGTATGCGGACTTTCTCCAACTCTACAACCCGGAGTCGCCCAACCTGCTCTCGCTCTTTGACGCGGCCCGGCCACCCCAACGGCCGATTCCCAACCGAGCTCTGCTCATTGTGGCCGTCGCCGGGGGGGCGGGATTGGCGCTGGCCGTTGCCGCGCTGATTCTGATGGATTATCTGGATACCTCCCTCCGCTGGGAGAACGACACCGTCCAGGCCAGCCTGGGGCTGCCTATTCTGGGCGCCATCCCGCAGGTTGCTCATCGGGAGCGGGCTTCCATTAGGGCCGGACAGATGGGGTCTCCCCTTCTATCGGAGAGCATTCACGGTATCCAGACCACCATCTTTTTCTCCCATCCGGACCGGGCGCCGCGCACCCTGCTGATTACCAGCCCCGGCGCTCAGGAGGGAAAGAGTTTCGTTCTGGTCCACCTGGCCGCCGCGCTGACGGCGGCAGGATACCGGGTCATCGCCGTGGATGTGGACATGCGGCGGCCATCACTCCATGAGTTCTTTGAAAAGCCGAACATCGTCGGTCTGGCTGACCTGCTGAACGGACAACCGGCGGAACGGTTGCCGGTGGAAGCCCTCCAGAGGACAGAGATAGAGAACCTGTGGCTTCTCCCGGCGGGGCGGACCTCTATAGAACCGACTTTGCTGGTCGGTTCCCGGCGCTTTCGGGCCCTCCTGGAGGAACTCCAGCGCCATGCCGACGTGGTCCTGATAGATAGTCCCCCGGTACTGGGGCCGCCGGAGGCGACCCTCTTAGCCAGTATGGCCGATGCGACGCTTCTGGTGGTGGACGATGGGATCACCCGCCATGCGGCGGCGCGCAAGGCGCGGGACCGGCTGATGGGGCAGGAAGGTGTCCGCCTGCTGGGGGTCGTCTTCAACCGGGTCCGTTCCTCTTCGTATGGGTATCTCTACGGCTATGGCTACTACAGCAGGGATGGGAAACCCCGCCGCCGGAAGAAGAAGCGGCCCTATCTGACGGTGGCCGAAGCGGCAGACCGGCTGGGAGTGAGCAAGGAGATCGTCCGCCACTGGTGCCGTACCGGCAAACTCCCCGCAGCACGGCTCGGGCTCTGGTGGCGCATCCGGCCCGACGATGTAGAGCGACTGATCGCGGATGCACTGGGTAAAGGAGCCCCCATTGATCAGACGGAAAGGGCAGCCATATGAAGCATCTGCCCCTTACTATTGCCCGCAATTCTCTCTTCAGCCTGCTGGGGCAGATCACCGTGAAGGCCCTCTCGGTGGTCTTTGCGATTTTTGTCGTCCGGCGGCTGGGGGACACGGGATACGGTCTCTACACCACCGCTCTGGCCTATGTGGGAATGTTCGCCATCCTTTCCGACCTGGGGCTGGCCCCTTACATGGTGCGGGAGGTCGCCAAGGACTCGGAGCGGACCCCGGCGCTCTTTGCCAATGCGGTGCTCCTGCGCCTGATGCTCTCCGCCGGGACGCTGGTGGTCATCGTTGGTTCGGCCCTGGCTCTGAAGCGTTCGCCGGAACTTGTCCTGGGGACGGCCCTTGCGGCCTGCACGCTGTTTATCTACGCGGTAGAAGGGCCGATGGAGAGCCTCTTCATCGCCCGCGAACGGCTGGACTTTCTCTCCCTGATGAACGTGACCCAGCAGATGGGGTTCGTCGTCCTGGGGACAATGGCACTGGTTGGCGGGCTGGGGTTTGTGGGCTTGCTGGTGGCCTCCCTGGGCAGCCTGATGTTGGCGACGGCGATAGGCTGGCGGTTGCTCCAGCGCACCGGCGGGGCTCCGTGGCGTCCGCAACCACGACTTTGGCTGACTCTGCTGAGAGCCGCGCTTCCCTTCGGCGTCATCGGTTTTTCCCTGGGCCTCTCGTACAAGGTGGATACCGTCCTGTTGCAATATTTCTACGGAGACGCGGTCACCGGTTGGTACAACGCGGCCTACAACCTCATCTTTTTGCTGATGATGGTTTCCCATGCGGTCAACCTGGCCCTCTACCCGGCTCTCTGTCGTCAGCACGCGGCCGACCCGAAGCGGATGCCAGCCCTGTATACCCAGGCATTGAAGTACCTGTTTGTCATCGCGATTCCGATTGCGGTGGGGACAACGGTGCTGGCGAAGCCCCTCATCCACCTGCTCTACACCGACCAGTTCGCTCCGTCCGTCCTGCCGCTCCAGATTCTGATCTGGGTGCTGCCGCTGATGTTCCTGACCGAACTCCTGGGAAACGTGACCATTATCCACGACCAGGAGAAGAAGGTGGCGCGGGCGCTGCTGGTGAGTACGGCCGTCAATGTAGCTCTGAACCTGGTGTTGATTCCCCGCTGGGGGCTGCTGGCGGCCTCGGCCGTCACCGTCCTGACAGAGATGATCCTGGCCGGCCAGTACCTCTGGCTTCTGCGGCGGGAATTGGCGACGGTGGACTTTCGGGCCGTATTCTTCAAGCCAGGGCTGGCAGCGGGACTGATGGGAGTGGCCGTCTTCCTGGCGCGAGGGATGAATTTCTTCCTGGTCGTCCCGCTGGGGGCTGCCATCTACCTGGGCCTGTTGACCCTGACGGGCTCCGTGGGCCGGCAGGAGGCGGTCCTCCTGGGCGACCTGGTGCGCCGACGGGCGGGCTCGCGGGAGGTGCCGTGATGGACATCGTCCTGGCCGTCCACCACTTCCCGCCCCGGTATATCGCCGGGGCGGAACTCTATACCTACCGCCTGGCCCGGGGGCTGATCCGGTTGGGCCATCGGGTGGAGGTCGTCTGTGTGGAGTCCGTCACGGAGGGCACGCTGGAGCCTCGTTGTGTCTCGGGGGAGTACGAAGGGATCCCGGTCCACCGCCTCTTCTTTAACCTGGCGCTGGCTCCCGACCCGGCGCGCTGGGAGTTCTGGAACCCCCAGTTGGGGGCGTGGTTTCGGCAATTCCTGGAAGAACGTCAGCCCGACCTGGTCCATTTTCAGGCCGGCTACCTGCTCACCGGAAGCGTCCTGGAGGCAACACAGGCGCTGCGCATCCCGGCGATCCTGACCCTGCATGACTACTGGTTCCTCTGCCCCCGCATCCACCTGCAGCGGCCCGACGGGTCGCTCTGCGGGGTGCCGGATGACCCGGGGGAATGCGTCTGGTGCCGGCTGACCGAGAAGCGGCGCTACCGGCTGCCGGACCGGGCCACCGGCGGCGCTGCTGGACGTCTGGCGCGGGGGCTCCTTTTCCGGCTTCCTTTGGCCCGATTGACGGGGTGGTCTGCAAAAGTGGAGGCTATCCGGGAGCGTCGGGAACGGCTGGGCCGCGCACTCCAAGACGTGAATGTTCTGATCGCCCCTTCCCGCTTCCTGGCGCAGATGTTTGTTCAGCGGGAAGGTCTGCCCCCCGACCGAATCCGCTATCTGCGGTATGGGCTGGATCACGGTGCCATACAGCGCCCGGATCCTCCTGAAGGAGACCAGCAAAGCGGCCTTCGGGTCGGCTACCTGGGCCAGATCGCGCCCCACAAAGGGGTCCACGTCCTGGTGGAGGCATTCCGTTCCCTGGGCGCTTTAGATGGAGTCCGCGAACTGCGAATTTATGGGGATATGGGCCGCTTTCCCCGCTACGCGGAGCAGCTACGGCGCCTGGCGCAGGGGGACCCCCGCATCCGGTTTGAGGGGGCGGTGGAGAACCATCGGGTCCCGGAGGTCCTCTCCGGCCTGGATGTGCTGGTTGTGCCGTCCATCTGGTACGAGAACGCGCCGTTGACGATTCTGGAAGCCCACGCGGCGGGAGTGCCGGTTCTGGCTTCCGACCTGGGCGGGATGGCGGAGATGGTGCGGCACGGGGTAGACGGCTTGCTCTTTCAGGTG
The DNA here is from genome assembly GCA_014360895.1 of Thermoflexales bacterium. Taxonomy (GTDB): domain Bacteria; phylum Chloroflexota; class Anaerolineae; order B4-G1; family DUEL01; genus SpSt-77. The sequence goes on along the minus strand of JACIWQ010000046.1, from coordinate 8,138 downwards.
GGAGACGCACGGGACCTGGCAGCCCGGTTGCGGGAACTGGTGGAGAACCCCGACCTGCTTTGCCGCCTGAGGGCGGGTATCGGGCCAGTACGGACACTGGAACAGGAACGGGAAGAACTTCTGGAGATATACAGGACAGTAACTCAGTCAGCGGAGGTGTGGAGATGAGGGAAACCGTACATGCCTGGGGCCTCTCGGATAGCGGCGAACCAGCTCCCGGTCTGGGATACTACTGGCACCGTTTCTGGGAGTTCGGGGGCGACTTCCGTCTCTGGATCCTGCCGATGTGTCTGCGCGGCATTCTGCGCAGGCACCAATTTGATTCCCCCCACATTGTGGCCCTGGGCAAAGGGGTAACCATCATCCGGCGGGGCGGGCAACTGGTCACCGGCAGCGGTGTGCGCATCGCTGACCACTGCTTTATAGACGTGGGAGCCCGGGGCCTGCTCTCCATCGGCACCCGGACCGTCATCGGCCCTTACACCCGCATCATGGCCGCTACCGAGGTCCGTATCGGCGTCCGCTGTATGATCAGTTGGAACTGCAGCATCTTTGACTCCATCGGCCATCGGCTCTGGCTGGAGGAGACAGGCGAGGCGGAGATTGAGGCGCCCATCACCATCGGCGACGACGTCTGGATCGGCCCGTACTCCATCATCATGAAGGGCGTGACCATCGGCCCGGGCTCGGTCATCGGCGCCGGGTCGGTGGTGCGGCGGGATGTTCCCCCCAAGACGCTGGTCTACGGCAACCCTGCCCGCCCGGCAGGCCGCGTGGTCCGCTGGGAGCGATAGGGACGTCTCACCGCAGAGAACGCAGAGGGCGCGAAGCCCTAATTCTTAATTGTTAATTTTTAATTCAGACCGAGGTCCTGCTAATGAAACACCACCTGTGGACCATCATCCTCCTGATTTTGCTGACCGTCCTTCTCCTGGTGGGGTTGGGGCTGACCCTGCGCGGCAAGGGGGTGCGTATGGCTCTCATCCACCGGGTGCGGGCCATTATGCACCGGGGAGACATCGTCCGGCGCGGGGACTTCACCGACGTCATCTTCCTGCACCACTCCGTGGGCCGCAATCTCATCAACCAGGGTGGCGTACGGGAGCGACTGACCGGGGCGGGGTTCCGCTTCTGGGACCACGATTACAACTGGGAAGGGCTGACCCGCCCGGACGGGACGCTGGCGGGCTACAGTTACGGCATCCCTGGCGACAATACCGACCCCGACGGTCTGGCCCGCATCTTCTCCCAGCCGGCCTTCCCGTGGCCCGTCAACGCGTTCAGCGGGTTGTTGCAGCACGAGGTCATCATCGTCAAGTCCTGTTTTCCCAACAGCAATATCCGGAGCGACGAGCAATTGCGGGAGATGCAGGGGTACTACCTGAGGATGCGGGACCGAGTGGACCGGTTCCCGCGCCATCTGTTCATTATCGTCACCTCGCCGCCGCTGAACCCGGCGGAGACAACGCCGGAGGCCGCCGCGCGGGCCCGGGCGCTTTCCCGCTGGCTGCAGTCGGAGGAATTTCTGGCGGGCCACCCCAACGTAGCCGTCTTTGACCTCTTCGGCCTGCTGGCGGAGGACGACCCGGCGGCCCCCGACTTCAACATGTTGCGGGCGGAATACCGGGAGGGGACAGACTCCCATCCCAACCGGTTCGCCAACGAGACGATGGGGCCGATTTTTGCCGACTTTGTGATTGAGGTCGCGCACACCTACCGTGCCCGGCTGGCAAAGCAGGAGGCACGGCCATGATGCCCCAGGTAACGGTCGTTGTGCTCAACTGGAATGGTCTGGGCGATACGTTAGGATGCCTGAAGTCCCTCTCTCACCTGGATTACCCGCGCTATCGGGTCCTGGTGGTGGATAACGGCTCCACCGACGGCTCTCCGTCCGTCATTCGGGAACGCTTTCCCGGCATAGAGGTCATGGAGACCGGAAGGAACCTGGGTTATGCTGGGGGCAACAATATTGGTGTGAAATATGCTTTGCAGAATGGTGCTGATTACGTCTTCATCGTCAACAACGACACGGAATTTCATCCGCGAATTCTCACCCGTCTGGTGGAAACGGCCGAGGCTCATCCACGCGCAGGGGCCGTGGGCCCGAAAATTTACTACCACTCGTCCCCCCAGCGTGTCTGGTTTGCCGGGGGGGTCATCAACTGGCGGCATGGCTTCACATATAACCTCGGCACCGATCAGGAAGACCATGGGCAATCTAAGGAAGTCCGACCGGTGGATTTCCTGGCCGGATGTGCGCTTTTGATTCGGCGCGAGACCTGGGAACGCGTGGGCCCCTTTGATGCGCGGTTTTTTATGTATTGGGAGGAAGTAGACTGGTGTGTGCGCGCCCGCCGCACCCATTACGAACTCCTTCTGGTTCCGGAAGCCACGATGTGGCATAAGACGCTCCCACACCAAACTCACTCGCCTTACATTCTGTACTATATGACCCGGAACCGTTTTCTTTTCTTGCATAAACACGTGCCGTTTCCGCAGAAAATCGGAGCGCTGTCCAGGGGGGCCTGGGGCACATTGGTAACAATGGCCGGTTTTCTGGAGAAGGGCCAGCGCCGTCAGGCCAGGGCTATGGTGTGGGGGCTCCTGGATTTCCTGAGGGGAAAGTTCGGACCGGTTTCAAGAACGTTCTGAAGGAGAAGACCTAGGCTCGGATGGAATGGGATGCCTACTGGCGAAGAATGGCCAATTCGGGCTACATCAACTATACGCCTGAACTCCTCTCTGCCATTTGCTCCCGAATGGATGTACGGGGACGGCGTATCTTGGAGGTGGGAGGCGGGACAGGCGGAAACGCCAGTTGGTTGGCCCAGCAGGGGGCCGAGGTCCACCTGCTGGACTTATCCTGGCCAGCCCTACAAATCGCTGCGACCACATTCGGGCAAAAAGGGCTGAAGCCCCGGCTCATCCGCGCCGACGGCTATCACATCCCTTACCCTGACGAATATTTTGACGTGATTTTCCACCAGGGGTTCCTGGAACACTTTGTGGATCCCAGGCCCCTGCTTTCAGAGCAACGGAGGGTGTTGCGCGAGGGAGGATATATCGCCGTAGACGTCCCCCAGCGCTATAGTTTGTACACCGTGTATAAGCACATCTGTATGGCTTTGGGACGATGGGAGTATGGTGCCTGGGAAACGGAGTTCAGTCTGGAGGAATTGAAGGGCCTGTTAACGCATGCGGGATTTACCGTAGTGCACGCTTATGCCCGTGAATATTATCCGCGCGCTTTCTACGCGCTGCGGCATCTCTACAAAATAGAAGAAAAACTCTTTCACAACCTTGCCCCTCTCTCCAAGCGGTGGTGGAAGACGTACAATGGGCTGTGGGAGAGGTTTGAAAAAGGATGGTTCGGATTGCACACCCTCCAATGTATCGGAGTGTTGGGACAGAAGCGGGGTAAAGCGCCAGGGAAAGGGTAGGACAAGAATCCCAATGCGAATCCTGTCTCTGAGTTCCTGGTTTCCCTACCCGCCGGATAACGGTGCGCGGATCCGGCTCCGCCACCTGCTGGCCGCGCTGGGCGCGGTCCACGCGGTGGACCTGCTCTGCTTCTTTCACGGGCAGGAAGAGCGGGTCGCGCCGGAGGTCCTGCCACCGGGCATTGTCCTGTTGGGCGCGCTCCCGGCGCCCACCGACTGGCGGCGGCTCTCTCTGGGGGGCCTCCTATCGCCATACCCCCGCGCGGTGGCTGATCAGTTCGTCCCGGAGATGGCAAACCGGCTGGCGGATGCCCTATCCCCCGCCCGATACGACCTGGTGCTGGCTTTTGAAATCGGGCCGGGGGTCACCACCGCGCCCTATCTGCTGGAAGTCCGGGGAGCACGGCGGGTGGTGGAAGACCTGGAAATCTCCATGATTCGGGCGAAGGCCCGGACGGCCCGTTCCCCGCTGGCCCGCTTGCGGTACGGACTGACCTGGCAGAAGCAGCGCCGATACACGCGGGAACTCCTGCGGGAGGTAGATGGCTGTACGGTCACATCGGAACCGGAGCGGCGGGCCGTTCTGGATGTGGCGCCGGACGGAAAACCGGTGGCCGTCGTCCCCAACGGGGTGGACCTGGAGCAATACCGGGGAGACTTCGGGCCAGTGGAACCGGACGCACTGGTCTTCCCCGGCGCGCTCACCTATGAAGCCAACTTTGAGGCGATGCGCTTTTTCCTGGGGGAAGTCTTCCCCCGCATCCGACGGGCCCGCTCCCAAGCCACTCTGTACATCACGGGACGCACCGACGGGGTGGACCTGAGCTGCCTGCCGCTGGGAGACGGGGTCGTGCTGACCGGCTACCTGCCGGACGTGCGGCCCCGCGTGGCCCGCAGCGCGGTCTGCATCGCACCGCTGACCCTGGGCGGCGGGACCCGGATCAAGATTTTGGAAGCGATGGCCCTGGGCACCCCCGTGGTTGCCACGTCCAAAGGCGCGGAGGGCCTGGATGTGACGCCGGGGCGGGACCTGCTCATTGCCGATGGCCCCGAGGCCTTCGCCGCAGCAGTGGTGCGGGTTCTGGAAACGCCAGAACTGCGGGCATCTCTCTCCGCCGCCGGGCGCCGCCTCGTGGCAGAGCGCTACGACTGGCGGACTATTGGTCAGCAACTGAACGCGTTTCTGGAACAGATTTACCACCAAGATACAAATCTTCATCGTTAACTGTTAATTTTCCAATGGCTCTTCGCTCACTCTGGGTTCAATTCGGGAAATTCTACCGCCCCCTCATCATCGCCGGGGTCATCCTGGCCGACCTGATGCTGGGGTACGTCGCGCTGCGCCTGCGCCCGGATTATCTCCTTGCGGCGGTGGCAGCGGTGCCACTCCTGCTGATCGCCCTTCGGCGGCCCGAATCCGGCATCCTGGGGCTTCTGCTGACCGCCGCCTTCGTCCGGGTCACCCTGCCCACGGGTACCCAGAGCCGCATTGTCGCCAGCCTGGTGCTGGCAGCCCTGCTGGTCGGCTTGTGGCTGGCCCGCAATCTGGTGGAGAAACGGCCGTTGCTAAAGCCGTCGCCGGTCAATCGCCCCCTCATTGCCATCCTGGTGGTCAGCGTGGTCTCCTATATCTGGTGCCTCATCTTTCGGGACCCGCTGGTGATTCCCAGTCGGAATTGGCCCATTGTTCAGATCGCCGCGCTGGTGGTGATGATGCTCTTGCCGGGCGTCCTGCTTCTCACTGCCGATACCGTTTCCGACCCGCGCTGGATGCGGGTCATCTACTGGGCGACGGTTGGCATTGGGGCTACACTGTTGTTCACCAAAATCGTCAATGTGGGTAACCGATTTATCAACACTGGCGGTCTCTTCTCCCTCTGGTTTGTCTCCCTGATATATGGGCAGATTTTGTTTAACCGCGAACTTTCCGGCCTGCACCGTCTCGCTCTGGTCGGTTTGCTGGCTCTCTGGTTATACGACCGATTCATTCTGAACACCCGCTGGCTGGCCGGATGGGTGCCGCCTTTCCTGGCTATCGGCTTGCTCACGTTTCTAAAATCCCGGAAGTGGTTCCTGGTGATGCTGGTCATCATAGCGGCTTTGCTGGCTCTGGAGTGGCGGGGGTTTATCCAGCAGGTCATCTCCGGCGAGTCGGCGGAAAGTGGCGTGACCCGGCTGGCCGCGTGGGTCGTCAACTGGCGGGTCACCGGGCGCCATATCCTTTTCGGCACCGGCCCGGCAGGGTATGCGATCTACTATATGTCGTATTTCCCGCACGAAGCCATGGCGACTCACTCCAACTACATTGACATCCTGTCCCAACTGGGTATTGTCGGACTGGGAGTATACCTCTGGCTGTTGGGCACACTGGTGGCCCTCGGGCTGCGGGCCTGGCGGCAGGAACGGGGGAAGAGGTCTTTCACCACGGGACTGGCCGCTGGAACACTGGGTGGGTGCGCGGGGGTCATCCTGGCAATGGCCACAGGAGACTGGCTCGTGCCGTTTGTTTATACCCAGACCATTGCCGGGTTTGACCATGCGGTCTACTCCTGGCTCTGGCTGGGGATTATGGTGAGCCTGGCAGGCCAGGGAGGACGCGAATGATAGACCTCTCGGTTTTGATTGTGAACTGGAACACACGGGACGCGCTGGCGGATTGCCTGCGGGCGCTCCCGGAAGCCGTCGCCCCCCTCTTCTGCGAGACCATTGTGGTGGATAACGGCTCCTCCGACGGCAGTCCGGAGATGATACGCGCCCAGTTCCCGTGGGCCTGCCTGATAGAAAACGGGGAGAACGTCGGCTTCGTCCGCGCCACCAATCAGGCCATTGCCGCAAGTCGGGGGAAGTACCTGCTTCTTCTCAACAGCGACGCCGTTGCGCCGCCCGGCTCGCTGGCCCGGATGGTCTCGTTTATGAAGGCCCACCCCGATGCCGGCGCGACCGCGCCCAAACTGGTCAATTCCGATGGCTCCTTCCAGGCTTCCTGGGCGCGGTTCCCGACGCTCCTCTCGGAGAGCCTTTCCGCCTTCGGCTTGAACCGGCGCCTCTGGGGACCATATCATCCCAGCCCCCGGCCCCATCCCGGCGAGATGCCGCGCCCGGTGGACTGGGCGCCGGGCGCCTGTCTGCTCCTGCGCCGGAGCGTGATAGAGGCCGTGGGCCCCCTGGACGAGGAGTTCTGGATGTACTCGGAGGATGCCGACCTCTGCTACCGCATCCACCGCGCCGGGTGGAAGGTCTACTACCTGCCCGATGTGGAGATTGTCCACCTGGGCGGGGCCAGCAGCCGCCAGTGCCGCCCCGAATCGGTGGCCCACCTCTACGGGAGCAAGGTCCGCTTTTTCCGCAAGCACTACGGACCTGTGCCCGCTGTCTTTCTGAGCATCGCCGTCGCCGCCGCCTACGCCGTCAAAGCTGGCCTGGCCGTCCCGGCCTACCCGTTCCCCAATCGCCGGGAGCATGCCCAACTGCAACTGCGCACTTCCTGGCTGGTGTGGAGAAGGTGTGGTTCGCTTTTGATCCGGAGTGCCAACAGCCACAGGAAGACCAAAAACCATCAAACGGACCATTGACAGAATGAACCGCATTTCTGCCGCCCCTCAGGAACTTCGTTTCGTCGCCCTGGTCACGGCCATCGTGCTGGCCCTGGGCGGTCTCCCCTACGTCTACGGCTATCTCTCCGCCCCGCCCGACCGGGTCTTTATGGGCATCGCGCTGGGCCCGCCCGACACGAACCAGTACTTTGCCTGGATGCGCGCCTTCACCCGCGCCGTGCTCATCCCTAATACCCTCACCCCGGAGCCCAACGAGGCGGCCTTCTTCAACCTGCTCTGGTGGCTGGCCGCGCAGGGGCTCCGCCTGGGGCTTTCGCACATCGCCGTCTTCCACATCCTGCGGGTGCTCATCGGCGTCGCTTTTCTGTTCACCGCTTACCTTCTCTGCGCCTTCTTCCTGCCGGACGTACGCTGGCGCCGGACGGCCTTCCTGCTGGTCGCCGTCGGCGCGGGGCTGGGGTGGGTGTGGGTCGTGGGCAAGTATCTGACCGGTCGCCTGCCCTACCCGCTGGACGTCTACCTCGTGGAGCCCAACTCTTTCCTAGCGTTGATGGCTTTCCCCCATTTCTCCCTGGCGGCGGGGCTGATGTTCGCGGTCTGGGCCCTGATGGTCCTGGGATACGAGCGGCGGAAGTGGCGCTACCCGCTGGCGGCGGCCGCGCTGAGTTTCATCCTGGGCTGGAGCCACGCCTACGACTTGCTGCTCATCTACGCCGTCGTGGGGGTTTTTACGCTCATCGTCTGGGCGCGGGACGGTTGGTCACCCCACCTGCTTCTCTATCCATTGGTGCTGGTCATCCTTTCTTGCGCGCCGGCCTTCTATTCCGTCTACCTGACCTCGGCCTCCCCACTCTGGCGCGAAGTCCTGGCCCAATTCGTCAATGCTGGTGTCTGGACGCCCGACCCCTTCCACCTGCTCATCGTGATGGGCATCCCGTTCTGGCTGGCCCTCTTCACTTTTGACGGCCTGGTTCCCCTGCGGGAACGCCCGCTGCGGGAACTCTTCCTGAAGACGTGGTTCGTCGTCAACCTCTTCGTTGCCTACCTGCCGGTCAGTTACCAGATTCACTACCTGAACGGCTGGCAGGCACCGGTCGCGATTCTGGCGACGGTGGGGCTCTATCGGCGGGTCATTCCCTGGTTG